>NZ_JBSFUW010000059.1:0-28753 GCF_053591995.1 Streptomyces sp. NPDC002835 | reverse complement strand
GATGAAAGCGGCGGCCCGAGTGCCACATCGACTGTCGCCCGATGGGCGCGAAACCGCTCGGGCCTGCACGCGGCAGCGGACGCCGTCGGCTCCTCCCGATCCGGGGTCTGTACGGTCAACGGCCCTGTCTCACTTTCGATGGTGACGGAGAGTTGTGAGGGTCGTTGACGTACGTGTGGAGGATGTCAATCAGCTTGTGCAGACGGTGTTTTCAGGTCTTTCCCCGGCTGGTCATAGAGGATGTGGCCGACGAGGCGAGCGGATCGTACTGCGGGCACGGACTCCGCAGGGCACCGTGGTCTGCCCGGTGTGCGGGGCGTCGTCGGGGCGGGTGCACGGATCTCATCTGCGGACGGTGGCCGACGTGCCGGTCGACGGACGGCGGGTGGTGGTGCGGGTGCGGGTGCGGCGCTTGGTTTGTCCCACGCGCGGCTGCCGGCAGACCTTCCGTGAGCATGTCTCATCCCCGGCCGCCAACCGGGGCAGCCGATGAACCCGGGCAGCCTCCAGGCCCACCTACGCGAGATCGGTGTCCCGCCACAGCGCGGCAGGACCTCCGCGATCCGCCAACTTGTCCTCCAAGCCCCGGCCCCCGTCATCGCGAAGGCACTCGGCTACCACGACAAGACCGCCACCCGCCTGGTCACCGAAGCCGGCGGAACTTGGAGCCGATACGCCCCCGGCGACCACAGCCGGTGATCGCTACAGATCTCCCGTCTCGCCCGCTTCCACGAAACGGACGACGCAGCGGCGGACGTGCTCAAGGAACTGCGGCAGATTGTCGGCGACCTTGTCGAACTCTGCACTGTCCAGGGACGCGGTCCGAGACCGGTGGATCGCGCCGCCCCGGTCTGCGACATAGAGGATGCCGCCACCATTCGAAGCGATCACCATCCCATGAGGATCGTCCGCTTCCGAGAGGGAGACCGGCCCTTCCTCCTCGACCCGGTGCAGGACATCGCACGCCGAGTGGACGAAGAAGCCGTTGCCCACATCTGGCAGCACGACCTCCCCGATCGACTCGTAGAACGTCAGCAGATCCTCAAATCCCTGAAGCTCCCGGCCACCGTCATGGACAGCCCGAAGATCCTCTTTACTGGCGATCCGGACTTCATTCGTGCCCGGCTCGTAGCCGTTCTTCTCCTCGAACGTCAAAACCATGGAGCTCACCGCATGCGTGGTCTCGTCACGCCACCGTGACAGCCATTCAGCCGAGTACGAAAGCTGATCCATGGCCCGGATCATGCCACCGTCGCCTTCAACGCGGACCCAGGGACCCCGCATGAGTGGTCGACGCAGAGTGATAGCGCTCCGCATCCCAGCCTGAATGCGCGACACCCCAACATGCGAGCCCACCAGTCCCGAGGCCGTGATCACCGCGCATGAGCTGCATCTGTTCTTCTCGCCGACGCGGGAGGCGGCGGCGTGGGCGGCTGAGCGGATGGACGCTGATGGCCATCAGCTCGCGCTACTGCTGGCCCTGAAGTCGTATCAGCGGATGGGGCGGTTTCCGAAGCCCGACGAATACCCGGAGGTGGTGATCGACTTCGTCCGCCGCGCGATGATGCTGCTGGCCTCGGCCGGCGGGAACCGGGTGCCGGTGATCGCTCAGCTGGTCCAGGCCGACGAGGACACCGTCCGGGATGTGATCCACCGGTTCAACGAGATCGGCCTGGCCTGTCTGGACCCTCAGTGGGCGGGAGGCCGTCCCCGCCTGCTCAGTCGTGACGACGAGGACTTCGTCGTCCGGACGGCCACCATCCGCCCGATCAGGCTCGGCCAGCCCTTCACCCGCTGGTCGCTGCGCAAGCTCGCCGCATACCTGCGCAAAGTCCACGGCCGGGTGATCCGCATAGGCCGCGAGACGTTACGCGGCCTGCTCGCCCGCCGTGGTGTCACCTTCCAGCGCACCAAGACCTGGAAGGAGTCCCCGGACCCCGAGCGCGACGCCAAGCTCGACCGCATCGAGGAAGTCCTGGATCGCTTCCCGGACCGCGTCTTCGCGTTCGACGAGTTCGGCCCTCTTGGAATCCTGCCCACCGCGGGCTCGGGCTGGGCCGAACAAGGGCGTCCCGGCCGGCTGCCGGCGACCTACCACCGCACCCACGGAGTGCGGTACTTCCACGGCTGCTACTCGGTCGGCGACGACACCCTGTGGGGCGTCAACCGCCGCAAGAAGGGAGCCGTGAACACGCTGGCCGGACTGAAGTCGATCCGCGCCGCCCGGCCCGACGGCGCCCCAATCTACGTGATCCTGGACAACCTGTCCGCCCACAAAGGCGCCGACATCCGCCGCTGGGCGAAGAAGCACAAGGTCGAGTTGTGCTTCACCCCGACCTACGCCTCCTGGGCGAACCCGATCGAAGCCCACTTCGGACCCTTGAGGCAGTTCACCATCGCCAACTCGAACCACCCCAACCACACCGTCCAGACCGGGCCCTCCACGCCTACCTGCGCTGGCGCAACGCCAACGCCCGCCACCGCGACGTCCTGGCCGCCGAACGCAAGGAACGCGCCCGCATCCGCAGCGAGAAAGGCATCCGCTGGGGCGGACGCCCCCTCGCAGCCGCGGCCTGAACGCAACCCGGCGAACCTATGCGGGGATTGCCACGGCACTGCAAGGGCGCCAAGTGCTACGTCTACCGCTGGTCCACCGACCGTCGACGTGCGCGTCGGACGAGAATGACTACGGTCGCCATGCCCAGGACGACGAACCCGAGTGCCCCAGCCACCCCGGCTTCGAACGGCGGGCCGGAGATCGGCACGACCAGGGTCTCACCGGAAGTCGTTGTCACCTCACAACCCCGCCCGGTGATCGTGGCGCCGCTGAAGTCCGGATGCAGCTGTCCCTCCAAGCACTGTTTTGCCTTGCGGCCAGCCGCCGCCGCCCAAACGGACAGACCGCCGCAGAGCAGCATCCCGATAAGCAGGACTCTGCCGATCGTGAGTCTCATGATGGCAAGAACCTTTCCCGTCCGGGGGCACGACCGCAGCATACGGCTGCGGAGCCGCCTGGCCCGGGTGAGGTCGGCGAGGCTGCTTCCTGCTCTCCACGGTAAAGCGCTCCACACGACACGAGGTGAACAGCAGCAACCCGGTGAACCTATGTGGTCACAGCACTAGCGGTACCGGCCTGGCCGCCGCACGATCCGCATGCGGCGGAGTCTCGTCAGCCGTTCGGTGTGCCGCTGTGAGCGTGCGGGGGCTGTGTGTGGTGCAGGCGGATGCGGCCCTTGCCGGCGGCTTTGGCCACGTACATGGCCAGGTCGGCCTGGTGCAGCAGCTGGTCCGGTGTGATGCCCGGTACGGCCACGGCCATGCCGATGGAGGCTGACACCTCTGCCTTCATGGTGCCGATCGGGTACGGCTGCGTCAGCGCGGTCAGGATTCGCTGGGCGACCTCTTTCGCACTCGAAGGGGGATGTGCTCCCGCCTCCCACTCGAGGAGGGCCGCGAACTCGTCGCCGCCGAGGCGGGCCACGGTGTCCCCCGCCCGTACGGATTCCTGGAGCCGACGAGCGGCATGCCTCAGGACGGTGTCCCCTGCCGCGTGCCCTGCCGAGTCGTTGACCGCTTTGAAGCCGTCCAGGTCCATGTAGAGCACCACGGGCGGGGCCGCATCCGTGGTCCGCTTCCGCAGGGCGTGGGCGACCCTGTCGGCGAACAGGGCCCGGTTGGGCAGGCCGGTCAATGCGTCGTGGAAGGCCAGGCGCTCCAGTTGCACCTGCTGAGCGACCCGCTCGCTGACATCGCGACTGATGAAGATCAGTCCATCGGGGTGGTGGTTGATCGTCGATTCGACGTGGCGCCAGCTTCCGTCGGCGGCCTGCACCCGGCATGACACCCGGCGGCCCGGCCCGCGGATGTCCGATTCGGCGTCCTGCCGCAGTATCTGGACGGCTTGCATCAGCGTCTCGCGGTCGTCCGGGTGGGTGTACAGGGGCAGGCGGGCGCCCACAAGGTCCTCAGGTCGGTAGCCGTAGACCCAGAGGGCGGCCGGGCTGACGTACAGCACACGCTCGTCCGGGGAGACGATCGTGATCACGTCGGAGGTGCGGTCGACCAACGTTCGGTAGTGATCCTCGCGTACCGCGGACTCATGCGTGATTCTCAGGTGGTCGGCGTGGATGACACCCTGGCGGACGCCGAGCCCGAGAAGCACCGAACCCGCCAATGCCGACATCACCGTATCGATGGGACCGCTGGCGACGGTGTGGGCGGCGATGGCCAGCGCACAGAAGACCACGGGCACGAACGCCGCCACCACACCGATGACGGGCATCATCCGCTGGTCGAACCCCACGACGCTCACGCCGCCTGGCAGCCACGGCGCCACGGCGACGAGGAACAGCCCGACGAGTGAGCCTGCCGCGGCCAGGGGGATCCCGTCCCATGCGCCCGGCTCTGGTGGCAGGATCCGAAGCACGTCGCCCGCGGCCAGAGCAGCAAGCGCCAGGACGGCCACCGTGGTCGCCGTACGCTGGGCGTGCGGCAGGCAGAACCGCAAGGCGACCAGCAGCCCGAACACGAGGATGTCCGCCACCACGCGGCCGAGACCGAGGAACGATGCCGATCCGTCACCGCCCCAGTCGGCGCGATGCAGCAGCAGGACCCAGCCCACCGTGAACAAAGACCCCGCGATCAGCCAGCCGTCCAGCAGCCGCCGCAACCGGATCAGGGTCGTACCGTTCTCCGTGGCTGCCATGACCATCGCAGCGACAGCGCCCCCCAGGCATGCGGCGATCCCGACGCATGCCAGCACCCGGACGATGGGAAGGAAGACGCCCGCGGCATGGCGCGCCGCGCCCATCTGATCTACGAGGACATAGTGAAGGCCGCCTGCGACAACCGAGATGGCGGACAACGTGAGGCGTAGGCGGACTCTGCCCGCGACGGTCCGGGCGCGTACGAGGAGGGAGACTGCGGCTGCCCCGTGTGCCGCCGGCACGGCGATGCCTGCCGGCGCGACGACGGCCAGCACCACGCCCGCTATGACGGCGACGGCGGCCACCACCACACTCTCAGACAGAGCCTGGCCGGCTTTCGTGACACGCAGCCGGCCGAGGCGAGCAGTGCGGCCAATCCGGTCACGACCGGCCGACGCCTGGATCATGCAAACCCCTGACGATGATCGAGCCCGGAAGAGCAGAGCCACACGATGTCCGGAACTCCCCGGCGGTTACGAGAGTAGGACGATCGTTTCGTGTGCCGCAGGACAGCTTGAGAACTATCACCTGAAGTAGCGAGAAAACCGCCCGTTGAGCATGACCATGCCCGGATACGGGTAACTAGCGCCTTTCCAGCAGTACTTGAGCTTTGACTGAGGTGTGACGCATGGATTCCCGAGGATGCGGTGTGGCGTAGGACGCCGAAGGCTGCTCTGCCGCACGTCTGCCGTCCAACCTCCGCGATAGCTACCGCCCTCGAATGCGGCCTGTCGCAGATCACAGTCGTCGAGCAGGGAGTCGGGCTGGATCAGTTCCGATCCAACGATCGGTATCGAACGTCGGCCGGCATCGCCCGACCGCACCAAGGCTCTCGCGCAGAACCAGATCGCCGCCCTGTGGCGCCTGGACGTGGCCCTGCGGGAGAAGAGGTGCTGGAAGATGCTCTACGAGTCCGCCGCAAGGGCCGACGAGGTGCTGTGTTGGAACGTGGAAGACCTGAACCCGCAGGACAAGCGGGGGAAGATCACCGCCAAAGGCGGGGCGGCGGAGTGGATTCACTGGCAGTCAGGCTCTGCCCAGCTCCTGCCCTGTCTGATCGCCCGACACACCCGCGGCCCGCTGTTCCTCACCGACCGCAAGGCCCCGGCCGGAACACCCACGCTCGATATCTGCCCGGAGACCGGCCGGGCCCGGCTCTCCTACCGCCGGGCTGAGGAGGAGATCCTCGAGGAGAACACTTGGCTGCTGGCCAACGCCCTTGCATCACCCGAGGACATCGAGGACCTGGATGGGTGGACGCTTCACCGGCTACGCCACAGTGCCCTGACACACGATGCCGAGGACGGCACCTGCACTCCGATGCTGCTGGCCCGGTCCCGCCACGCCTCCGTCCGCTCCCTGGAGCGCTATGCCCGTCCCGGGGTCGACGCGGTCGCCCAGCACGTCGCGTCACGCGCCCCGGCAGCCGCCGACGAGGCTGGGCCGGAGCACTCGCTGCGACTCCCGCTACGGACAGAACTCCTCGAACTTCACGGCTGTCAAAGACACTGGCTGCCCCGTCAGCTCGGCTCCCGCTGGGGTTGTGGCTGCACACCTTCCAGTTCCACTCCACCAAGATGCTGCGCACTGGCCGGAGGTCAGTCGCTTCGATGCTGGTGGAGGGATCCAGGGCACCGCGTGCAACCTTCATAACTTGCTCTGGAGGTCCGGCATCTTCCCGCCTGCTTTGGTCGGCTCCTTTTGGTCTCCGGGCACGTCTCATCGAGCTTGACAGCCCCGAGATCAATTTCGGTGTCTGACGGCTGTCGGCCTGGCTCTGAGGTGCGGAAGCTCGGCGCTCGTGACGCGAAGGCGGCCCCGAGTCTCACGGGGCCATGACGTCCCGGCCGGGGCCCCTCACCCGTGACACCTTGGGCTCCCCGTGCACTGAGGTGAGTGACCCCAGCGGAGTCAAAGGGGCCCGCGCTGCGTGGAGGGGGTACGCGGGCTCCGATGTGCAGGGGCAGGCCCGTTCCCCCCGGGACAGGTCTGCCCCTGCAACGTTGCGTCATCTGCACGGCTGGGCGTCCAGCACTTGCTGGAGTGGCTCGAACTCCTCGAGGCACTTGCCGGAGCCGAGCGCCATGCTGTTCAGCGGGTCCACGGCGATGTGGATAGGCATGCCGGTCTCGCGGCGCTGCCGCTCGCCCAGGCCGCGCAGCAGGGCGCCGCCTCCGGTGAGCACGATTCCGCAGTCCATGATGTCGCCGGACAGCTCCGGCGGGCACTTTTCGAGGGTCGTCTTGACCGCGTCAACGATCGCGTTGACCGGTTCCTCGATCGCCTTGCGGACTTCGGCCGCGGAGATGACGACGGTCTTCGGCAGCCCGGAGACGAGGTCCCGGCCGCGGATTTCGGTGTGCTCGTCGGGGTCGAGGCCGTACGCCGAACCGGTCGTGGTCTTAATCAGTTCGGCTGTGGGGCGCCCACGAGGAGGGAGTGCTCCTTCTTGGTGTGCTGGATGATGGCGTTGTCCAGTTCGTCGCCCGCGACAGGGATGGACTGGGCGAGCCACCATGCCTGGTCCACGAAGTCGCTGCGCTCGCCCAGTGCCGGTCCACCTTCTGGAGGCCAACCACGTCGGCCTTGAGCACCGACAGCGATTTACTGATGTAGCGCAGGTCGAGCTCGTCGTCGGGGCCGGCGCCATGGTGGATGTTGTAGGCCGCCACCCGCAGCGACACGGAACGGCCCTCGGGCGCGTCGGCGGCGGGTACGACCGCGGCAAGCGCCATCAGTAACCAGAGCGGTGACGACTGCGAGCAGGTGCGCGGCGAGGCGCGCCGGTCGTGCGAACACGGATCCTCCTGAAGTGCCCTGCTGGCCCGGCCGGTTGGCCGGACCGGCCGGATCTGGTCGAGGCCGCGGCAGGGGGGCGCGATCACCCTGGCGCAGCCTGGCAACACCCACAAGAACCGCGATCGCCAGCTCGGCGCGCGCCACGGACCAGCAGGTAGTGCCGGAATCATCCGGAAACTCAGGAAGAGGAGGGTCCGAGCCGGTCGGCCAGCGCGGCAAGCGCCTCCGTGCCCACCAGATCCCCCGGCAGCAACGGCACGTCGAGCAGCGGTACGTCCGGGACCTGCTTCCGCAGCCGGACGAGATGCTCGTCCTCCTGCCTCCGGCGCCGGGCGAGCAGCTCACCGGCGTCCGCCGGGGAACGGCGGTTGGCGACGAGTGCGGCCACGTCGACGCCGAGGCCGGTGAGCTTCTCGTACACCTCCATGGTCTCGGCGATCGGGAGCAGCTCGGCGGTCAGCACGACCACGAACCCGGTCTGCGCCGGGTCCGTCACCACTTCGCGCAGCCGGGAAAAGCGGTTGCGCCGGCGTACGAGGATCCGTCGCAGCTCGGCGTCGCGGTCGGTCTCCTCGGCGCCGCCGAGACCGCGCACCGCGGCGCCGAACCGTTCGGACCGGTCACGGTTGGCGAGCAGGGTCTCGGTCCAGGAGGTGAGCTGCTCGGGCAGCGCAAGCAGCCGCAGCGTGTGGCCGGACGGGGCGGTGTCGAAGACGACCAGGTCGTACGCCTCCTCCCCGAGCTCCACCGCCTCGGCGATCCGCTCCAGCACCGCCGACTCGTGGGTGCCGGGCGCCTGTCGGGCCAGCTCCAGATGCCGGGCGGCCGGTGCGTGCATCCGCTCGGGGAGCAACCGCCGGATCATCCCGGCGACCGCAGACAGGTGCTGCTCGACCGTGCGCTCCGGGTCGATCTCCAGCCCATCGACGTAACCCTCCGTCCCGGCCCCCGCCCCGGGGGCGAGGTCCCCGGGGCCGGCGAGGCGCACGGGCTCGTCGCCCACGGGGCGGTCCCAGAGGTGGCCGAGGTTGTGGGCGGGATCGGTGGAAACCAGCAGCACGCGGGCGCCCGCCCCAGCACGGCCGAGGGCGAGCGCCGCGGCGATGGACGTCTTGCCGACCCCGCCCTTGCCGCCGACGAAGACGACCCTGCGCGAGGTGATGAGGTCTAGCAGCATCCGACATGCTCCAGTGGCGAGTGGTCCATGCCCATCCGGTGGTGCCAGGCGTGGAAGTCCTCATAGAGGGCGGGCATCAGCTCGACGGTGTAGTACGCCGCCGGGTCAGGCACGCCCAGTGCCTCCGCGAGGACGACCATCCGGAAGAGGTCGTCCTCCTCGCGCCGGGCGCGGGCGAAGGTACGCCGGTAGGGGCCGGCGTAGAACTCCTCCAGCCCGGCCCGGAGCGAGGCCCAGCGGGATGTCACCCCTTCAGCTCGGCTTTCTCCGTCACATCGGCGTCAAGGGCCTCCGGCGGCTCCTGGGACGCCCGCCGCATCGCGACGGCCGCCTCGAAGGCGACCCACACGGCGGCGACGATGATGACGACGTCGATGGCCAGCAGCAGCCAGTCCCGGGCCTCGTAGAGGTCGCCGAGCTGCGCAAGCGCGGCCCAGAACGCCATCACGAACACGAACGCGAGCGGCACCAGCACAGGCGCCGGGTTGCGCCGCTTGCGGATCAGCATGACCGCGACGATGGACAGGGTCAGGGCGGCCAGCAGCTGATTGCTGGTGCCGAACAGCGGCCAGATACGGAGGCCGCCGGCGCCGTCGGCACCCTGGCTGAAGGTGAGTGCCATACCGGCGGCGAGCGCAATGAGGGTGCCGACACTATTGTTGATCTTCACCTTTGCGACCTCGCCGGCCTCCTGGACGACGAAGCGCAGCAGGCGCACGCCGGTGTCCATGGTGGTAGCGGCGAACAGGATCGCCATGGTGGCCAGGACCGTCGAGCTCAGCGAGGCCGGCAGGCCCAGGCCACTGTTGACGATCTCGCCGCCGCCCGCGACGAACGCCCCGACACCGCCCTGGCCGAAGGCGCTGTAGACGGCCTCCCAGTCGGCCAGGGTGCGGAAGCCCGCGACGGCGGCGATGATCGCGCCGAGCGCGAGCATGCCCTCGCCGACCGCGCCGAAGTAGCCGACGAAGCGGGCATCGGTCTCCTTGTCCAGCTGCTTCGAGGTGGTGCCCGAGGAGACCATGCCGTGGAAGCCGGAGATCGCGCCGCACGCGATGGTGACGAAGAGCAGAGGCAGGAGGTCCGGGGTGCCCGCGGGCACGGCGTCGTTGATGGCCGGGGCGACGATCGCCGGGGCGCTCAGCAGCACCGAGACGAACAGGATGCCGAGCCCGACGAAGAGCTGGACGCCATTGATGTAGTCACGCGGCTGGAGCAGCACCCACACGGGCAACAGGGAGGCTATGCCGGCGTAGACGAAGAGGGCGACGATCCAGAAGGTCGCCGGGGACATGCCCAGGATCGGGTCGGGCAGCTCCACCGGGACGGCGTCACCGAGGAGGATCAGGCCGTAGAGCGCCGCGACGCCGAGCACGGTGACCAGGCCGAGGCTCATCTTGTAGCGGTAGATCGCCTGGCCGACCAGCAGCGCCACCGCGACCGCGCCCCAGGCGGGGATCACCGCCGAGGGGGTGGAGATCAGCAGGTTCTTGATGACCACCGCGAAGGCAGCGATCACCATCAGGAGCAGCAGGAAGATCACGACGAGAAATAGGTTCGCGCCCCGGCGGCCGATGTAGCGGCCGGAGAGCATGCCCATCGAGCGGCCCTTGTTGCGCGCCGAGGCCCACAGGGCGCCCAGGTCGTGCATGCCCGCGAAGAAGACCGTGCCGAGGGTGACCCACAGGAACGCGGGCAGCCAGCCCCAGATCACGGCGACTGCGGGGCCGACGATCGGCGCTGCGCCCGCGACCGAGGTGAAGTGGTGACCCCACAGCACGAACTTGTTGGTCGGGACGTGGTCCACGCCGTCCTGCAGCTCGTGCGCGGGCGTCTTGAAGGACGCGTCAAGCTTGTAGACCCGGTTGCCCAGGAATTTCGAGTAAAGGACATATCCGCCCGCGAACATCGCAAGGCCGATCAATAGCAGCGGAATAGCATTCATACGAGATGCCCTCTGGGTTCTGGGAGATGGAGCCGCTGCCCTGCACGAGATGTCACCTAGCAGGCAGACAGGGGGGACGGTGGAGCGTGGCCCCCCTCGACCGAGGGAGACTGGCGCCCAGAATGGGGAACCGGGCGCTTATGCTCCTTTTGCGCAGCTTGGCGGCGTACCCGGACACGATGTGCTGCGCCTGGGCGGCGACTGTGCCGCGGCAGCGGCGGAACTCTCCCGCCACGGCCACACGCACCTGGTCGAAGCCGTCGGTTAACATCTGGCTCGGCGTGAGTCCGTACCCACTATCTGTCACTGGTGCCCCTACCTCCTGCACGGATGCCGCGAGCCAGCCGCCCGGCGGTCTGCTCAAGAGTTGTCGAGGGTCCCGATTCGGTTGACAGCAGATTGCGTCGAAGTTTCGGACGGCGGGCCATGACGTGCGTCATCGCCCAGTAGACGCGGGAGGCGGAAGAGGCCGGGCGGTGCTCGTACTAATCGAGCTTCGCGCTATCCCACGGCGGCAGGCCCTCGGTCATCACCGACGACATGCCACACACCGTGCTCCGACGCCGCGCGAACGGCGAGACCGTGGAGGACATCCAGCCCGACCCGCTCATCCCGACCAGCTGCCGCAAGGGACGGAGCCCAGCCAGACGTAACCCCGAGGCCGTCGAGACGGCGCACGCGGACTTCGCCGTCCTCCAGCAGCGCGACCACAGCGCCTTCTGGAGTCGCGGCGGTTGTCAGGCAGCTGAGCGGCCCAGGAAGCGAAGGGCGCATCGCGTAACCGATGACTTCCTTCGTGTAGCAGTCGATTACCGTCGTGAGGTACAGCCAGCCCTCCCCGGTCGCGATGTAGGTGATGTCACCGACGGACTTTCCGCCGGGCGCAACGGGGGTGAAGTCACGGCCCCCCAGGTCCGGCACCATGCCGGCCGCGGCCTGGGTGAGGCCGAACCTCTCCGGCCGTGACTGGCAGGGCACCAGGCCCAGTTCGCGCATGGCAGCGGGCCAACTCCATGCCCGCGGCGACGCCCCAGCGGTCCAGCTGGGCCTGGATGCGCCGGTGTCCGTAGGTGCTGTCGGACATGTCGAAGGCTTTTGTGCGCGTCGGTGAAGACGCCCGTCCCGTCGTACTCGGTGACGGCGTTCTTCTTCATGAGGTAGTGCACACCGCGGACGCGTCCCTCGGCCACCTTCCGGCTGCGCAGGAGCCTCCCGGTCGTCGAAACCGACCTGACCCTCAATACGGATCCCGGAGGTCTTCGCCTCGTGCGTGAACAGATGGGCCAACTCGGCATGAAGCAGCAGCGCCTTGGAGGGGATGCACCCCACGTTCAGGCACACGCCTCGCCAGTACCGCTCCTCGACCACCGCCACCGACATTCCGAGCCGGGCGCATCCGACAGCAGCGGTGTAGCCGCCGGGGCGGCCCCGAGAACCACGACATCGAAGTGTGCACTCATACCGGCACGATAGGCGTCCGGCCCTTGACGAGCGGGGCAATCCCCGGACGACATGGGCGCAATGCACCGGGCGGACCAGAGACGCGGGCCGCACGCCCCGCCGAGCGGAGGGGGTCCCGGTGCGGAGACCGGGACCCCGTGCTGTCACCGGCCGCAGACCGGTGGCGCGTGCCGGATGTCGAGCACGAAGCGCTCCGGCGAGTGGAGGACGCGGGTCGTGTAGGTGGGCTTGGTCGTGAACGCGGCTCCCAAGGTGACCACTCCTTCGAAATCGCCGGTGAGGGCGAGGCCCTTCAGGGAGGGAAGCCAGATCTTGGTGAGCTTGGGGCCCTTGTAGACGGACCCGCCGTTGTCGTCGTGTGCGGCGGCCGGCGAGAGCCTGATCTCCAGGAAGTGCTTTCCGGCGAGCGGGACCTCGGTCCCGAGGCCGTCGTAGTGCAGCTTCTTCACCGGCTGAACGGTGATGGGAGGCACCTTGCCGCGGATGTCGATGACGATCCGGTCGAAGGAGCTGTGGCCGCCCCAGCGTGCGTTGGTGACGAGGGCGGTCGCCGGAGCTGGGGAGGGTGCGGCGGACTGCGAGGCGGACGCGGGGATCGTCGATCCGATCCCGGCGGTGAGGAGGATGGCCGCGGCGGCAGCCGCGAGCCGTGACTGGTGGTGCATGGTGCCCCCCGTTTCTTCCTGTGCGGGGACTGCGGTGTCACTCATGGAGACACGCCTCGAATATGAATGGTTGCAGCATTATCGCCCCATTCCTTGATATTTACCGATGCCGTCGGGCAATGTCCCCGGACCTCCCGCGCAAGCCCCGTTCCCGGCCACCCACCGGGCACTCAAGGGGCCGCCCGCCATGACTACCGCGCGGTCTATGGGCTCCGGGCCCATAGTGATCGTCGCCGTCCTGCTCTACCTTCCTGGTCCGCGGTGCATGTGATGCGCCTGGGCGTGAGGAGATGTCGGATGGCTATGACGAGAACAGGGCGGACCACGGGCAACACGCGCGAGAACGTCCTCGCCCGCATCGCCCTGCGATTCACCGCCGCCACGGAGCGCTGGCTGCCGGACGCCTTCGGCTTCGTCCTCGTCGGCACCTTCGTGGTCCTCGCACTCGGCCTGCTGACCGGTGCGCCGGTCACGGGGGCGCCCGACGATCCCACGGCGACCACCGGATACGGGCTCGTGGACGCCTGGGGCAAGGGCTTCTGGTCACTCATCCAGTTCACGCTCCAGATGGCAATGATCATCATCGGGGGCTACGCGGTCGCGGTGTCCCGGCCCGTCGCCCGGCTGATCTCCCGCCTCGCCAGAGTGCCCCGGAGCCCGCGCGCCGCCGTCGCGTTCACTGCTGCCGTGTCGATGGTGTCGTCGTACCTCAACTGGGCGTTCAGCCTGATCTTCACCGCGATCCTCGCCAAGGAGATCTCCCGGCTGGTGCGCGGTGTCGACTACCGGGCGATCGGCGCGATGGCGTTCCTCGGACTCGGTACCGTCTGGGCGCAGGGCCTCTCCGGATCGGCCGCCCTCCAGGTCGCCAGCGCCGGGGCGAGCCCCGAGGCGGTGCAGAAGGTCATCGAGGAAGGCCGCGGCTCGGGCCTGATCCCGCTCACCGAGACCATCTTCCTGTGGCAGGGCATGGCCGCCACCGCCGTCGTGTTCCTCGTCGCGGTGGTCCTCGCCTGGTTCCTCGCCCCCTCGCCCGAGGCAGCCAAGACGGCCGAGGACCTGGGCATCCGCCTGCGGCCACTGCTGGAGGAGAAGCGCGAGGACACCGGCGCCGGCGAGCCGCGCCGACCTGGCGACTGGCTGGAGCACAGCCCGGCGTTCGCCGTCCTGATCTTCCTGCTGGGCGTGTGGTACCTGTACCGCTACTTCGCCTCGGCGACGGGCAATCCCCTCAACGCCCTGGACCTGAACACGGTCAACCTGATCCTCATCCTGCTCGCTCTGATCCTGCACTGGAGGCCGGCGCGGCTCGTGGCGGCCGTACGAGAGGGAGTGTCCGCCGCGTCCGGTGTGCTCATCCAGTTTCCGCTGTACGGCGGCATCTTCGGCATGATCGCCTTCACCGGCCTGTCCTCCACCATCGCCGGCTGGCTGACGGAGATCTCCAACGCCTTCTTCTATCCGGCCCTCATCGCGGTCTACTCCTGCGTCCTTGGTGTGTTCGTGCCGAGCGGCGGCAGCAAGTGGGTGATCGAGGCTCCGTACGTGATGGACGCGGCCAACCAGCTCGAGGTGCACCAGGGCTGGATGGTGGTGGTGTACGACCTGGGCGAGGCGAGCGCCAACCTGCTCCAGCCCTTCTGGATGCTCCCGACCCTGGCGATCCTGGGCCTGAAGGCCCGGGACATCATGGGCTACACCTTCGCGATGTTCCTGGTCTGCTTCCCCGTCGTCCTCGTGGTCGTCACCCTGTTCGCGCAGACGCTCACCTTCCCGTGACGGTCCGCGCCGCCCGGGCAGGCCGGGCGGCGCGGCGGGGCCCGTCAGGGCAGCGGGGCACCCGTCGGTTCGCTGGCGGATCCCTACGGGCTCGGTCTCCGGAGGGTGCCTCTATGTTCTTCGTCAAGCCCGGGCTGGTCATGCGGCAGCGGTTTGGGGCGTGACTCGACGCTGGAGATGTCCTGTGCAACGCGGACCACGTGTGCGAAGCGGCTGTTGGCCTCGTCCGTGCCCTGGAACTCCTCCGGCCACAAGTCGTTGCGGTACGAACGGACGAACCGCCGGAATTCCTGGACCGAGGTGCCGGACCGGATCAGGGTGTCCTCGAACTGCTCCACCAGCGCGTGAATGACGGCTGCCGGAACCGCGGCGTCCTGCGACAGCGACTTCTGGATCCGGAACGCTGCCTGCTCTGCGAGACCGCTGAACAACTCGTGCAGGTCCTCGGCGCCCTCTTCGGTCAGGGGACCCTGCTGCATCTGCTCGCCGGTGTCCGGGTGGGTGACCTGGAGATTCAGAGGGGCGAGGTCGGGGCGTACCCGGGGGTAGAGCAGGGTGCGGTACTCCAGCCGTACGTCCAGCAGGCTGTTGACCGCGGAGGCCAGGTCCGGGCAGGGCTGGGAGGGACGGGCGAACAGTTCGACCAGTTCGGCCAGGACATCGCGTCCGGGCCGGGCGGCAGGAGAGGCGGTGGTGCCATCGGAACTGGACGCGCTGTCCGCATGCCTCCCGTCATCAGGTTTGAAGCGCGCCCCGCACTCGGCCTCGAGTACCGCGGCCGTGCGGTCCCAGGCAGCGGTGAGCCGGCCGTGAAGAAGTCGTCCAACACCGTGAACCTCGGCTGATCTCGACTTGGATCCTGCTGAATTCCGGCCCTGCGAACGCCGCCGCGTGAGCAGGCCGAGACGATCGAGGTTCTGCGAAAAGCGGCGGTCTTCTTCACGAAGGAGAGCGATCGATGAACGACGTGTATGCGTTCATCGAGGCGGAGAAGACCACCCACCCAGTCGCTCTGCTGTGCCGGCTCCTGAAGGTGGGCCGGTCCTCCTTCTACGCCTGGCCGGCCGGCGAGCAGGCCCGCGCCGACCGCCGGGCCGCCGATGATGCCCTGGCCCACGAGATCACCGTGCTGCACATCGCCTCCCGATGCACCTACGGGGTGCCGCGTATCCATGCCGAGTTGCGCAGGCTGGACCGGCGGGTCAACCGCAAGCGAGTGGAGCGGATCATGCGTGAGCGCGACATCACCGGGGTCACCCGTCGCAAGCGCCGGTCGCTGACCCGTCCGGCGAAGAAGGCGGTGCCCGCTCACGACCTGATCCATGATCTGCCGGCAGAACCTAATCCTTGCGGCCTGTCGCAGCAACGGTCACACCGAGGCCAATCATGGTGAGCCCACCAGCCCCGCCGACCATGGCGAGCCGCCGCGGTGAGCCGGCAAACCAGCCCCGCGCGGTGGCCGCGACCAACCCCCACACGCTGTCAGAAGCCACCGCGATGACGTTGAAGACCAAGCCGAGCAACAGCATTTGAAGCATGACATGGCCCTGGCCACGGTCGACGAACTGAGGCAGGACGGCGGCGAAGAACACGATGGTCTTGGGATTGGCCACACCGACCGTGAACCCCTCCCAAAGCGTGCGCAGGTTGCCCTGCGTGGGACGATCGCCTGTGAACTCGGCATGCAACGATCCACGCTGTCGCACCGCCTTGACTCCGAGATAAACCAGGTACGCAGCGCCCACGAGCTTCAGCGCTGTGAAGACGAGGACTGAACGCTCCACGACGGCCCCGACCCCGAGAGCCACGGCCACGACAAGTACGTAGGCTCCCAGTGTGTTCCCCGCCACCGTGGCCAACGCGGCACGGCGGCCCTGCGCCAGTGCCCGCCCGATCACAAACAGCACACTGGGACCGGGGACCACGATCAGAAGGAACGACATGGCCGCGAAAGCCAGTAGACGGTCGGTAGACACCATGAAGCCCATCTAACACGGCGGCTCATCGCGTCTGCAGTCCTTTCCCGGCATAGACCCCATGCAGATCGGAGAGGAACCGGCCAGCGACTTGTCCCCCGCCAGACGCCGCGAGCGGTCCAGCGACGACTCGCCGGACAGGCCCTAGTAACAGGACTGCCCGCACAGAGCGTGGCCCAAGGACGAGCGGCCGTAGAAGACCTCGCGGCCGCTGCGGTTGCGGGTCAGCAGTCCGCCGGCGTGCAGCACCTTGAGGTGCTGACTGACCGCTCCCGGGGTCATGGACAGTCGACGGCCAAGGATGACCGTGGTCGCGGGTTCTGTGAGGGCGACGAGGATTCTGGCCCGGGTGCGGCCGATGAGCGCGTCGAGCGCATCGGGTGTGGGGACCGTTCCCTGCTGCCACACTGTGGCAACGCCGGGCGCGGGGTAGATGAGCATCGGCTGGTAGGGCTCCGCCATCACCAGTGTGTCCGGCCATTGGAAGACGCTCGGTACGAGGATCATCCCGTCTCCGCACAGCGGGCCGTCCCGCCGCCACGCCATGGTGCGGACACGAAGGACACCGTCGTCCCAACGGACGTTCTCATGCAGATCATTGAACATCACCGCCGCGCCCTCGCGAGTGAGTTGCCGGGAGCGCCGCAGCACCTCGGATTCGAAAAGCCCCTGGATCTGGGGCCAGTACGGGGCGAGTGCCGTGTCCCAGTACTGCCGTAGCTGGGCGGCGGCGCGGGCCGTGCCTGCGGCGGGGTCGGCGAGGAACTCCTGCACCGGCCGGGTGTCCGCTGCCGGGACGCGGGCGACCTCGCGCGCCGCTTCGTCCGGGTCGGCCGAGGCCACGAGGCCGAGTTCGGCGGCGATGTCCGGCAGCGGCCCCGTGGGAGGCGGGGTGAGGAAATCGGGGATGTAGGCACCGAGCGGGGCGAGCGCGAACAGCAGCCGCAGGTCCATGGCGCGCAGCCGGGGACGTACGCCGCGCATCCACGGCAGATGCAGGGCGTGGCGCCCGGGGTCCTGGAGCATACGCAGGCTCCCGACCGCCTCGGACACCGGGGAGAAGGCGAACCGCAGCCGCGCCAGGTCCCCGGGCGTGAAGTCGAACTCGGCGTACGGCGTGGACAAGGCGGTTGAGGATTCAGGCACGGATGAAACATTCGCCGAGCCGGCTGCCTGTGGTCAACCATCGTGCCAACGGCCCGCGCCGCACGGCGGGGCCGATGCCCAACCGTTTCCTCCCGTAAAGGAACCTGTCATGATGAAGCCGTTCCACGAGCCCCTCACCTCCGACAACGCGGCCCTGTTGCTGGTCGATCACCAGATCGGACTGTTCACGGGCGTCCGGGACATGAGCGTCGACGAGCTCAAGCACAACGTCACAGCCCTGGCCCGGGCGTCCTTGCGCCTGGGCGTCCCGGTGGTCGCGACGACGACGTCGGTCGACGGCATGTGGGGCCCGCTCGTCCCGGAACTGCAGGCCGCCCTGCCCAAGGACCTGGACGTGATCGACCGGTCCACGGTCAACGCCTGGCACGACGAGCGCGTCCGCGGCGCGATCGAAGCCCTCGGCCGCAAGCGGCTCATCGTGGCGGGCACCTCCCTCGAAGTCTGCGCGGGGCTGCCGGCGATCTCGGCCACCGCCGCCGGATACACCGCGTACGTCGCCGTGGACGCCTCGGGGACTTTCTCCGCGACCAAGCGGGAGACGGGCCTGCTACGGCTCCAGCAGGCCGGCGTGATCGTCAGCGACTACGCGAGCCTCGTGGTCGAGATGCTCGCCGACAATGCCCACCCCATCGCGCCGCACGTGTACAGGGACCTGGACATGCCGTTCGGCACGCTCGTGAGCCAGTTCCTCGCCGCCCAGGCCCGGTGACACCGAAGCCTCGCTCGACGACATCATCGATGCCGAGGCGGGGGCACATGCCCGGCGCGCGGAAGCCGCAGGGGCAGTAGGCATTGTCGGCGACGAAGTGGTCAGGTCTGCGGGGTGGGCGGCCGGGCCGGTTCGGGGCACTCGGATGTGTTCGAGCAAGAGTTGGGCACAGACGCTCTCATGGCGTTCACCAGGGGAGCAGGACGATGGCCAGCGGCCTGCCGCGGCCGTCGCAGGCGAGGTGGAGCTGGGTGGTCACGCCTCCTCGGGACCGACCGAGGGCGTGGTCGTTGGTCCGTGGGCGAGTCGAAGACGAATCGGGACACGCCGGGGTGATGCCGCGTTCCACTGCTCCGCCCACGTCGTTGTGCGCGGGCTCGTCGGCGTAGGGACCTCAGCGGGGTAGGGGTGCCGCCGCACAGCACGCACGGGGCGGGCCGGTCGACAGCTTCGGCCCACCTGTCGATATCTCCGCTTCCAAACAGCTCTCAGCCGGAGATCTAGAATCGAAGGATCACAAGAACGTCCGGACGGAGAAGGTGTGATGACGGGCCATAGGGTGAAGATCGGTTCGAGCGGGGCAGTATCGGCGCTGCTGGTCGCGAGCCTCGCCGCGTGCGGATCCGGCAGCACATCAGGTGAGTCCGGTCCGACGGGAGGGCACCTGGCAACGCGTCAGCGTCAGCGCTCGCCCCGAGTGATCTTGGCACGTGACCTTCCGCGGGCGCTGGGGAGGACTGAACCGTTCCGGGCTCGGTAGAGATCTCAGAGGTTGGTTGTGACCTGGGGTTTCGTGGTGTTCAGGGAGTGGTTGGCTTCATATGCAGCGGGCGGGATGTGCCCTATTTCACCGTGGAGCCGGGTGTGGTTGTACCAGTCCAGGTGTGAGACCGGTGAGCTCGCCCATTCAGCTGTCGCCAGTTCTTCGAGGGTCCAACATCATTGGTGACCGTGTGTGGTCGCCGCGGCCTCTGAGGTCGAATTCCTCTGCCCAGCGAAGAGGAAGGACGGAGTGCGTCTCCAGGGCAAGATGGCTGGTCTCTTCGTGTGGTCTGTGCTGTGCGGCATCTCCGTAGAGCCCGTTTGGGTAACGGTGCTGTCGGCACCCGCAGCCACTTTGCGTAACCTCGTCATCAGAAGGGCGCCGGACAGCTATTCCGCCACCGCTCCGCCGGTCGCGGTGCGAAGGGGTGCTGGATGTCGATGACGAGTCGGCGCGATCTGCTGGCGAAATCTGCGGGAGCGGTGGCGGTCACCCTCGTGCCCAGCTCCGGCGCGGCAAGGGTGGACACACCGCGGGAGCGGCCGGTCACCACGATCGACGGGCGTGTGGACTGGGACGCCTTGCGAGCGCAGTTTCGCCTGGAGCCTGGATGGGCGAACCTCGCGTTGTTCTATCTCGCCTCGCACCCGAAGGCGGTGCGGGATGCGGTGGATCATTTGAGGGCACAGGTCGACGCCAATCCTCTCTTGGTGCCCGCGGGCCTGGCGCTGCCCGATGGCCCCACCGGATGGCCCCGGGTACGCCAGGCGCTCGCTGCCTATCTGGGAGGCCGGGCCGAGCACATCGCGATGACGGCGAGCACAAGCATCGGGCTGGGGGTCTTCTACAACGGTGTCGTGACCCGTCCGGGACAGGAGTTCCTGTTGACCGAGCACGACCACATCTCCCAGCGCATGGCCGCCCGGCTGGCCGCCGAAAAGCATGGCAACACGCTACGGCTGGGCTCCTGGTTCACCGATCCGGCCACCGCGACGGCGGACGGCATCGCAGCGGCAGTCGGCGAGGCGATTCGTCCGAACACCAGAGTCGTGGGGATCACCTGGGTGCAATCGAGCACGGGGCTTCGGATGCCGGTGCGTGCGGTGGCCGAGGTGGTGCGCCGAGCCAATGAAGGCCGCAGCCCTGCTGACCGATGCCTGCTGGTCGTCGACGGGGTGCACGGGCTGGCGGCGATCGACGAGGATGCCGCCGGCCTGGGCGCGGACGTGGTGATCGCCGGAACGCACAAGTGGTTGTTCGGCCCAAGGGGAACGGGGCTGGTCTGGGTGGCGCCGGACGTCCTCGACCAGCTGCGGCCCACGTTCGTGAGCTTTATCAGGGGCGGGGGAGCAGCGCCCTTGTCGCCCGGCGGGTTTCTGGCGTTCGAGCATGCCTTCGCCCTGCCGGTGGCGGTAGCGCTGCATGAGCAGCTGGGCCGAGCACGCGTTGCCGGACGCATCACACAGCTGTCGACACGGGCGAAGCAAGGACTGAGCCGCATCCCCGGCGTCACCGTGCACACCCCTGCCGACGCGAAGCTGTCTGCGGGCATCACCTGTTTCAGCGTGGCCGGACACACCCATCAGCAGGTCGTCGACCACGCCGCCAACCACCGCGTGCGGCTGTCCACCTCGACCTACACCCGGATCGGTACCGCCGTTGTCAACACTCCAGCCGAGATCGACACCGCGCTGAACAGTCTGGCCGACCTCGCCCGCTGAAAACCGTTCTCGGACTCCGTTGCCTTGCCGCCTTCAGGGAAGTCGGTCCCGGTCGCCGGCCACCACAGGGCTGAGTGGCGGCGGTCGGTATCGACCGCGTACTCGGCCGCACTCCTGACCGGGGGGCCGCCGGCCTCCCCGCCGGGCCGAACGTCACTGGTCGCGGGAGCGGCACGGTGCTCTCATGGGTAGGGAAGGCGGCGGCGTGCACGAGCCGGCAGGGGCGCGGGGGCCTGCGCGCCGCGGGTGGTCCGCCCAGGCGGTCCATCGCAAAGCGGAGGAGGCCGATGCCATGCTGTACCGCCGCACGGTCGGTGACGTGATGACCGAGGAGGTCGTCACTTTCCGCCCCGACACACCGTTCCAGGAGGTCGCCGCCCTGCTGGATGCGAACGACATCGTCGCGGCCCCGGTCGTCGACGACGACGGCGCTCCCGTCGGCGTCGTGTCCGCCTCCGACGTGCTGCGGCACGAGACCGGCATGCCCGATCCGCAAGGTCAGGACGGGAACGACGAGCGCTCCTGGGGCAAGGCCCGGGCCCGGACCGCGGGCGCGCTCATGAGCAGCCCCGTCTTCACCGCCCGCGCCGACTGGACGATCTCCCGGGCCGCGCGGGAACTCCGCAAGCGGCACGTCAAGCAGCTGCCGGTGGTCGGCGACGACGGGCTCCTCACCGGCATCGTCACCCGCAGCGACCTGCTCGACGCCTTCATCCGCCCCGACGCCGTGATCCGCGGCGAGGTCGAGCAGGACGTCCTGGGGCGCATCCTCGGCCTGGACGAGGGCACCGTCACGGTCGAGGTCCGGGACGGGGTCGTCACCCTTCGGGGACACGTCCCAGAACCGCGTCTCGTCCCGGTGGTCGTGGGCCTCTGCCAGGGCGTCGACGGTGTTGTCGCCGTGGACGCCCACCTCACCGCCGCCCGGGCGGGTTAATACTGAGCCTTTTCCAACCTCATACCTGTGCTGCTCATCGGCCTGCTGACGACTGAACGCACCGATCTGTAGCGAGGTCATGACCAGCAGATCCGCAGTCGGTCCCGGCGGCCCAGACGCTTCGCCGAGCATGGTCAGCGGCGCTGACAGCCGGGTCAGAAAGGGCTCAGCGCTCCGGCAGCTCCCATGAAGCGAACCAGTGGGGGAACGGTCCGGCGGAGGGCGGGAAGGCGAACGGCGGGGTGCGGTCGGTGAGCAGGCGCAGCACGAACTCGCCGGTGCCGCAGTCGAAGCGCTGCCACTCACCGTCCAGGTACTGCACCAGAACCGGCCAGTCGTCGGGATCGGCCGGTCCGGTCAGCCAGTGGAAGGTCACCTCCTGCTCGGAGGTCCCCCATATGAGCACGCCGCCGGGCGCGGGGTGGACCGGGTATGGCCGGTACAGGTCGGCGTACCGCGCCATGTCCTGGCCCCAGGAGACTAGATCCGTGCCCAGCGCACCCGGCACCAGCAGGTCCAGGTACTCGTCGAAGCTGCCCGGGCCGAAGGCGTCGACGATGTTCTTGTAGTCACCGGGCAGCGCGGTGCACAGCGCTGCCTCCGTCGCGGCCCAGTCGACGCCGCACCGATCGGGCTCCGTCCACTCGGTGGCCTCCCGCAGCAACGCCACCCACCCGACACCGGGCGGGCGGGTGAACGCGCGCCGGGCGAGGATCACGACGCGGCGCGGGCCATCGGCGGTGGCCGTCACGCCGTATCCGAACCAGTGCTCGGCCAGCACCCACCCGCGCAGCTCCAGCAACCCGCCCTCCCCGCCGATGGGGAGCCCACCCTCCCCGCCCACCGGCGGACCGTCGGGCACCCCTGCCGCCCTACCCCCGACGACCCACGCACGTACAGGCAGACCCGCCCCGTCGACCACGTCCGCAGCGACGCGCTCCAGCTCGGCCAGATCCTCCGCGTCACTGGGCACACAGACATGCCCTGCCCCATGAATGGGCAGCGGGCAGTGCAATTCGGGCGCGCGCCAGGCGTCGTTCAGACGGGCGCGCAGAGCAGAGGCGTCCACGCGGCCAAGTGAACAGCACGGCACTGACATTGAGCCTTTTCAACCTGCATCAGCAGTACGCCGTTGGGCTGACATCAGGGTGAAGCCCCTGGTAGGTGGGTTTTCGACCAAGATCACCAGTCTGCCAGGAGCTTTCGCGTGCTTGTCTACCCGTCCGGTATCGATCTGTCCAGCCGCACTCTGCAGCACCTATCCGGTCTCCTCGCAGGCCACCGTCGTCGGATCGGCTCCCGGTGGCGGCGCCTGACCTGTGGCCGGCAGGCCGTGCTCGTCCTGGCCCACCTGCGCTGCGGCGACACCTACGCCCGCCTCGCAGCAGGTTTCCGCGTCGGGATCGCGACGGTCCACCGGTACATACGCGAGGCCGTCGACCTCCTGGCCGCTCTCGCGCCCACGCTGGAACAGGCCATGACGACGGTGCGGAAGAAGGCGTACGTGATCCTCGACGGCACCGTGCTGCCGATCGACCGCATCGCCGCCGACAGGCCGTACTACTCGGGGACGAAGAAGCACCACGGGATGAACGTGCAGGTCCTCGCGGATCCAGCCGGCCGCCTGATCTGGGCCTCGGACGTGCTACCCGGAGCCGTGCACGATCTGACCGCGGCCCGGACCCACGGCATTCCCGCCGCTCTCGCCGCTGACGACGTCAAGTGCTGGGCTGACAAGGCGTATCAGGGCGCAGGCCCTGCTGTCCGCGTCCCGTTCCGGGGCAAGAACCTGCGCGGCTGGCGTCGTCGTCACAACCGCGATCACGCCAAGATCCGCAGCCTCGGCGAACGCGCCATGGCCACCCTCAAATGCTGGCGGCTCCTGAGGAAGCTCCGCTGCAGCACCACCCGGATCACCGCCGTCGTCCGTGCCGTCGTCGCACTCGAACTCGCCACCTGATCAAGATGGAAAAGGCTCACTGCAACGGTCTTTGCCGTGACGGTTGGGCGGGTCGATCGTTGGTTTGTTTATGGGTGGGGTTCTTGTTGATGCCCGGTCGTGGGTGGGTGGAGCTGAAGGTCATGCGGAAGCGTCGACTCACACGGCTCCGACCTGGAGAAACGGTGCACGAACCGCTCGCAGAGAGGGCGCGGACTCACGTGGCGGGGCGGGAATGCACGCTGACGGCGTAGCCGCAGCCTTCGTAGATGTGCGTCGTCGCGGGCAGCCGTCGCAACCAGCGCCCGGTCCGCCACATCACCATGTCCGACGGCATGCCCACCCTCGGCGCCCCCGCCGCTACGGGCGACGGGTGAAAGAGTGCAGCCGGTCGACCTCTGTGCAGCCGACCCGGTCGTACAAGGCGTTGGCGGCGGTGCGGTCGCGCTCACGGTCGCCGGGCGGGGCGTCGTCGTCGACGTACAGGATCACTTCACGGGCGCCGAGCCCGGCCAGCAGGTCCAGCGCGGAGCCGAGCAGGGCCAGGCCCAGACCCCGCCCACGGGCGGGCGGGGCGACGCTGATCCACCACAGCACCCCGATCCCGGCCACGGGGCGGCCGATGGTGGCCTCCGCGACCGGTCCCCCGCCCTCGCGGACCTCCAGACGCCTGCCCGGAGGGTCCTCGCACTCCTCGACGGCGACGTGAGCGGCGTGCGGCAGCCCGGCGATCGGCAGATCCGCGCGCATATAACGCCACAGGTCCCGCGCGGTGAACCCGGCCGCCTCCAGCGCGCGGCGGGTCGCCGGACGGTGCAGCACCGGCAGGCCCTCCAGACCGAGGGTGAGCGCGGAGGCGAACTCCAAGGCGTGCACCGTGCATTGTTCCCCGAGCCGGCCGATCGCACGGGTGGCCAGGGCCTCAGCGAGGGACTGGTCTTCGCGGCAGTGCAGCCACAGGATGAACCCGGCCCCGTCGCTGGGACGGGTGGCGTACGAAACGACGCCCAAGACTGTGCCCGTCTCGTCATGGATCACCTCGGTGACGGGCGGCTCCAGCTCCGCCCACCAGCCGCCGTCCACCGGTGAACGGCCCGCCACGGCCTCCGCGAGCATCGCGGGCGTGGTCAGCGGCTGTCCGGGCAGCCGGTCGGCCGCCACCAGATCGAGCACCGCCGCCTCGTCGCCCGGCGCGTAGGGCCGCACCGACAGCCGCGCCCCCGAACGGAACGTCGTGACCGCCATGGGCTGCTCCCGCCTTCCCTACCAGGTGTTCCTCTCCAGCCTCCCCCACAGCGGCTCCATCGCACCCACGCCCAACGCCGGCGAGGCGCCGTCCGGTCCTGCAGGGCACGGGGACCACCGAGTCAGTTCTCCCTCGCTGCGTGACGCGTCCCCGGTACGCGGTCGAGTCCGCCTCACACTGCGCGGCGGACTCGACTCCTCCGTGCGGAGAGGGCTACAGGAGCCACGGACGGCACGACCGGCCGTCCACATGCCCGGTGGCCGGCGGGCCCGAGCGGCCGGGGCGGCGGCAGAGTGCGGCAAGGTCCCTCAGGACCCCTGGCAGACGGCGGCGTGCAGGTTCTGGGGGAACCCGCCGCTGAGCCGAACCTTCCCGACCTGGCGATCCGCCCGAGCGGGACGCGTCCGCCGGGAAGTACCGCAGGTCCGGGTGGGTCGGGTCGCGGTGCCGGAGGGAAGGACCGTGCGCAGGGCCTCGAAGTGACGCTCCCTTTCTCGCACGATCTGCCGCACAAGCTGGCCGTCGGTCGGTCGGCGGCCGGGATCCGGCCGTGGTCCACCGGCCCCGTGGGCCGCGCCATCCCGGAGCGCGTAGAGCGTCATGCCGCCGACGGTCACCGAGGTGCCCAGGGCCGCCCCCGCCGCCACTGCCCGGGTTCGCCGGTGTCTGCACCATGAGGGGTGGGACAGCGCCGACGAGGACTGCCTTGGGGACCCGGCCTGGCTTGGCGCGTGCGGCGTGGCGTGTGACTTCACCCCCGCCGGTCGTTTGCTTGCTCTCGCAGCTCTGGGCGTCCACACGTGAGGGCTCGGATGCCGAGCGGACCGCCGGCTCCGGTGCCGCTCGTGCCACAGCGGGAGGTTCCTGCGGTTTCCTGCCACGAGTTCAGCGGTCACATCCGGCGACAAGCCCGCGACCCGCCGCCTCCGAACATTGATGCACGAGCTCGTTCTGGAGGGTGGTCCGGCCCCCTTGGGGCCGGACCACCCTCCAGACGTAAGAGGCGTTGCCAATGCCGTGGGTCAGAAGTCGAACAGCGTCGTGACTCGGGAGTCCGCCACGCAGCTGTTGGGGAAGGTTCGCTCGTAGGAGACTCGGCGGCCCTCCCACACGCCGTCAGCTGTGAGGGTGACAGGAGCGTAGATCATCGGACAAGCGCGATCCGAGTCGTCGTTCAGGGTGAGTGCGGGCTGGCCATGGGCGCGTTCCAGGTCCGCGCAGGCGGCCTCGGCGTCCGGATGGGTTCCGCCGGTGGTCGGGTTGCAGGTGAGGGTGACCGCCCGTTCGACGGTCGCTGTTGTCGCGCTCTCACCCTGACCGGCGGTGAGCACCAGTGCGGAGGGCGCGTACAGGCTGTGCGGCGTGCTCGCTGCGGCAGGACCGGCGGTCAGAGCGAGGACGCCGGCGACCCCACCCGCAAGGCAGGTGATCTTGGTGACAGAGCGACGCATCAGAGTCTCCTTCTTCTCGACTACGGAGCTTGCAGCGTTACTCAGAAGCCGCGGGAGCTTCACATCGATGCCCCTCTCTTCGGACATCGGGGAGCGGGGAAACTGGCCCAAAAGGGCGACCCGGGCGCTACGGAGTTGGTGACGGTGCGGGTTTAGCGGCAGTTCGCCTTCGCGAGTCGTCGCCGACCCGGACGACCTCACCACCGTTAATGAGCCGTGACCTCTCGACCGAGATCGCACCTTTCCGGCCGGTGCGGGCCGGAGGTTGGTTGAAACGGCACAAAAATCCGCCGACCGTGTCTTTACGTCAAGCTGCCACGCCACTGGGCGAGTCAGGCTTCCGCGGACCGACGAAAATTCCTACAGCAACCGGGGAACGTCCCAAATAATTTTCTGGCTGGACAGCCTGCCGTCCGGGTGGACAGGACGATCTGCTTCTCCCCCAGTTGATCCTTCATGCAAATTCTGGCCGGATACCCGCCGATCCATGGCCCGTGACAAACTTTTCGGCAACGTTGGCGGGGTCCGGGGCAGTCGGACCTGACCATCAACTGCGCGGAAAGACCGCCTGCATGGGGAGAGGGAACGCATGCGTACTCGTCGCCGATTTCTTCGGGGTGGAACTGCGGCACTCGCGGCGCTGGCCGTCGCCGGAACAACCGCTGCTGTGTCCGGTGATGGATCCCATCGGGCGAACCCAGCAGGGCACGACGACCCAGCCCGGCCCCGCACGGCCGGGGAGCAATTCGACGAAACATACAAAGGCAGGCACATCCAGGGATGGCCGACTGATCACGGGCACCACGGGACCGTGAGCGGCTACCGCGTTCTGATAGACGGGACCGATCTCCACATCATGCAGAACGGAGACGGGACGTGGGTCAGCCTCATCGATCACTACGAGGTCTTTGCGACTCCGCGTGTCCTGGCACGGTCGGCGGTCGACAATCTGGACGGCGCCGACCTCGTCGCCGTTACGGCCCACCTGTGAGCATCCCTGAAGGAGACGCCTGGCATGGCCGTGCGAAAGAACCAGTCCACACTCACCTCCACCGAGAAGCGCGACTTCGTCGACGCAGTCCTCGAGCTCAAACGGGTCGGACGCTATGACGACTTCGTGCGCACCCACAACGAATTCATCATGAGTGATACGGACCAGGGAGAACGAGTGGGGCACCGCTCCCCGTCCTTTCTGCCCTGGCACCGGAAGTTCCTGCTCGAATTCGAGCAGGAACTGCAACGCATCATCCCTTCCGTGACGCTGCCCTACTGGGACTGGAGCACCGACGACAGGCCCGAGTCTTCCCTGTGGGCCACCGACTTCCTGGGCGGTGACGGACGCAGCCGCGACGGCCAGGTGATGAACGGACCGTTCGCGAACCTGGCCGGGAACTGGTCCATCGACACCCAAGTGGACACCCGCCACTTTCTGCGGCGCGCATTGGGCGGCGGACGAAGGCCCTTACCCAGGCGCGACGACATCGAGGCGGTTCTCGCCGTGGAAACGTACGACACACCGCCTTGGAACAGCACCTCGCGGGGTTTTCGCAACCTCCTGGAGGGCTGGCGCGGCGCCAACCTGCACAACCGGGTGCATGTCTGGGTGGGCGGCCACATGGCAACGGGCGCGTCCCCGAACGATCCGGTGTTCTGGCTGCATCACGCCTTCATAGACAAGCTGTGGGCAGACTGGCAGGCACGACACCCCGCATCACGATATCTGCCCGACACCCCGACCGAGAACGTGGTGGACCTGAACTCCACCATGCGTCCTTGGAACGATGTCACGCCACGCGACATGTTGGACCACGCTCAGTTCTACACATTCGACACAGAGCCCGGCCGTGCGCCGTGAACGAGGCGGCTGGGTTTCGCGCACCGTTGCACGGAAGCGCCACCGCGGTGGCCAGCTCTCCGGAAGCCACGGGGCTGCGGTCGACTGGTCCTCCCGCTTCGAAGAAGCGTCGGCCCCCGGCCGGCAATATTTCGCGGCCTACACCCGCACACGTTCAGCCACGTGGTCATAGCGGCCGCCCGGCGCTGCTGCCTGACAGCAACCGGACGGCACGTCACGACAGGGCCACCATCGGCTGATGCGGCACGAGCGAGGAACCGCCGTCCTTCACGGCCGGGAAGAGCAGCGAGCCCCGGCGACGGAGATCGGAATCTTCATCGCCGGGGCACAGACGGCGGGGGCCTACTTACTCGAGGATCTTGAGCAGCTTGTTGGGCGTTCCCGCGCTCGGGTTGGTGATCTTGTCGGCCGTCGCACCCTCGGTGAGGGCGGTGGCGACCTCCTCCGGGGTGGCCTC
>NZ_JBSFUW010000058.1:0-32715 GCF_053591995.1 Streptomyces sp. NPDC002835 | reverse complement strand
GGTTCGGCGGGCCAGGGCAACTACGCCGCCGCCAACGTGTTCCTGGACGCGTTGGCCGCGCACCGCCGTGCTGAGGGTCTGCCCGCGCAGTCCCTCGCGTGGGGCGCGTGGGCGCCGACGGGCGGCATGACGGCGACACTCTCCGAGGCCGACCGTCAGCGCATCGCGTCCTCCGGGGTGCCGCCGCTCTCCGTCGAGCAGGGGCTGGCGCTCCTGGACGCGGCGATGGCCACCGACCTCCCCTACCTCGTCCCCCTCGGCCGCATGGCCGGCGCGGGCGCGCCCCGGATGCGCGGCGAGGTGCCCACCATGTTCCGCGGGCTGGTCCGCGGCGGCCGGCGGATGGCCGCCACCACCGCGGGCGGAGCCGGCACCGCCGTCGCACTCGCAGCCCGGCTGTGGGAGCTGCGCGAGGCCGACCGTATCCGTACCGTCGTGGACATCGTGCGTACCGAGGCCGCGTCCGTCCTGGGACACGCCTCGGCCCAGACCATCGGCGCGGACCGGGACTTCCACGACCTGGGGCTCGACTCCCTCACGGTGCTGGAACTGCGCAACCGGCTGACCGAGGCCACCGGCCTGCGGCTGCCCGCCACCCTTGTCTTCGACCACCCCACCCCCACCGCGCTCGCCGCCCACCTCCTCGCCGAACTGCTCGACGAGAGCGGCGAGGTGCGGCTGCCCGCCGCCGTGACCGCCGGGGTGGCCGACGACCCGATCGCCATCGTCGGCATGGCCTGCCGGCTGCCCGGAGGTATCGACACTCCCGAGGACCTGTGGGACCTGGTCCGCGACGGACGGGAAGGCATCGCCGACTTCCCCACCGACCGCGGCTGGGACCTGGACGCGCTGCTCGGCGCCGGTCATGGCCCGGACGGCCGGGGTCGCAGTGCCACCGCGAAGGGCGGATTCCTGCACGGGGTGGCCGAGTTCGACGCGGGCTTCTTCGGTATCTCGCCGCGTGAGGCCCTCGCCATGGACCCGCAGCAGCGGCTGCTGCTCGAGACGTCCTGGGAAGCCGTCGAGCGCGCCGCGATCGACCCGGCCACCCTGCGCGGCAGCGCGACCGGGGTGTTCGTCGGCACCGGCGGCCAGGACTACGTCACTCTCGTGATGAACTCTCCCGAGGACATCGAGGGGCACGCCAGTACGGGCCTCGCTGCCAGCGTCGTGTCCGGCCGCGTGGCGTACACCTTCGGGCTCGAAGGCCCGGCCGTCACCATCGACACCGCCTGCTCGTCCTCCCTGGTGGCGATGCACCTGGCCGCCCAGTCGCTGCGCAGCGGCGAGTCCTCGCTCGCCCTCGCCGGCGGTGTCACCGTGATGTCCTCCTCGATGGGCTTCCCCGGCTTCACCCGGCAGGGCGGCCTCGCCACCGACGGGCGCTGCAAGGCGTACGCGGACGCCGCCGACGGCACCGGCTGGTCCGAGGGCGTCGGCGTACTCGTCCTGGAACGGCTCTCGGACGCCCGCCGCAACGGGCACCGGGTCCTGGCGCTCGTACGTGGCTCCGCCATCAACCAGGACGGCGCCTCCAACGGCCTCACCGCGCCCAACGGGCCCGCCCAGCAACGCGTCATCCGGCAGGCCCTCGCCAACGCGGGTCTGACGGCCGACGACGTCGACGTCGTCGAAGGACACGGCACCGGCACCACTCTCGGCGACCCGATCGAGGCGCAGGCCCTGCTGGCCACCTACGGCCGGGACCGCGACCCCGAGCGGCCGCTCCTGCTCGGCTCGCTCAAGTCCAACATCGGGCACACGCAGGCCGCGGCCGGTGTCGCCGGTGTGATCAAAATGGTCATGGCCATGAGCCACGACGCCGTGCCGCGCACCCTGCACGTGGACGCGCCCTCCACGCACGTCGACTGGTCCGCCGGTGACGTACGGCTGCTCACGGAGGCCGCGCCGTGGCCGGCCGTCGACCGGCCGCGCCGGGCCGCCGTGTCGGCGTTCGGGATCAGCGGCACCAACGCGCACACGATCATCGAGCAGGCCCCGGCAGTCGAGACACCGGCGGAGGAGCCCGCCGGGCCGCTGCCCTCCGTCGTGCCGTGGGTGGTGTCCGGCAAGTCCGAGGCCGCGCTGGCCATGCAGTGCGACCGGCTGGCGTCGCTGCTCGCCGAGGAGCCGGCGCTCGACGTGGCGTACTCGCTCGCGGCGGGACGCGGCACGTTCGAGCACCGGGCCGTGCTGGTGGACGGTGCCGAGATCGCCCGCGGGACGGCTGCGGAGAGCCGGGTCGCCGCCGTGCTGTTCTCCGGGCAGGGCTCCCAACGGCTGGGCATGGGAGGGGAGTTGTACGAACGCTTCCCGGTGTTCGCGGGGGCCTTCGACGCCGTGTGCGCGGCTCTGGACGAGCACCTCGACCGTCCGGTCCGTACGGTCGTGTGGGGCGAGGACGAGGGCGAGGCCGAGGACGCGCTGAACGGTACGGCGTACGCCCAGGCGGGCCTGTTCGCCGTCGAGGTGGCGCTGTTCCGGCTGGTCGAATCGCTGGGAGTGCGGGCCGAGTTCGTGGCCGGCCACTCGGTGGGCGAGATCGCCGCCGCGCACGTCGCCGGGGTGTTCGGGCTCGCCGACGCGTGTGCCCTCGTGGCGGCGCGCGGCCGGCTGATGCAGGCCCTGCCCGAGGGCGGCGCCATGCTCGCCGTACACGCGACACCGGACGAGGTGCGGCCGCTGCTCGACACCGGCACGGTGTCGATCGCGGCGGTCAACGGGCCGTCGTCGGTGGTCGTCTCCGGCGAGGCGGACGCCGTCGCACGGATCGGTGCGCACTTCGAGGCGGACGGCCGCAAGGTCACCCGGCTGCGGGTGTCGCACGCCTTCCACTCGCCGCTGATGGATCCGATGCTGGACGAGTTCCGGGCCGTGGCGGCCCGGATCTCCTTCGCCGAGCCGCAACTCGCGCTCGTGTCGAATCTGACCGGTAGGATCGCGGGACCGGACCTCGTCCGCACCCCCGACTACTGGGTGCGGCACGTCCGCGAGACCGTCCGTTTCGCCGACGGGATCGGCGCGCTGCGCGAGGCCGGGGTCTCCGCCTTCCTGGAACTGGGCCCCGACGGCATCCTCACCGCCGCCACCCGCACCGCCCTCGGAGCCCACGGCGAGACCTGCGTCGCCGTGCCCGCGCTGCGCGCGGGGCGGCCGGAGGAGCGGACGCTGGTCGAAGGGCTCGCCCGGCTGCACATCAGCGGGGTGGGCGTCGACTGGACGCGGCTCTTCGACGGCACCGCCGCCCGGTCCGTCGACCTGCCCACGTACGCCTTCCAGCGAGCCCGCCACTGGCCGCAGACGGGGTCCACCGTACGGCCCGCCGGTTCGGCCGATTCCGGTTCCGGCGACGCGGACTTCTGGGCGGCCGTCGAGGGCGAGGACCTGGCCGCCCTGGCCACCGACCTGGACGTGGACGGCGAGGCGCTCGGCGCCGTACTGCCCGCGCTCTCCAACTGGCGCCGCCACCGCCGCGACCAGTCGCTCCTCGACGCCCTGAGGTTCCACGAGGCGTGGCAGCCGAAGAGCGAGGTGACGGGCGGAAAGCTCGCCGGGACCTGGCTCGTGGTCACGCCCGGCGGGGACGCGGACGAGGACTGGGCGGCCACGGTCCGGGAGGCGGCCGGGCCCGAGGCCCTGCACCTGACCGTCGACCCGGCGCTCGACCGGACCGCACTGGCCGCCCTGCTCGCACAACTTCCCGCTCCCGTCGCCGGGTTCACGGGCGTACTGGCGCTGCCCGCACCGGCCGGGGCCGCCGTCGCGGCGACCACCGTGCTCTTCCAGGCCCTCGCCGACGCCGGGATCACGGCGCCCCTGTGGTGCGTGACCCGAGGCGCGGTCGCCGTGGCCAGGACCGAGGACCTGCCCGCACCGGAGCAGGCCGGCACCTGGGGGCTCGGCCGGGTGGCCGCTCTGGAACACCCGCAGCGCTGGGGTGGGCTCATCGACCTGCCCGACACCGTCACCACCCGGGCCGCTCGGCGGCTCGGCGCCGTCCTGGCCGGACTCGACGGCGAGGACCAGATCGCGGTCCGCGACTCCGCCGTGTACGTACGACGGCTGGTGCCCGCGCCCGCCGGTTCCCCGGACGCGGGCTGGCAGCCCGCCGCCGCCGACCCCGACGGCACGGTGCTGATCACCGGCGGCACCGGCGGCCGGGGCAGCCGCACCGCCCGCTGGCTCGCGGCCGCGGGCGTACGCCACCTGCTGCTCGTCGGCCGCCGCGGCCCCGACGCACCCGGCAGTGACGCACTCGTCGCCGAGCTGCGCGCACTGGGGGCCGAAGCCACCGTCGTGGCCTGCGACACCGCCGACCCGGACGCGCTCACCGGCGTGCTCGCGGCCGTGCCCGCCGAGCACCCGCTCACGGCCGTGGTCCACGCGGCGGCCGCCGTCGACGACGGCGTACTGGACGACCTGACCCCGGAGCGGCTGACGGTCGTACACCGGGCCAAGGCGCTGACGGCACTCCACCTGGACGAGCTGACGCGCGGACTCGACCTGTCGGCGTTCGTGCTCTTCTCGTCCGTGGCCGGCGCCGTCGGCACCCCCGGCCGGGCGGCCGTCGCCGCAGCGAACGCCGTCCTCGACGCGCTCGCCCAGCAGCGCCACGCGCGCGGCCTGCCCGCGACGTCGCTGGCCTGGGGGGCGTGGATGGACGGCGAACCCCCGGTGGACGGCGCGGGGATGGACGTCACCGGCGCGGACGGCGTCACCGACATGAGCGCTCCGGGGGCGGACCGGGAACCCGCCGTCGACCGTGCCGGGGCGGACGGCGTCACCGCAGTGGACGGCACCGGCGCGGACGCCGACACCGCTGCAGCCGGCGCCCGCGCCGACCGCGGCGACCGCGGCGCCCGCCGTGCCGCCGTACCCGCCGTGCACCCCGAACTGGCGCTCGCCGCACTGCGGCAGGCCGTCACCCGGCCCGCCCCGACCCTGATCGTGCTCGACCTGCGCCAGCCGCAGATCCTCGACACCCTCGTCGGACTGCGCGGCAACCCGCTGCTGGCCGGACTCCCGGCCGCCCGGCAGGCCCTCGCCGACGCGGCGACGGCACGCGAGGACATCACCTCGCAGGCACACGAACTCACCCTGCGGCTGCGGGCGCTGTCCGCCGCCGAACGCCGCACCCTCGTCACCGACCTGGTCCGCACCCACGTCGCGGCGGTCCTCGGGCACAGCGGCAAGGCGGCCGTGCCCGCCGACCGCAAGTTCCGCGACCTCGGGTTCGACTCGCTCACCGCCGTCGAACTGCCCGCCCGACTCAACCTCGCCACCGGCCTGAAGCTCTCCGCCACGGCCGTCTTCGACTACCCGACCGCCACCGGCCTCGCCGAGCACCTGCTCGCCGAACTCCTCGACGAACAACGGCCGGACGGCGCGCCGGCCGACGCACCCCGGGCCGCCCTCGACGACGACCCGATCGCCATCGTCGGCATGGCCTGCCGGCTGCCCGGCGGGGTCCGCAGCCCCGAGGAGCTGTGGCAGCTGGTCTCCACCGGCGGCGACGGTATCGCGCCGTTCCCCACCGACCGGGGCTGGGACCTGAAGACCCTCGGCGCGGGCGACCGCGACGGGCGCGGCCGCAGCGCCACCCTGGAAGCCGGATTCGTGGCCGGCGTCGCCGACTTCGACGCGGGCTTCTTCGGGATCTCCCCGCGCGAGGCGCTCGCCATGGACCCGCAGCAGCGGCTGCTGCTCGAAACGTCATGGGAAGCCGTGGAGCGAGCCGGCATCGCGCCGGACTCCCTGAGCGGCAGCCGCACCGGAGTCTTCGTCGGCACCAGCGGCCTCGACTACGCGACGCTGATGATGAGCTCCCGCGAGGACATCGGCGGCCACGCCGGCACCGGCCTCGCCTCCAGTGTGCTGTCCGGGCGCATCTCGTACACCCTCGGCCTCGAAGGGCCGGCCGTCACCGTAGACACCGCCTGCTCCTCCTCGCTGGTGGCCCTGCACTCGGCCGCGCAGGCGCTGCGGGCCGGCGAGTGTTCGCTCGCCCTGGCCGGCGGCGTCACCGTGATGGCCACCCCCGTCGGCTTCGCGGGCATGACCATCCAGGGCGGCCTCGCCGCCGACGGGCGCTGCAAGGCGTACTCGGACGCCGCCGACGGCACCAACTGGTCCGAGGGCGTAGGCATGCTCGTCCTCGAACGTCTCTCCGACGCCCGTGCCCACGGGCACGAGGTCCTGGCGGTCGTACGCGGCTCCGCCGTCAACCAGGACGGCGCGTCCAACGGGATCACCGCCCCCAACGGGCCCTCCCAGCAGCGCGTCATCCGCCAGGCCCTCGCCGCGGGCGGACTGACCCCCGCCGACGTCGACGCCGTCGAAGGACACGGCACCGGCACCACTCTCGGCGACCCCATCGAGGCGCAGGCCCTGCTGGCCACCTACGGCCGGGACCGCGACCCCGAGCGGCCGCTGCTGCTGGGCTCGCTGAAGTCGAACATCGGACACGCGCAGGCCGCCGCCGGCGTGGCCGGCGTGATCAAGACCGTCCTGGCGCTGCGGCACGGCGTCCTGCCCAAGTCCCTGCACCTCGACGAGCCTTCGACCCACGTCGACTGGACCGCCGGGGCGATCGACCTGCTCACCGAGGCCCGGCCGTGGCCGCGGACGGACCGCCCTCGCAGGGCGGGCGTGTCCTCGTTCGGCATCAGCGGCACCAACGCCCACGCGATCATCGAGCAGGCCCCGCCCGCCGAGGCCGCCGCCCCGTCGCCCGAGGCGCCGCCCGTGACGGCCACCGCCGTGCCGTGGCTCGTGTCCGGCGCCACCCCCGCGGCCCTGGAGGAGCAGCTCGCCCGCCTGACCGCGGACGCCGAGGGCCGCGACCCGCTCGACGTCGGCCACTCCCTCGTGACCACCCGCACCATCCTCGCGCACCGCGCCGTACTCGTCGACGGCGTGGAGGTCGCCCGCGGCGAGGCCGCCGCTCACACCGCCGCCTTCCTGTTCTCCGGGCAGGGCGCGCAACGCCTCGGCATGGGCCGCGAACTCCACATCCGTTTCCCGGTGTTCGCCGACGCCTTCGACGCCGTGTGCGCGGAACTCGACCCGCGGCTGGAACGGCCGCTGCGCGAGGTGATCTGGGGAACCGACGCCGAAGCGGCCGACCGGACGGCGTACGCGCAGACCGGACTGTTCGCCGTGGAGGTGGCCCTGTTCCGGCTGCTCGCCTCGCTGGGCGTCCGCCCGGAGTTCGTCGCAGGACACTCCGTCGGAGAGATCGCCGCCGCCCACGTGGCCGGGGTGTTCTCGCTGGCCGACGCGTGCGCGCTGGTGGCGGCCCGCGGGCGGCTGATGCAGGCCCTGCCCGAGGGCGGCGCGATGCTCGCGGTCCAGGCGACCGAGGACGAAGTCCGTCCGCTGCTGGGGGAGTCGGTGTCCTTCGCGGCGGTCAACGGCCCGTCCGCCGTGGTCGTGTCCGGCGCGACCGGGGAAGTGGAGTCCGTACGGGCCCACTTCGAGGAGCTGGGCCGCAAGACGACCCGGCTGCGGGTCTCGCACGCCTTCCACTCGCCGCTGATGGACCCGATGCTGGACGAGTTCCGGGCAGTCGTCGCCACTCTCGCCGTCGCCGAGCCCGGCATCCCCCTCGTCTCCACGCTCACCGGCGCCACGGCCTCGGCCGACCAGCTCCGCGACCCCGAGTACTGGGTGCGGCACGTCCGCGAGACCGTCCGTTTCGCCGACGCCGTACGCGCCCTGCGTGAGGCCGGGGCCTCCGCCTTCCTGGAGATCGGCCCCGACGGCACCCTCGCCGCCCTGGCCCCGCAGAGCCTCGGCGACGACGCCGGCCACTGCGTCTGCGTGCCCGCCCTGCGGTCCGCCAGGCCAGAGGAGAGCGCCCTGGTCACCGCCTTGGCCGGGCTGCACGTCACCGGCGTGGCCGTCGACTGGGCGCGGATCTTCGACGGCACCGGCGCCCGCCGCACCCCGCTGCCCACCTACGCCTTCCAGCACGAGCGGTACTGGCCGCGCCCCGCGCCCCTTACCGGTGACGTGACCTCGGCGGGCCTCGTGCCGGCCGAACACCCGCTGCTCGGCGCGGCCGTCCCGCTCGCCGGCGCCGACGGCCTGCTGTTCACCAGCAGGCTCTCGCTCCGCGTCCACCCGTGGCTGCTCGACCACCAGGTCGACGGCGCCGCCCGCTTCCCGGACGCCGCGTTCCTCGAACTCGCCATCCAGGCCGGCGACCAGGCCGGCTGCGGGCACCTCAGGGAGTTCGCCGTCACGGCGCCGCTGCCGCTCGACGGCGGGGCCGAACCGGTCATCCAGGTGTGGGTCGGCGCGCCCGACGACGACACCGGTGACCGTACGGTCGCCTGCTACGCGCGCCCCGGCGACGCGGCGCCCGACGAGCCGTGGATCCGGCACGCCGCCGGCACCCTGACCGCACGGCCGTTCACCGCGCCGCCGGCCCCGCCGATGTGGCCGCCGGCCGGCGCCGCCGCCGTCGACCTCGACGGCTTCTACGGCGAAGGCGCACCTGGGCCCGTCTTCCAGGGCCTGACCGCCGCCTGGACGCACGGCGACGAGGTGTTCGCCGAAGTGCGGCTGTCCGGCGAAGCCGCCGACGACGCCCGGTACTTCGGCCTGCACCCGGCCCTGTCCGCCGCGGCCCTGCACGGCGCCGTCCTGCTCGGCCTCGGCGCCGACGACCGGCTGCCGCAGCCGCGGGCCTGGCGGGACCTCACCCTCCACGCGGGCGGCGCCTCGCTGCTGCGGGTCCGGCTGACCCGGTCCGGCGAGGACACGGTCGTCATCGGCGCGTACGACGCCGAAGGCGCCCCCGTGCTGTCCGCCGCGTCGGTCGCCCTGGCCGCCAACGAGACCGACGCGGGCGGGGCCCGGCCGGTCGAACGCGAGCCGCTTTTCCACGTGGAGTGGGTCCCCGCCGACACGGAGGCCGCGCCCACCCGGGAGCCGCGAGCCGTCGCGCTCGGAGCCAGCGACCCGTACGGTCTCGGCGCCCGCGCCGCCACCCTCGCCGGCCTGTCCGAACTCGCCTCGCCGGACGGGGATATGCCGGACCTGGTCGTCGTACCGCTGCCCGACCGCACCGGCGGCGACACGCCGGAAACCGTACAGACGGGGGACGTGCTCGAAGCCGTAGACACGAGCGACGTGCCCGCGGCCGTCCACGCGCTGACGGGGCAGGTACTGGCCCTGGTGCAGGAGTGGCTCGGCGGGGAGCGGTTCGCCGCCTCCCGGCTCGTCTTCGTCACCCGCCGGGCGATCCGCGCCGCCGACGGCGACACCGTCACCGACCTCGCGGGCGGAGCCGCCTGGGGCCTGGCGCGCTCGGCGAACTCCGAGCACCCTGACCGGTTCGTCCTCCTCGACACCGAGAAGGACACCGACGTCGCCGGTGCCCTCGCCCGGCTCTCCGCGCCCCTCGCCGCGGGCGAGGCGCAGTTCGCCGTACGCGCACAGACACTGCACGTCGGCCGGCTCGCCCGGCTCGCCACGGCCCCCAGTCTGCTGCCGCCCGCCGGAGCGGGATGGCGGCTGGCCCTGCCCGGCGGCGGCGCCGCCGCTGACCTGCGGCTGGAACCCTGGTCCGACGCACTGCGGCCGCTCACTGAAGGCGAGGTACGCGTCACCGTCGTGGCCGCCGGACTCACCGGCGACGCCGCCGACGGACCGGCCGCCCGCATTGCCGGCACCGTCGGCGAGACCGGACCCGGCGTGACCGGTCTGCGGACCGGTGACCGTGTGATGAGCGTGGAACCGGTCGCCGTCGGCCCCGTCGCGGTCCTGCGGCAGCACGAACTCGTCCCCGTCCCCGACAGCCGGACCTGGGCGCAGGCAGCCGCCGCCCCGGCCGGCGTGGCCGCCGCCCACGACATCCGGCACGCCCGGACCGCCCTGCGCGACCGCACCCCCGAGGACGGGCCCCTGAACGGCACGGTGCTCACCCTGCCGCCCGCCTGGAACCCCGAGGGCACGGTCCTCATCACCGGCGGCACCGGCGCCCTCGGCCGCCACCTCGCCCGCAGGCTGGCCGCCCGCGGCGTCCGGCACCTGCTGCTCACCAGCCGGCGCGGCCCGGCCGCACCTGGCGCCGCCGAACTGGCCGTCGAGCTCGAGGCGCTGGGCGTCACCGTCACCGTCGCCGCCTGCGACACCGCTGACCGCCCGGCCGCGGCCCGCCTGATCGAAGGCATCCCGGCCGCGCACCCGCTCACCGCCGTGATCCACACGGCCGGTGTGCTCGACGACGGCATCATCACCTCCCTGACCCCCGCCCGGCTGTCGGACGTCCTGCGGCCGAAGGTCGACGCGGCCTGGAACCTGCACGAGGCCACGCGCGGGCTCCCGCTCGCCGCCTTCGTCACGTTCTCCTCCATCGCCGGCGTCATGGGCAGCCCCGGCCAGGGCAACTACGCCGCCGCCAACTCCTTCCTCGACACCCTCGCCGAGCACCGCACGGCCCTCGGGCTGCCCGGCACCTCCCTGGCCTGGGGGCCCTGGGTCCAGGACGACGGCATGACGAGCGAACTCAGCGACACCGACATGCGGCGCATGCAGTCCGGCGGCATGCCCCCGCTCTCCATCGACCAGGGACTCACCCTGTTCGAGACCGCCCTCGGCTCGGCCGAACCGCTCGTCATCCCGATCGGACTGACCGGCGCCGGGATGCGCCCCCAGGGCGAAGTCCCGCCGCTGTTCCGCGGACTGGTCCGCACCGCCCGGCGCACCGCGACCAACACGGCCGGCGGCAAGGACGCCACCGCCGACCTCACCCGCCGGCTCCTCGCGCTCAGCGAGAAGGACCGCCTGCGCCACCTCACCGACCTGGTACGCACCGAGGCCGCGACCGTGCTCGGCCACGTCTCCGCCGACGCAGTCGAGGCCGACCGGGACTTCTACGAGCTCGGCTTCGACTCGCTGACCGCCGTCGAACTGCGCAACAAGATCGCCGCCGGCACCGGCCTGAGGCTGTCCGCCACGGTCGTCTTCGACAACAAGACCCCCGCCGACCTCGCCCGCTGGCTGCGCGGCGAACTCGCCCAGCAGACCCCGGCCGAGAACACCACGGGCGTCGGCGCAACCCTCGCCCTCGCACCCGGCGAGTCCGAACCCGGCTCCCTGGAACGGCTGTTCACCGACGCCCTCGCCGCCGGCAAGGTCACCGAGTCGCAGCGCATGCTGGCCGCCGTGGCCGCACTGCGGCCCACCTTCGAGGCCTCGGCCGAACTGGAGGACCTGCCCCACGCGTCCGCGCTCTCCGACGGCCCGGCCGCCCCGAAACTGATCTGCGTCAGCGCGCCCACCGCCAACGCGGGCGTCCACCAGTACGCCCGGCTCGCCGCACACTTCCGCGGCAGCCGCCCGGTGGCGGCGCTGCCCCTGGTCGGCTTCGAGACCGGGGAACGGCTGCCCGCCACCCCGGAGGTCGCCACCCGGGTGATCGCCGAGAGCGCCCTGCGGGAGGCAGACGGCAAACCGTTCGTCCTCGTCGGCCACTCCTCCGGCGGCTCCTTCGCCTACGCGGCGGCCGGACTGCTGGAGCACACCTGGGGCATCAGGCCCGCCGGTGTGGTGCTCCTCGACACCTACAGCTTCCAGCACAACGACGGCGAAGGCGTCGACTACCAGGGCATGATGCGCCTCAACTTCGCCAACGCGGGCATGCCGGCCGGGTCGGCCGAGGGCTCGGTGGTCAGGCTCACCAGTGCCCGGCTGTCCGCCATGGGACGCTGGATGGTCCTCCTCAGCCGCCTCCAGGTGCAGCACACCAGCGCCCCCGTACTGCTGGTGAAGTGCGCCAAGCAGCTGTTCGGAGCCGACGACCGGCCGATCGAGGAGCAGCCGTCGGCGCAGAGCGCGCCCCTGGTCCCCGGAGCGCACGAGCGGCCTGTGGAAGCCGACCACCTGTCGATGATCCGCGAGGACTCGGCGCAGACCGCACAGATCATGGAGGAGTGGCTCGCCGCGCACGCGCGGACCGACCGCGGCTGACCTCCACCCGACCGGCGCGCACCGGACACCCCTCCCCCAGGGTGTCCGGTGCGCCTCCGCGTTCCGCCGCTGCTCCACGCCTCTAGGGGATTTCGCAGTCCGTGCTGGTGAGACTGGGCGGGAACCCCCGGCATCTCACCTCGAGAGGTTGACATCCTGATGTCGAACGAGCAGAAGCTTCGCGATTATCTGAAGCGGGCCATCGCGGACCTTGACGAGACGCGCGAGCAGCTGCACGAGGTGCGGGAGAAGAGCCGGGAGCCCATCGCGATCGTCGGCATGGCCTGCCGCTACCCGGGCGGCGCCGACACACCCGAGCGGCTGTGGGAGCTGGTGCGCGGCGGTGTCGACGCCGTCTCCGCGTTCCCCACCGACCGCGGCTGGGACCTCGACGACCTCCACGGCGACGCCGACGGTGACGCCGGCCCGGAGGACAACACGTTCCCGCGGGAGAGCGGCTTCCTGCACGGCGCGGGCGAGTTCGACGCCGGCTTCTTCGGGATCTCCCCGCGCGAGGCCCTCGCCATGGACCCGCAGCAGCGGCTGATGCTGGAGACCGCCTGGGAGGCCGTCGAACGCGCCGGTGTCTCCCCGCACGCCCTGCGCGGGACCCGGACCGGCGTGTTCATGGGCGCCGGGCACGGCGGCTACGACACCGCGGCCGCTGCCGCCGGCCCGGACTGGGTGCGCGAGGAGGTGGCAGGCCACGTCCTCACCGGCAACACCGTCAGCGTCGTCTCCGGACGCATCTCGTACGTCCTCGGCATGGAGGGCCCGGCCATCACCGTCGACACGGCCTGCTCCTCGTCACTGGTCGCCCTGCACCTGGCGGTGCAGTCGCTGCGGCGCGGCGAATGCGAGCTCGCACTCGCGGGCGGCGTCACGGTCATGTCCACTCCGCAGATGTTCGCCGAGTTCGGACGCCAGCGCGGCCTGGCCGCCGACGGCCGCTGCAAGCCCTTCTCGGCCGCCGCCGACGGCACCGCGTGGAGCGAAGGCGCCGGCGTCGTCCTCGTCGAGCGGCTGTCCGACGCCCTGCGCAACGGCCACCAGGTGCTGGCCGTCGTCCGCGGCTCCGCCGTCAACCAGGACGGCGCCAGCAACGGCCTCACAGCACCCAACGGACCGTCGCAGCAGCGCGTCATCCGCAGGGCGCTGGCCGACGCGGGCCTCGCCGCCACCGACGTCGACACCGTCGAGGCGCACGGCACCGGCACCCGGCTCGGCGACCCCATCGAGGCCACCGCCCTGCTGAACACGTACGGGCAGGAACGCCCGGCGGACCGGCCGCTGCTCCTCGGCTCGATGAAGTCCAACATCGGCCACACACAGGCCGCGGCCGGTGTCGCGGGCGTCATCAAGACCGTGCTCGCCATGCGCCACGGCCTCCTGCCCAAGACCTTGCACCTGGACGAGTCGTCCCCGCACGTGGACTGGACGACGGGCAGCGTACGACTGCTCACGGACCAAACCCCCTGGCCCGCGCAGGCGGACCGGCCGCGGCGGGCGGCCGTCTCCTCGTTCGGCGTCAGCGGCACCAACGCCCATGTGATCCTCGAACAGCCGCCGGCCGTCGCGGACGCGACGGACCGCGACGCCGAAGCCTCCGAACCGCTGCCCTGGGTCCTCTCGGCGAAGACCGCCGAGGCACTGCGCGCCCAGGCTGCACGGCTGGCCGAACACGTCCGCGATCGTGCGGAGTTGCGGGCCGTCGACATCGCCTTCTCGCTCGCCACCACACGCGCCGGCCTGGAACACCGCGCCGCGGTCGTGGCCGCGGACCGCGCGGAACTGCTGGCCGGTCTCGACAGTCTCGCGGCAGGCGAGGGCACGACCGCCCTCGCGGGCAAGGGGCCGCTCGCCGTGCTCTTCTCCGGGCAGGGGTCGCAACGGCTGGGTATGGGCCGGGAGTTGTATGCCCGCTTCCCGGTGTTCGCGGCGGCTTTCGATGCGGTGTGCGCGGAGCTGGACGTGCCGGTGCGGGAGGTGGTGTGGGGTGAGGATGCGGATGCGCTGAACCAGACTGTGCATGCGCAGGCGGCTCTGTTCGCGGTCGAGGTGGCGTTGTTCCGGCTGGTCGAGTCGTGGGGTGTGAAGGCCGACTTCGTGGCTGGTCACTCCATTGGTGAGGTGGCGGCTGCGCATGTGGCGGGGGTGTTGTCGCTGGCGGATACGTGTGCGTTGGTGGCGGCGCGTGGCCGGTTGATGCAGGCGCTGCCCGAGGGTGGCGCGATGCTGGCTGTGGCCGCCACGGAGGACGAAGCCCTGCCCCTGCTGGGGGAGTCGGTGTCGGTCGCGGCGGTCAACGGGCCGTCGGCGATCGTGGTGTCGGGTGCCGAGGGTGCGGTCGATGCTGTCCGCGTCCACTTCGACGGGCTGGGTCGTAAGACGACGCGTCTGCGTGTCTCGCACGCGTTTCACTCGCCGTTGATGGATCCGATGCTGGACGACTTCCGTACCGTTGTGTCCGGGCTGTCGTTCTCGACGCCCACGATCCCGCTGGTGGCGGACGACGACACGGTGTGCGACCCGGAGTACTGGGTGCGGCATGTCCGCGACGCGGTGCGCTTCGCCGACGACGTGCTGGCCCTGCACGCGCAAGGCGTGACGCGGTTCCTCGAGCTCGGCCCGGACGGCGTGCTGTCCGCGATGGCCGCCGAGTCCCTGCCCGAAGGCAGCGACACCGCCCTCATACCCGTACTGCGCAAGAACCGTGACGAGGAACTCTCCGCGCTCCAGGCCGTGTCCCGGCTTCACATGGACGGTGTGGAGGTCGACTGGCCGGCGTTCTTCGCCGACACCGGTGCCCGCGTCGTCGAGCTGCCCACCTACGCCTTCCAGCACCAGCGCTACTGGCCCCCGGCCGGTGGCACGCTCCTGCCGCGCGCGGGCGGTGCGACGCTCGCCACCGACCCGGTGGAGACCGCCTTCTGGGAGGCCGCCGAACGCGGTGACCTGACCGCCGCCTCGGCCGTACTCGGCATCGAAGGCGCCCCGGCCGAGGCGTCCCTCGACAGCCTGCTTCCCGTCCTCGGAGCGTGGCGTTCCGGGCGACGGACCCGCGCCACGATCGACGCCTGGTCCTACCGGACCACCTGGACCCCCGTCGACGTCCCGACCGCCGGGCCGCCGTCCACCTCCCGCTGGCTGGCCGTCGTACCCGACCACATGGCGGACGACGAGTACCTCGCCGTGCTGCTCACCGGCCTCGGCGGGCACGTCGAGCGTCTCGTCGTGCCCGCCGCCGACGGCGCCGACTCCCTCGCGGAGTCCGTCCGTACGGCCCTGGCCACCGCCGCAGGGCCGGTGTCCGGCGTACTGTCCCTCCTCTCCTCCGACGAGCGGCCGCACCCCGCCCACCCGGCGGTCCCGCGCGGACTCCTCGCCACCGCCGACCTGTTGCGAGCCCTGGACGCGGCCGGGACGGAGGCGCCTCTCTGGTGCCTGACCCGCGGCGCGGTGTCCGTCGACGGCACCCGGCCGCCGGACAGTGCGATCCAGGCCCAGACCTGGGGCCTCGGCCGGGTCGCGGCGCTGGAGTTCCCGCAGCGCTGGGGCGGACTCATCGACCTTCCCGCCGTCCTCGACGCCGGCGACCCGGCCGCCGCCCGGCTGGCCTGCGTGCTCGGTGCGGGCACAGGCGAGGACCAGATCGCAGTACGGGACTCCGGGACGTACGCCCGGCGCTTCACCCGCGACGTTCCCGCCTCTGCTGTTCCCGCCCACGACACCGCGCCCTGGTCCGCCCCAAACGGCACGGTCCTGGTCACCGGCGGCACGGGAGCCCTCGGCGGCCGCGTCGCCCGCCGGCTGGCGGGGGCGGGAGCCGAACACCTGCTGCTGACCAGCCGCCGGGGCCCGGCCGCCGAAGGCGCGGACGAACTGGCGGCCGAGCTGGAGGCACTGGGCGTACGGGTCACCGTAGCGGCCTGCGACACCGCCGACCGCGACGCGCTCACCGACCTCCTCGAGTCCGTCCCCGCCGGCCTGCCGCTGCGCGGTGTCGTCCACGCCGCCGGCGTCCTCGACGACGGCGTACTGGACGCGCTGACCGGCGAGCGGTTCGAGACCGTGCTGCGCGCCAAGGCGGAGTCCGCCCGGCTGCTGGACGAACTCACCCGCGACCCGCGGTACGGGCACGAGCTGTCGATGTTCGTGCTGTTCTCCTCGATCGCCGGTGTCCTCGGCAACGCCGGACAGGCCAACTACGCCGCCGCCAACGCCTACCTCGACGCCCTCGCCGAGCAGCGGCGCGCCGCCGGGCTGCCCGCCACCTCCGTGGCCTGGGGCTCATGGGCCGACGCCGGCATGGCAGCCGGCAGCGAAGCCCTCGCCGACCGCATCCGGCGCGGCGGCATGACCCCGATGGCGCCCGAACTCGCCCTCACCGCCCTCCAGTCGGCCCTCACCCGCAGCGCCGCCTGCCTGACCGTCGCCGACATCGACTGGGACACTCTCGTACCGGTTCTGACGGCGGCCCGGCCCAGCCCGCTGATCGACGGCCTGCCCGAGGTACGACGGCTGGCGGAGACCGCCATGAGCACCGGCGGGGCGACCTCCCCGCTGCGTGAACGCCTGCTCGGCCTCGCGACCACCGCCGAGCAGGAACGCGCCCTGACCGACCTGCTGCGCACGGAGACCGCCCGCGTCCTCGGGCACGCCTCCGCGGGCACCGTCGACGTCAACCGGGCCTTCCGCGACCTGGGCTTCGACTCCCTGACCGCCGTCGAGCTGCGCAACCGGCTCACCACCCTCACCGGCCTGCGCCTGCCCGCCACGCTCCTGTTCGACCACCCGACCACGGCAGCCCTCGCCGCCCACCTGCGCGCCGAACTGCTGGACGGGCACACGCCGGCAGCGGCCGCCCCGGTACGGGCCGAGACGGACGAGCCGATCGCGATCGTCGCCATGGCCTGCCGCTTCCCCGGCGGCGTCGGCTCCCCGGAGGAGTTCTGGGAGCTGCTCGCCCGGGGCGGCGACGGGGTGTCGGACCTGCCCACCGACCGGGGCTGGGACACCGAAGGCATCTACGACACCGACCCGGAGCACCAGGGCACCAGCTACGTCCGAGAAGGCGGCTTCCTCACCGACCTGGCCGGCTTCGACGCCGGCTTCTTCGGGATCTCGCCGCGCGAGGCCCTCGCCATGGACCCGCAGCAGCGGCTGCTCCTCGAAACGGCGTGGGAGACCGTCGAACGGGCCGGCATCGTCCCCGACACCATGCGGGGGACCGCGACCGGCGTGTTCGTCGGCTCCAACTTCCAGGACTACCAGCAGGTCCTGGGCGCCGCCCCGGACGACGTCACCGGGCACCTGATGACCGGCAACGCGGCCAGCGTGGTCTCCGGCCGGCTGTCGTACGCCTTCGGTCTCGAAGGCCCCGCCGTCACCGTGGACACCGCCTGCTCGTCCTCGCTGGTCTCCCTGCACCTCGCCGCGCAGGCGCTGCGCCGCGGGGAGTGCACGCTCGCCCTGGCCGGCGGCGTCACCGTCATGTCGACCCCGCACATGTTCGTGGAGTTCTCCCGGCAGCGCGGTCTCGCGGCCGACGGACGGTGCAAGCCCTTCGCGGGCGCCGCGGACGGCACCGGCTGGGCCGAGGGCGTGGGCCTGCTGCTGGTGGAACGCCTCTCCGACGCCCGGCGCAACGGGCACCCCGTCCTCGCCGTGCTGCGCGGCTCCGCCGTCAACCAGGACGGCGCGTCCAACGGGATCACCGCCCCCAACGGCCCTTCCCAGCAGCGCGTCATCCGCCAGGCCCTCGCCGACGCGGGCCTGCGCGCCGACGAGGTGGACGCGGTGGAGGCGCACGGCACCGGCACCCGGCTCGGCGACCCGATCGAGGCGCAGGCCCTGCTCGCCACATACGGGCAGGAACGCCCGGCGGACCGGCCGCTGCTGCTGGGCTCGGTCAAGTCCAACATCGGCCACACGCAGGCCGCGGCCGGTGTCGCCGGCGTGATCAAGATGATCCTGGCGCTGCGGAACGGCGTACTGCCGCAGTCCCTGCACATCGACGAGCCGTCCCCACACGTCGACTGGTCGGCGGGCGCGGTCGAACTCCTCGCCGCGCCCACCCCCTGGCCCGCGGTGGACCGTCCGCACCGGGCGGGCGTCTCGTCCTTCGGTATCAGCGGCACCAACGCCCACGTCATCCTGGAGGCCGCCGACGCCTTTGCGCCCGACAGCAGCTCGGTTCCAGAGGCGGCCGACCCGGGTGACGGGCAGGGCGGGGCCCCCGCCCTGCCGTACGTCCTGTCCGCCAGGTCGCCGGAGGCGCTGGCCGCGCAGGCCGCGCGGCTGGCGGCGCATCTGAGGGGCGAAGGGGCGGGCCGCGAACCCGCCGGGGTCGCGCACGCGCTGGCGACCACCCGCACCGCCATGGAGCACCGCGCCACCGTCGTCGCCTCCGATTCGGCCACTCTGCTCGCCGGCCTGGACTCCCTCGCCGACGGCCGGGGACAGACGTCGCCCGCAGTCCTCGAAGGCAGCGCGGAAGGCAGTGCGGAGGGCGGCGGCGACACCGTCTTCGTCTTCCCCGGCCAGGGCTCCCAGTGGCCCGCCATGGCGGCCGGACTCCTCGACACCTCGCCGGTGTTCGCCGCCCGCATGACCGAATGCGCCACCGCCCTCGACGCGTACACCGACTGGTCCCTGATGGACGTGGTGCGCGGAGCCGACGGCGCCCCCGCGCTCGACCGCGTCGACGTGGTCCAGCCCGTGCTGTTCGCCGTCATGGTGTCCCTCGCAGAGCTGTGGCAGGCCCACGGCGTGCGCCCGGCCGCGGTCGTCGGCCACTCCCAGGGCGAGATCGCCGCCGCCTGCGTGGCCGGCGCCCTCACCCTTGACGACGCCGCCCGCGTCGTGACCCTGCGCAGCAAGGCCCTGACCGCCCTGTCCGGGCAGGGCGGCATGGTCTCCGTCGCCCAGAGCGCCGACGCGGTACGCGCACTGCTGGCCCCCTTCGGCGAGCGGCTCTCCCTCGCCGCCGTCAACGGCCCCTCGTCCGTGGTGGTCTCCGGCGAGCCCGACGCCCTGGACGCGCTCCTCGACGCCTGCGACCGGGACGGCGTCCGCGCCAAGCGGATCCCCGTCGACTACGCCTCGCACTCCGCCCAAGTGGCCCGCATCGAGGACGAGTTGCGCACCGTCCTCGCGCCGGTCGCCCCCCGTCCCTCGGCCATCCCCTTCTACTCCACGGTGACCGGCGCCCCGATCGACACGACCGTGCTCGACGGCGCCTACTGGTACGCGAATCTGCGCGGCACCGTCGAGTTCGAGCAGGCCACCCGCGCCCTGCTCGACACCGGACACCGGGTGTTCATCGAGGTCAGCCCGCACCCCGTCGTCACCGTCGGAGTGCAGGAGACCATCGAGGCCACCGGCTCCGCAGCCGCCGCCACCGGCACCCTGCGCCGTGAGGAGGGCGGCCTGGACCGGTTCACGCTGTCCCTGGCCGATGCCCACAACCACGGCACGCACATCGACTGGGACGCGTTCTTCGAGGCCGCAGGGGCCCCGCTGCCCGCCGCCCCGCCGTCCCTGCCCACGTACGCCTTCCAGCACCGCCGCTACTGGCCGCGCCCGGCCACCGGCGGTGCCGGGGACGTCGCCTCCGCCGGTCTTGGCCCCCTCGACCACCCGCTGCTCGGTGCCGCGCTGCCGCTCGCCCTCGGTGACGAACTCGTCGCCACCGCCCACTGGTCGCTGCACAACCACCCGTGGCTCGCCGACCACGCGGTCGCCGGCACCGTCGTCGTACCCGGCGCCGCGCTCGTCGAAGTTGCCGTACGGGCCGGCGACGAACTCGGCTGCGGCCGGGTCGAGGAACTCACCCTGCACGCGCCGGTCCTGCTGCCCGCACGCGGCGGCATCCAGGTCCAGGTCGCCGTCGGCGCCGCCGACGCCGCCGGGCTGCGCACCGTGTCCCTCCACACCCGGCCCGACGACGCGCCGGAAGCGGAGTGGACCCTCCACGCCGACGGCACACTCGGCGCGCCCGGCACGGAGCCCGCCGCCGACGAGTTCGCCGGCGGACAGTCCGCCCCGTGGCCCCCGCTTGGGGCGGAACCGGTCGACTCGCTCGACGGCCACTACGCGTCGCTGCGCGCCGAAGGCTACGAGTACGGACCGGTGTTCCAAGGTCTGCGGGCAGCCTGGCGGCTCGGCGCGGACGTCTACGCCGACGTGGCCCTGCCTGAGGTGGGCGAGGCGGACGTGGCCCGCTACGGCATCCACCCGGCGCTGCTCGACGCTGCGCTGCACGCCGCCGGACTCGGCCCGTTGAGCAACGCCGAAGGCACCACCGGCCTGCCGTTCTCATGGACGGGCGTCACCCTCCACGCCACCGGTGCCACCGCCCTGCGGGTCCGGCTGCGCCCCGCCGGAACGGACGCCGTGTCGGTCCTGATGGCCGACGCGTTCGGCCGCCCGGTCGCCACCATCGACGCCCTTGCGGTACGTCCGGTGACGGCCGCCGCCCTCGGCGCCGCCGACGGCGTCTCCCGCACGGTCCGCGACGCCCTGTTCCATCTGGAGTGGGCCCCGCTGGAGACAGCCCCGGCAGCCCCGCCCGCGGAGGCCGCGCAGGCCGCCTACTGGGCCGTGCTGGGGCCGGACGGCGCCGCGCACCCGGCCGCCCTCACCGAGGGCGGCGTCTCCCCGACCCGGTGGGACACCCTGGGCGACGTGGCGGAGGCACTGCCGGCGACCGGCACGCCGGACGTGGTGCTGCTCACCGGACCCGGCGCGACGACGGAAGGGTCCGCCGGCCCCGCCGCCCTGGCCGCCGACGCGCTGAAGCGCGTACTCGCCCTGCTCCACGACTGGCTGGCCGACGAACGGTTCGAGGCGACCCGGCTGGTCGTCGCCACCCGTGGCGCCGTCACCCCCGACCCCGGCGGCGCCGTCAGCGATCTGCCCGGCTCGGCCCTGTGGGGACTGCTGCGGTCGGCGCAGACCGAGCACCCCGGCCGGGTCGTGCTCGCCGACCTCGACGACGACCCCGCCTCCTGGCGAGCCCTGCCCCGGGCGGTCGCCGTCACGGGCGAACCCCAGCTGGCGCTGCGTCAGGGCGCCGCCCACGTACCCCGGCTGGCCCGCACCCAGAGCTCGGGCGCGCTCACCGCGCCCGGCGGAACCGCCACCTGGCGGCTGGGCATTCCCGAGAAGGGCAGCCTGGACCACCTGGCCCTGCTGCCAGCCCCGCAGGCGGCCGCGCCACTCGAACCCGGCCAGGTCCGCATCGAGGTCCGCGCCGCCGGGCTGAACTTCCGCGACGTCCTCAATGCCCTCGACATGTACCCGGGCGGCGCCGAATTCCTCGGCTCCGAGGCCGCCGGCCTCGTCGTCGAGACCGGGCCCGACGTCACCGGCCTGCGCGTCGGCGATCGCGTCTTCGGCATGGTCACGGGCGGCTTCGGCCCCCTGGCCGTCGCCGACTGCCACGTCGTCAGCCGGATGCCGGCCGGCTGGACCTTCGCCCAGGCCGCCGCCGCACCCGTCGTGTTCCTCACCGCGTACTACGCGCTGCGCGACCTCGCGGGCCTCGAGGACGGCGAGACCGTCCTCGTCCACGCCGCCGCCGGCGGCGTCGGCATGGCCGCCACCCAGCTCGCCCGCCTGTGGGGAGCCGAGGTCTACGGCACCGCAAGTGAACCCAAGCAGCGCCTGCTGCGCGCCGCGAGCGACGGCCTGCCCGCCGACCGCCTCGCCTCCTCCCGCACCCTCGACTTCGAGGGCGCCTTCCGCGCGGCGAGCGGCGGCCGGGGGGTGGACGTGGTCCTCAACTCCCTCGCCGGCGAATACGTCGACGCCTCCCTGCGCCTCCTGGCGCCCGGCGGCCGGCTCATCGAGATGGGCAAGACCGACGTCCGGGACGCCGCAGAGGTGGCCCGCGACCACGACGGCGCGTACTACCGCGCCTTCGACCTCGCCGAGGCCGGCCCCGAGCGGATCGGCGAGATGCTCACCGACCTCGTCGCCCTCTTCGAGCAGGGCGCACTGCGCCCGCTCCCGGTCACCGCCTGGGACGTCACCCACGCCCCCGAAGCGTTCCGGTACGTCTCACGGGCCCGCCACACCGGCAAGGTGGTCCTCACCGTGCCCCGCCGCCGGGACCCCGAGGGCACCGTCCTCATCACCGGCGGCGCCGGCGAACTCGGCGGCACGCTCGCCCGCCACCTCGTCACCGAACACGGCGTACGGCACCTGCTGCTCGTCGGACGCCGCGGCCCCGACAGCCCCCGCGCGTCCCAACTCCGTTCCGAGCTCACCGTGTTGGGGGCCGAGGTCACCGTCGCCGCCTGCGACGCCGCCGACCGCACGGCCCTCGCCGCACTGCTCGCAACGGTGAGCCCGGACCACCCGCTGACCGCCGTCGTGCACGCCGCCGGAGTCCTCGACGACGGCATCATCACCTCCCTCACCCCCGAGCGGCTGCACACCGTGCTGCGCCCCAAGGCGGACGCCGCCTGGAACCTGCACGAGCTGACCCGCGACCTGGACCTCGCCGACTTCGTGCTGTTCTCCTCCGCGGCCGGCACGTTCGGCAACGCCGGGCAGGGCAACTACGCCGCCGCCAACACCTTCCTCGACGGACTCGCCCGCCACCGCCAGGCCGCCGGCCTGCCCGCCACGTCGCTGGCCTGGGGCATGTGGGCGCAGGCCAGCGAGATGACCGGGCACCTGGACGACGGCGACCGCGACCGCGCCCGGTCCACCGGAGGGCTGCCGCTCGCCACCCGCGACGGGCTCGCGCTGTTCGACGCCGCCCTCGCCGCCCGCCGACCGCTTCTCGTACCCGTACGCCTGGACCACGCCGCCCTGCGCGGCCGCGCACCCGAGGCGCTGCCGTCGATCCTGCGGACCCTGTTCCGCGGCACGCCCGCCCGGCGTGCCGTCGAGAGCGGACCGGGCCCCGCGGAAGGCGGCCTGCGGCAGCGGCTGGCCGCGCTGCCCGCGACCGACCGGCGGACCGTACTGGTCGACCTGGTCGCCTCGTACGCGGCCGCCGTCCTCGGGCACACGGACACCGGCCCCGTCCACGCCGGAAAAGCCTTCCGCGACCTCGGCTTCGACTCGCTGACCGCCGTCGAACTGCGCAACCGGCTCGCCGCCGCGGCCGGGCTGCGGCTGCCCGCCACCCTTGTCTTCGACCACCCGACCCCCGACGCCCTCGCCGCACACCTGGACGCCCTGCTGACCGACGTCGAACCCGCGGCCCAGGCGCCCGCGGCCCCCGCCCCCGCCGCCCCGGACGACGACCCCGTCGTCATCGTCGGCATGGCCTGCCGCTACCCCGGCGGCGTCCGCTCGCCCGAGGACCTGTGGCACCTGCTGGCCTCCGGCACCGACGCCGTCGGCGGCTTCCCCACGGACCGCGGCTGGGACCTGGAGCACTTCTACGCCTCCGTCCCCGAGCACCCGGACGCCTCCCGCACCCTCGAGGGCGGATTCCTGCACGACGCGGCCGACTTCGACGCCGACTTCTTCGGCATCGGCCCCAACGAGGCCATGGTGATGGACCCGCAGCAGCGGCTGCTTCTGGAGACCGCCTGGGAGGCGGTGGAACGGGCCGGCATCGACCCCAGATCGCTGCGCGGCAGCAGCACAGGAGTCTTCGCCGGCCTGTCCTCCAGCGACTACATGAACGGCGGCGCGGACGTCCCCGAGGCGCTCACGACCTACGTCAACACGGGCAACGCCGTCAGCGTCGTCTCCGGCCGCGTCTCCTACACGCTGGGCCTGGAGGGCCCGGCCGTCACCGTGGACACCGCCTGCTCCTCCTCCCTGGTGGCCCTTCACATGGCCGCCCAGGCGCTGCGGGCCGGCGAATGCTCCCTCGCGCTGGCGGGCGGCGTGACCGTCATGTCCTCCCCGGTGATCATCGTGGACTTCGCACGGCAGCGCGGGCTGGCCGCCGACGGCCGCTGCAAGCCCTTCTCGGCGGACGCCGACGGCACCGGCTTCGCCGAAGGCTCCGGTCTGCTCGTCCTCGAACGCCTCTCCGACGCGGTGCGCAACGGCCACCGGGTACTGGCCGTGCTGCGCGGCTCCGCCGTCAACCAGGACGGCGCGTCCAACGGGATGACCGCCCCCAACGGCCCCTCCCAACAGCGCGTCATCCGCCAGGCCCTCGCCGCCGCCCGCCTGACCGGCGCCGACATCGACGCGGTGGAGGCGCACGGCACCGGCACCCGGCTCGGCGACCCGATCGAGGCACAGGCCCTGCTCGCCACGTACGGCCAGGACCGCCCGGCGGACCGGCCGCTGCGGCTCGGCTCCGTCAAGTCCAACCTCGGCCACACGCAGGCCGCGGCCGGCGTCGCCGGAGTGATGAAGATGGTGCTCGCCATGCGGCACGGCACGCTCCCGAAGTCACTGCACGTCAACGAGCCGACCCCGCAGGTGGACTGGTCGGCGGGCGCCGTACGCGTCCTGGACGAGGCGGCCCCCTGGCCGGCGGCCGACGGCCGCCCCCGGCGGGCCGGTGTCTCCTCCTTCGGCATCAGCGGCACCAACGCCCACGTGATCCTCGAACAGGGCCCGGACGCCGACCCCTCCCCGCCGGGTGCGGCCGGCGCGTGGCCGGTCAGCGCCGTCGCACCGGCGCCGTCGGCCGCAGCCGACGCTGACCAGGGCACCTCCGGGACACCGGACGCGCAGCCCGCAGGGGCCGTCCTGCCCTGGCTGCTGTCCGCGCGGAACGCACCAGCGCTGCGCGACCAGGCACGGGCCCTGCTCACCCACCTGGACACCCCCGCCGGGCCCCAGGCCCCGCCCCTCGACCTCGCCGCCTCCCTCGCCACCCGCCGGGCCGTCCTCGAACACCGGGCCGTCGTCACCGCCGCCGCCCCGCACACCCTGCGGGCGGCACTCGCCGACCTCGCCGAAGGAAACCCGGGCCCCGGGATCGTCCAGGGCAGGCACACCTCCGGCCGCGACCGCAAGACCGTCCTGGTCTTCCCCGGACAGGGCTCCCAGTGGGCCGGAATGGGGGCTGAACTCCTCGACTCCTCGCCCGAGTTCGCGGCCGCCGTCGCGGCCTGCGAACAGGCACTGACCCCGTACACCCCCTGGTCGCTGACCGCCGTGCTGCGCGGCGAACCGGACGCCCCGACGCTCGACCGCGTGGACGTCGCCCAACCCGCCCTCTGGGCGGTCATGGTGGCACTCGCCGAGGTCTGGCAGGCCCACGGCCTGCGACCGGCCGCGGTCGTCGGCCACTCCCAGGGCGAGATCGCCGCCGCCTGCGTCGCCGGCGCGCTCTCCCTCGAGGACGGCGCCCGCGTGGTCGCCCTGCGCAGCCGCGCCATCGCCGCCGGACTCTCCGGCCGCGGCGGCATGGTCTCCGTCGCCGCCTCCCACGCGGACGTCCTCGCCCGCCTCGCCCCATGGGGCGAGCGGATCGGCGTCGCCGCCGTCAACGGCCCCGGCTCCGTCGTCGTCTCCGGCGAACCGGACGCCCTCGACGCCCTGGTCGACGCCTGCACCCGGGACGGCGTCCGCGCCAAGAAGATCCCCGTCGACTACGCCTCCCACTCGGCCCAGGTCGCCGACATCCGCGACACCGTGCTGGCCGACCTCGCCGGAATCGAGACCCGCACCCCCCGCATCCCCTTCCTGTCCACCCTCACCGGCGAGTGGATCGGCGCCGACACCGCACTGGACGCCTCGTACTGGTACGAGAACCTGCGCCGCACCGTCCGCCTCGAGGACGCCCTGCGCACCCTCCTCGCCCAGGGCCACGACGTGTTCGTCGAGTCCAGTCCCCACCCGGTACTGACCGCCGCCATCGAGGACACCGTCACGGCCGCGGAGGCGGACGCGCTGGCCCTCGGCTCACTGCGCCGCCAGGACGGCGGCCCGCAGCGGCTGCTCACCTCCCTCGCCGAGGCGCACGTGCACGGCGTACGGATCGACTGGAGCCCCGTCCTCGGCGGTGGCCGGGCCGCCGACCTGCCCACCTACGCCTTCCAGCGAACCCGGTACTGGCTCGACGCGCCCTCCGCCCCGGCGGCCGGTGCCCCGGCGGACCCCGCCGGACTCGACACCGCCGTCCGCCTCGCGGACGGAAACGGATCCCTCGTCCTCAGCGGCCGGATCGGAACCACCACCCACGCGTGGCTGGCCGACCACACGGTGCACGGCTCCGCCGTCGTCCCCGGCACCGCCCTGCTCGACTGGGCGGTCCGCGCCGCCGACGAGACCGGCTGCGCGACGATCGGCGAACTCACCGAACTGGTCCCGCTGGCACTCCCCGAAGACGGCGCCGCGGAAGTGCAGGTGACTGTGAGCGCGGCCGACGCCGAGACGGGCACCCGCACGCTGACGGTCCACGCCCGGACCGCCGCCGACGCCGAGTGGACCCGCCACGCCACCGGCACCCTGACCCGGCCGGCCGACCCCGCCGGCGAACCGCTCGACCCATTCGACCCGGCGGCCTGGCCGCCGCACGACGCCCGCCCGGCCGACACCGAGGAGCTGTACGCGCGGCTCGCCGACGGCGGCTACGACCCCGGGCCGCTCCACCGCACCGTCCGCGCGCTCTGGACCACACCCGACGGCGCCACCCACGCCGAAGTGGCCCTGCCCCACGACCGGCACGAGGACGCGTCCGGCTTCCGGATCCACCCGGCGCTGCTCCAGACCGTGCTGGCGATGACCGCCACCCGGTCCGGCACGGCCGAACTGCCCACCGCCTGGCGGCAAGTGGCCCTCACCGCCACCGGCGCCGCCGCGCTGCGCGTACGGATCGCCCCCGCCCAGGACGGCACTCTGTCCCTCACCGCCGCCGACACCACGGGCGCACCAGTGCTCACGGCGACCGCCGTCACCACCACGCCTGCCGCGGCATCCTCCCCACACCCCCGGGAACTGTTCGAAACCGCCTGGACACAGCCGCACTGGGCCCCGGCCACACACACCGGAACACCGGCGGACGCACAGTCCTTCACGGGCCTGCCCGCCCTCGAACAGGCCCTGGAGGCAGAGGACACGGCCCCCTTCGCGGACACGGTCCTGCTGCGCCTGCCCGCGGCCGACCACCCCACGGACAGCGCCGACAGCACCCCCGTACGGCAGATGCTGCACCTCACCCAGACCTGGCTCGCCGACGCGCGCTGCGCGGACTCCCTGCTGGTCCTGGTCACCTCCGGCGACGGCGCCACCCTCACCGACGCCGCCGTACACGGCCTGATCCGCTCCGCCCAGGCCGAACACCCCGGCCGGTTCCTCCTCGTCGACACCGACGGCGAACCGGCCTCCGAGCAGGCCCTGCAGGCCGCCGCAGCAGCCGCCGCGGCCGCCGGCGAGCCCCGGATCGCCCTGCACACCGGCACGGTGACCGTACCGAGACTCCGGCGCACCGCACCCCCGCAGGACCCGTCGGCCCCGCCGGTCTGGGAGTGGGACCCGACCGGCGACGGCACCGTCCTGATCACCGGCGGCACCGGAACCCTCGGCGCCCTCGTCGCCCGGCACCTGGTCACCGAGCACGGAGTCCGGCACCTGCTGCTCACCGGCCGCCGGGGCATCAAGGCCCCGGGCGCCGAGGAGCTGCGCGACGAACTCACCGCCATGGGGGCCGCCGTCACCATCGCCGCCTGCGACGCGGCCGACCGCGAGGCCCTCGCCGGCGTACTCGCCGACCTCACCCCCGAACACCCGCTCACCGCGGTCGTCCACGCGGCCGGCGTTCTCCAGGACGGCCTTCTGGAGAAGCTCACCGCCGAGGACCTGGACCGCGTATGGCGCCCGAAGGCCGAGGCCGCCCGGCACCTGCACGAGCTGACCCGCGACCTCAAGCTGTCCGCGTTCGTCCTGTTCTCCTCCTTCGCGGGTGTCATCGGCGGCCCGGCCCAGGCCAACTACGCCGCCGCCAACTCCTACCTCGACGCCCTCGCTCACCATCGCCGGGCCCAGGGACTCCCCGCGGTCTCCCTCGCCTGGGGATACTGGGGAGATTCCAGTGGAATGACGTCCAGTCTGGATCCCGTGGATGTCGCCCGCTTCGCACGCTCCGGAATGCTGCCGCTCTCGGCAGACCAAGGACTCGGCCTGCTCGACGCCGCCAAGGCCGTCGACCGTGCCCTCCTGGTCCCCGTACGACTCGGCCCGAAGGCCTTCGCGACCGCGGGCACACCTGCGCTGCTGCGTGAACTCGCCCCCGCGACAACCGCCTTGCGCCGGACCGTCGGCCGGACACCCGACGCCGCCGCCCCCACGGACGCGGCCGGCCACGACGGCGGGTTCGTCGAGCTGCTGGCCGGACTGGGCGGCGCGAAACGCGACGCGCTGCTGCTCCAGCTGATCACCGGCCACGTGGCCACCGTCCTCGGCCACGGCTCTGCCGCGACGATCGAAGCCGAACGCGGCTTCCTCGACCTCGGCATGAGCTCCCTCACCGCCGTGGAGCTGCGCAACCGCCTCAACGCCGAGACCGGGCTCAGGCTGCCGACGACTGCGGTCTTCGACCACCCCACCCCGCTCGCCCTCGCCAGGCACCTGAACAGCCAACTGGCGTCCCCGGGCGGAGAGGAGCCGGACGGCTCCCTCTTCCCCGGACTCGACGAACTGGAGAAGGCCCTGACCGACCGCGCGGTCTCCACCCTCGGCGCGGACGACCGGGCCCGCCTGACCGCCCGGCTCAAAGCACTGCAATGGAAGCTCAACGACACCGCCGCGGCCGACACCGAGCTCGAAGCGGCCTCCACGGACGACGAGATGTTCGACCTGATCGACAAGGAACTCGGCCTCGCCTGACCGGCCGGCCGGCCGTACCGGGCCGGAACGACACCGCACGACGCGTAACACCCTTTCCCGACTGCGAGGTTCCCGACCCATGGCACCCAAGGCCGTCCCTTCCTCCGAGGACAAGCTCCGCGACTACCTCAAGAAGGTCACCGCAGACCTGCGGCGCACCAAGCAGAGGCTCGAGTCCGTCGAGGCCCGGGACAGCGAGCCGATAGCCGTCGTGGGCATGGCCTGCCGGTTCCCCGGCGGAGTCCATTCCTCCGAGGACCTGTGGCGGATGGTCGCCGACGGCACCGACGCCGTCGGCGACCTGCCGGAGGACCGCGGCTGGGACACCGCAGGGCTCTACGACCCCAACCCCGGCACACCGGGGAAGAGTTACGTACGCCACGGAGGCTTCCTCGACGCGGCCGCCGAGTTCGACGCCGACCTCTTCGGCATCGCCCCGCGCGAAGCCCTCGCCATGGACCCGCAGCAGCGACTGCTGCTCGAAACCGCCTGGGAGGCCATCGAGCACGCCGGGATCGGCCCCACCGCCCTGCGCGGCACCGAGACCGGTGTCTTCATCGGCGGCGCCGACACCGACTACGGCTCGCTCGCCAAGCAGACCACGGAAACCGAGGGCCACCTGCTGACCGGCGGCGCCGTCAGCGTGCTCTCCGGCCGGATCTCCTACGCCTTCGGCCTCGAAGGCCCTGCCGTCACCGTCGACACCGCCTGCTCCTCCTCACTGGTCGCCCTGCACCTGGCCGTACGCGCGCTGCGGGCCGGTGAATGCACCATGGCCCTGGCCGGCGGCGTCGCCATCATGCCGACCCCCCGCCTGTTCACCGAGTTCTCCCGGCAGCGCGGCCTCGCCGCCGACGGCCGCTGCAAGCCCTTCGCCGAAGCCGCGGACGGCACCGGCTGGGCCGAGGGCGTCGGCGTCCTCCTCCTGGAACGACTCTCCGACGCCCGACGCAACGGCCACCACGTGCTCGCCGTCGTACGAGGCACGGCCGTCAACCAGGACGGTGCCAGCAGCCGCCTCACCGCACCCAACGGGCCCTCCCAGCAGCGCGTCATCAAGGCAGCGCTCGCCAACGCCCGACTGACCGCCGACCAGATCGACGCCGTCGAGGCCCACGGCACCGGCACCACACTCGGCGACCCGATCGAGGCCCAGGCGCTGCTCGCGACCTACGGCCGCGGCCGGCCGGCGGACCGCCCCCTGCTGCTCGGCGGCATCAAGTCGAACATCGGGCACGCGCAGGCCGCGGCCGGCGTCGCCGGCGTGATCAAGATGGTCATGGCGATGCGGCACGGCGTCCTGCCCAAGACCCTGCACGTGGACCGGCCGACCTCACACGTCGACTGGAGCGCGGGCGCCGTCGAACTCCTCACCGAGTGCACCGAATGGCCCGCCACCGACCGCCCGCGCCGCTCGGCGGTGTCCGCGTTCGGCATCAGCGGAACCAACGCCCATGTGGTGCTGGAACAGGCCGAACCGGAACCGACGGAACCGGCGCAGCCGCAAACCGGGGCGGACGGGCCTACGGCCGAGCACGGTGCGGTGCCTGGCGTGGTGCCGGGCGTGGTGCCCTGGGTCCTGTCGGGCCGCACGGAGCAGGCCCTGCGGGACCAGATCGACCACCTGCGCAGATTCGTGGAGCAGTCCGAGCCGCGCGCCGTGGACGTCGCCCTGACGCTCGCGGCGGCCCGGTCCGTACTCGGCCACCGTGCGGTGCTGATGGACGGTGACGTGCAGCCGGTCGCGGAGGGGCAGGCGCGGACCGGCAAGACGGCGTTCCTGTTCAGTGGACAGGGTTCGCAACGGCTCGGTATGGGCCGGGAGTTGTATGCCCGATTTCCGGTGTTCGCGGCGGCTTTCGATGCGGTGTGCGCGGAGCTGGACGTGCCGGTGCGGGAGGTGGTGTGGGGTGAGGACGCGGATGCGCTGAACCAGACGATGTTCGCGCAGGCTGGCTTGTTCGCCGTTGAGGTGGCGTTGTTCCGGCTGGTCGAGTCGTGGGGCGTGAAAGCCGACTTCGTGGCTGGTCACTCCATTGGTGAGGTGACGGCCGCCCATGTGGCGGGGGTGTTGTCGCTGGCGGACGCGTGTGCGTTGGTGGCGGCGCGTGGCCGGTTGATGCAGGCGCTGCCCGAGGGTGGCGCGATGCTGGCTGTGGCCGCCACGGAGGACGAAGCCCTGCCCCTGCTGGGGGAGTCGGTGTCGGTCGCGGCGGTCAACGGGCCGTCGGCGATCGTGGTGTCGGGTGCCGAGGGTGCGGTGGACGCTGTCCGCGTCCACTTCGACGGGCTGGGTCGCAAGATGACGCGTCTGCGTGTCTCGCACGCGTTTCACTCTCCGCTGATGGATCCGATGCTGGACGACTTCCGTACCGTTGTGTCCGGGCTGTCGTTCTCGACGCCCACGATCCCGCTCGTTGCGGACGACGACACGGTGTGCGACCCGGAGTACTGGGTGCGGCATGTCCGCGACGCGGTGCGCTTCGCCGACGACGTGCTGGCCCTGCACGCGCAAGGCGTGACACGCTTCCTCGAGCTCGGCCCCGACGGGGTCCTGTCCGCGATGACCGCCGAGTCCCTGCCCGAAGGCAGCGACGCCGTTCTCGTACCCGTACTGCGCAAGACCGTTGACGAGGAAAGGGCCGCACTCACCGCCGCCGCCCTGATGTTCGTCGACGGCGCGACCGTGGACTGGGCGGCCGTGCTGCGGGGAACCGGTGCACGGCTCATCGACCTGCCGACCTACGCCTTCCAGCGCCGGCGTTTCTGGCCGACCCCCGGCCTGGCCCCGGCGGGTGATGTCCAGTCCTCCGGGCTCGACGCCGCCGGGCACCCGCTCCTCAACGCCTCCGTCGAACTGTCCGACGCCGAAGGAATGCTCTTCACCTCCCGCCTGTCGGTCCAGTCGCACCCCTGGCTCGCCGAACACGTGGTGCGCGGCTCGGCCCTCCTACCGGGGACCGCGTTCCTCGAACTCGCCATCCGGGCGGGCGACGAGGTCGGCTGCGGCGTCGTCGAAGAACTCACGCTCGCCGCGCCGCTCGTCCTCCCCGACGAAGGCGGCGTGCAGCTCCAACTGCGGGTGGCAGCCGCCGACGGCAACGGCCTGCGCACCGTGAGCATCCGCTCCCGCCGGGAGGGAGCCGGCGAGCAGGAGTGGCTTCAGCACGCGACGGGCGTCCTCGCGGCGGGCGAGCGGACCGTGGCCCTCGACACGCCGGATGCCGCATGGCCCCCGGCCGGCGCGGAGCCGGTCGACCTGACCGGACTCTACGAGCGCATATCCGAAGCGGGCTTCGACTACGGCCCCGTCTTCCAGGGCCTGCGAGCCGCCTGGCAGCGGGGCGAGGACGTGTACGCCGAGGTCGCTCTCCCCGAGGGCGTCGACGGCAGCCCGTACGGCCTGCACCCCGCCCTGCTGGACGCAGCCTTGCACGTCACCGCGGTCAACGGGGTGCCGCACGGCGTCGTCCCGTTCTCCTGGGAGGGCGTGTCGTTGCATGCGACCGGCGCCTCGTCGGTCCGGGTGCGGGTGACCCGTATGCGCGAGGACGCGCTCACCGTCGCCGTCGCCGACACGGCGGGGGAGCCGGTGGCCTCGGTGGAGTCGCTGGTGCTGCGTCCGGTCGATGCCGCTCGGGCCGCGGACCGGGACTCGGTGTTCGGCGTGGAGTGGGTACCGGTCCGCTTGACGAAGCCCCTGGCCGCAGTGGACCCGGACGTGGTCGTCGCCAGGCTGTCCGGCGACGAGGGCGTGGTCGAGTCCGTGCACGCGCTGTCGGCGCGGGCGCTTTCCCTGGTACAGGAGTGGCTGGGGGAGGAGCGCTCCGCCGCCGCCCGGCTGGTGTTCATGACCCGTGGCGCCGTGTCGGGAGCAGACCTGGCGGCTGCCGCCGCATGGGGTCTGGTGCGGTCGGCGCAGTCGGAGCAGCCGGGCCGGTTTGTGCTGGTGGACGTGGAGGGTGAGGAGCC
>NZ_JBSFUW010000057.1:0-32901 GCF_053591995.1 Streptomyces sp. NPDC002835 | reverse complement strand
GTGGGAGAGTAGGACGCCGCCGAACAATTATTGTGGGAAGGCCCCGCACCTCTGGTGCGGGGCTTTCCTGCGTTCAAGACCCATTCACGACCCGGCCGCTCCATTAGGGTCGTCGGCATGCGCTATGACCTCGTCATCTTCGACAACGACGGTGTGCTCGTCGACAGCGAGCCCCTCTCGAACACCATCCTGGCCGCCTACCTCACCGAGCTCGGCCACCCCACCACGTACGAGGACTCACTGCGCGACTACATGGGCGCCGCCGTGCACCGCGTCCACGACCTGATACGCGAGCGGACCGGACACGCGCTGCCCGCCGATTTCGACGACACCTTTCATGCCCGCGTCTTCGCCGCCTTCGAGCGCGAACTGACGCCCGTCGACGGCGTGACCGAGGTGCTGGAGAAGCTCCGGGCCGATGGAGTGCCGTACTGCGTCGCCTCCTCCGGCAGCCATGAGCGCATCCGGGTCGGTCATCGAACCACGGGGCTGGACCGGTGGTTCACGGACGACATCGTCTTCAGCGCCCAGGACGTGGGCCGGGGCAAGCCGGCGCCCGATCTCTTCCTTCATGCCGCCCGGCGGATGGGCGTCGCGCCCGAGCGGTGTGTCGTCGTGGAGGACAGCCGCCTCGGCGTACAGGCGGCCCTGGCCGCGCGGATGGACGTCTACGGTTTCACCGCCATGACCGCCGAGACGGAACTCGCCGGCGCCAACGGCTGGTTCGGCGCGATGGCAGAGCTGCCCGCACTGCTCGTGTGATCCGTCTACCGCGCAGTAGGGCCCGGGCATACGCTGTGCGGCCATGACTGAGCCGCGGTTGCGCCACGGACGTGCCTCTCTGGCGTTCAGCTTCTTCTCCCAGGGCGTCGCCTTCGCTCTTCTGGTGACCCGTATCCCCGCCATCCAGGACCGGTACGGGATCTCGGACGCCCTGCTGCCCCTGTTCCTCGCGGCCGTGCCGGTGCTCGCCGGGGTGGGGAGCGTGCTGACCGAGCGCGTCGTCCGGCGGGTCGCCGTGAGTACGGTGCTGCGTTGGGCGCAGCCAGTGGTGCTGCTGTCCCTGCTGGGCGTCGCCGCCGGCGACCGGCTGTGGCAGGTGGCCGTCGCCCTCGGCGTGTTCGGGCTGTCCGTCGGAGCGCTCGACGCGTCGATGAACATACTCGGCGTCGGCCTCCAACGGGCCTACGGCCGCAGCATCATGCTCGGCTTCCACGCCGCGTACAGCCTCGGCGGCATCGTCGGAGCCTCGCTCGCCTGGGTGGGCGCGCACTGGGGCCTGGCGCTGCTCGTCTCGTATCTGCCGGTCGTCGCGGTGCTCGTGCCGGCGGTGGCGGCCGGGAGCCGGTGGTACGTCGACGAGCAGCACGCCACAGAGCGGCCGGACGACGGGGGAGCACCGGGCCCGGCCGGCAGCCCGGTCGCGTTCAAGCTGCTGTTGCCGCTCTGCCTGGTGATGACGTTCGCGTACATCGGCGACTCGACCGTCTCCAACTGGAGCGCCAAGTATCTGCAGGACGTCCTCGGGAGCTCGGAGGAGCTCGCGACAGTGCCGTACAACGCGTACATGGTGACGACCCTGATCGGGCGGGCCGTCGGAGATCTCGGGGTACGGCGGTTCGGGGCCGTGGCGGTCGTCAGATGCGGGGCGGTGCTGGCGGCGGCCGGGTTCGCCGTGGTGGCGGGGGCGCCGGGGGCGTGGGTCGGGATGCTCGGGTTCACGCTGCTGGGACTGGGGCTGTGCGTGATCGTGCCGCAGACCTTCGCGGCTGCCGGCCGCCTCTTCCCGGCCGGGCGCGCCAGCGACGCCGCCGTGGCCCGGCTGAACGTCTTCAACTACGTCGGCTTCCTCGTCGGCTCGCCCCTCGTGGGCGCGCTGGGGGACGCCTGGAGCTATCGCGGGGCGATGCTGGTGCCGATGGCGCTGATCCTGGTGACGCTCGTGTATGCCCGGGCGTTCGGCGAAGGAAGCGCCCGATACGGTGGCGGGTATGAGCGGCCGCGGGTTGTTGATGTGGGACGAGGCGGTAACGAAGTATGACTTCGGGCCCAGCCATCCGATGGATCCGGTGCGTCTGGCGCTGACCATGGGGCTGGTGCGCGCCTACGGGCTGGACCGGTCGATGGACGTGGTCGCCGGGAAGCCCGCCGGGGACTCGACGCTGCGTCTCGTGCACCGGGAGGACTACATCGACGCCGTACGGGCCGCGTCGGCCGACCCGAGGGCCGCCGACCAGTCGTACGGGCTCGGCACGGTCGACGACCCCGCGTTCGCCGGGATGCACGAGACCTCGGCCCTGATCGCCGGCCAGTCCGTCGGTGCGGCGGAGGCCGTGTGGCGCGGGGACGCCGCGCACGCGGTGAACTTCGCGGGCGGGCTGCACCACGCGATGCCCGGCGGGGCGTCCGGCTTCTGCATCTACAACGACGCGTCCGTGGCGATCGCCCGGCTGCTGGAACTGGGCGCGGAGCGCGTCGCGTACGTCGATGTGGACGTCCACCACGGGGACGGCGTCCAGGCGGCGTTCTGGGACGATCCACGGGTCCTCACGGTGTCGCTGCACGAGCATCCGCGGACGCTGTTCCCGCAGACCGGCTGGCCGGAGGAGACCGGCGCCGACGCGGCGGCGGGCTCGGCGGTCAATGTGGCGCTGCCGGCTGGTACGGGCGACGAGGGCTGGCTGCGGGCCTTCCACGCGGTCGTGCCTGAGCTGCTGGCCGACTTCCGGCCGCAGGTGCTGGTGACCCAGCACGGCGCCGACACCCACTTCGAGGACCCGCTGGCGCACCTGGCGGTGTCCCTGGACGCGCAGCGCGCCGTCCAGGAGGCGTGCCACGCGCTGGCCCACGAGCATGTGGACGGCGGCCGCTGGGTCGCCCTCGGCGGCGGGGGATACGCGGTCGTGGACGTCGTGCCCCGCTCCTGGACGCATCTGGTGGCGATCGCGGCCCACGAGCCGGTGGAGCCCGAGTCGGTGATCCCGTCGTCGTGGCGGGACGAGGTGTACGCGAAGACACGGCAGTTGGCGCCGGCGCGGATGACGGACGGCCGGTGGCCGGTGGCCTGGCGCGCCTGGGACGAGGGCTACGACCCCGCCGACCGGCTGGACCAGGCCGTCCTGGCGACCCGGCGGGCGGCCTTCCCGCTGCGCGGCCTGCTGGCCTAGCACCCGGCTTTGTCGCCGGCCCCGCGACCGGCACGCGTTACGCCAACTGTGGGCGTTGTCCCGGTTTTCGTGTGGCGGCCGCCCGGGTGCGTCAGCATCGGCAGGGTGTTGAGCACCCGAGCGCTGCGGGCGCATCTGCTGGCGTCACGACTGGCCGGTGTCGTCGCCACCCCCCGTGAGACGAGTCTGCGGAGCTATCGTGCCTTCGTCGCGCGTGACCCCCGGGTCACGATCGGCCTCGACCCCCGGTGGAACTGGAGTGTGCGGGACGTCCTCGCGCTCATGGCCGACCGGTGCGGGGTGTCGGCCGATCCGGCGCAGGTGAGCGGCGCGGACGTCATCGACCCCGAGCTGACCCTCGGCAGGCTCGACGCGTTCGCGGAGCGGCTGGGGGCCGTCGTCGCGCGCGGCGGCCCGGTGCTGTTCGGGACCGGACATCCGCACCGGCTGGTCGGGTTCTACGCCGGTCTGGCAGACGCCGTGTCGGCGGCGGGCTGTTCTGTCCTCACACCCGCGCAGGGGCGATGTGTCGACATAACGACCCGGTTCGGAGTACGTCCCCACCGCCTCGAGTACGTACGGGGAGTGGCCGTAGTCCGTGAACCGGGAGCGCCCGCCGCCGGTGTCCACACGCATTCCCCCCTGCCGGTCAGAGTCGCGCTCGAGGCGGCCGCGGACGCCGGCGGGCCGCTGCCCGAGCTCGTCGTCGGTGATCACGGCTGGGTCTGCGGAGCAGGTCAACTGGGTGTCGAGGCCATCGGACTGGCCGACACGGACGATCCCGCCCTGTTCGTCGGTGAGGCGGAGGGCCTGGTGTCGGTCGCGGTTCCGCTTGACGACGCCGTACGGTCCGATTTCTACCGGCCGTTGACGCGCTATGTGCTCGATCGGGGGTGTCTGTCACAGTAGGCCCCCGATCGCAGCTCCTCTTCCCCACTTGCATCACCCGCCCCTAGTCTGGGCAGTGAGCGCACAGCGACGAAGAGTCACCGGAGGGGAAGCCGGTGCGCGTCGGGTGCGGAAGGTACAGGTGGGTCATGGCTGCTGGCAGCGAGAGGCCTCTCAACGAGGTCAAGTTTCTCACCGTGGCGGAAGTTGCCTCGGTGATGCGGGTGTCGAAGATGACGGTGTACCGCTTGGTGCACAGCGGTCATCTGCCGGCGATCCGGGTGGGGAGGTCCTTCCGGGTACCGGAGCAAGCGGTGCACGAGTATCTCCGCGAATCCTTCGTGGGGGTGGAATCTGCGTGACGCAGGCTCGACGGTTCCCCTCGGATTACGTCCCTCACTCGGCGGCAGGTAGGCTAGGCCGACGTAGGTCGTGTGGGCCCAGACGCCCCGCACCGAGATTCCCGCTGATGCGGGGGTGTTCCGAGAAGTGAGCGAGGGTAGTCGTGGGCTCTGTTATCAAGAAGCGGCGTAAGCGGATGGCCAAGAAGAAGCACCGCAAGCTGCTCAAGCGCACGCGCGTTCAGCGTCGCAACAAGAAGTAAGCGGCAGCTGTACGCGTCGCCCCGGCCCCTCCACCGCACGGTGGAGGGGCCGGGGTGTTTGCTGCTCCGACACGGCACGACGTGGCGAAAGTCCGTCGTGCGGTCATCACAGCGCAACAGTGACGCGCTACGGTGACGCCAGGACTCGAGGCCCGGTCGGCGGACCAGGGCCGGAACGCCCCAAGGAAGGCGCTGATCTTGGGCAAGGTCGTGCTCGTCACCGGAGTGGCCCGGCAGCTCGGCGGCCGTCTCGTACGGCGCGTCCAGCGGGACCCCGAGGTGGACCGGGTGATCGCGGTCGACGCCGTCGGCCCCGGACATCACCTGGGCGGTGCCGAGTTCGTCCGTGCCGACATCCGGCAGCCCGCCATCGCGCGGGTGCTCGCCGAGTACGCCGTCGACACGGTCGTGCACATGGACGTGACGGGCACCCCGCTCGGCGCCGGCGGCCGTGCGGCCGTCAAGGAGACCAACGTCATCGGCACCATGCAGCTCCTCGGCGCCTGCCAGAAGTCGCCGACGGTCAAGCGGCTGGTGATCAAGTCCAGTACGAGCGTGTACGGCTCCGCCCCGCGCGACCCGGCGGTCTTCACGGAGACCATGCCGCCCAAGTCGCTGCCGAGCGGCGGCTTCGCCAAGGACGCCGTCGAGGTCGAGGGGTATGTGCGCGGCTTCGCCCGGCGCCGGCCCGACGTGGCGGTGTGCGTGCTGCGCTTCGCCAACATCCTCGGACCGTGCGCCGACTCGCCGCTCGCCGACTTCTTCACGCTGCCCGTGATGCCGACGGTCTTCGGCTACGACCCGCGGCTGCAGTTCGTCCACGAGGACGACGTCATCGACGTGCTGCGGATCGCCCTGCACGAACCGCGGCGCGGCACCCTCAACAGCGGCACCTTCAACATCGCCGGGGACGGCGTGCTGACGCTGTCGCAGTGCTCGCGCAGGCTGGGCAGGCCGACGCTGCCGGTGCTGCTGCCGGCGGTCACCTGGGTGGGATCCGCGCTGCGGACGATCGGCCTCACCGACTTCTCGCCCGAGCAGATCCGGCTGCTGACCCACGGGCGCGTGGTGAGCACCGTTCAGATGCGCGAGACACTGGGCTTCCGGCCGAAGTACACGACGGCGGAGACGTTCGCGGACTTCGCACGCAGCCGCGGGCCCGGGCTGCTGCCGCCCGAGAAGCTCGCCAGGGCGGTGGACCAGGTCACGGCGGCCCTGTCCCTGGACGACGACGCCGTGGAGACCGGCGGGCCGGCGGCCACGCAGACGACGACGCACAGCAGCGGACAGCCCGGATAAGGAGCGCAGCCGACGATGGCGGACGCCAAGGTCATTCCGTTCGACGACGACCGGTCGCGCGGCGGCGGTGCACAGCGCCCGGCGCGGCGGCGCTCCCCGGCAGGCGGCCGCCGCAAGGCCGACCCCGCGGCGACGGGGGAGGCCGTGGTGAGCGCCCTGCCCGGGCCGCAGAGCGACGACGGCACGGACGAGCCGGTGGCGCCCGGCGCCATGAGCGCTGAGGGCGCCGAGGGGCCGGAGGCCTCGCAGGACTCCGGGAGCACCGCGGCCGCCGCGGAGGGACATCAGGGCACCGCGGCCGCGCAGGAGACGCCCGGTGCGGCGGCCGGCGCCTGGGACCGGAGGGTCGCCGGCGGGCTGGCGTTCCTGCGGCGCCGGATCACGGGGGACTACGAGGTCGACGAGTTCGGTTACGACGCCGAGCTCACCGACCAGGTCCTGATGTCGATGCTGCGGCCGCTGTACGAGAAATACTTCCGTGTCGAGGTGAAGGGCATCGAGAACATCCCGGCGGACGGTGGCGCGCTGGTGGTCGCCAACCACTCGGGGACCGTGCCGCTGGACGGGCTGATGATGCAGGTCGCCGTCCACGACAACCACCCGGCGGGCCGCCATCTGCGGCTGCTCGCCGCGGACCTTGTCTTCATGCTGCCGGTGGTCAACGAACTGGCCCGCAAGGCCGGCCACACCCTGGCCTGCGCCGAGGATGCGACAAGGCTTCTGCAGCGCGGCGAGGTGGTGGGCGTGATGCCCGAGGGCTTCAAGGGCATCGGGAAGCCGTTCGGCGAGCGCTACAAGCTTCAGCGGTTCGGCCGCGGCGGCTTCGTGTCCACGGCGCTGCGGGCGGGCGCGCCGATCGTGCCGTGCTCGATCGTCGGGGCCGAGGAGATCTACCCGATGATCGGCAACGCGAAGACGCTGGCGCGGCTGCTGGGCTTCCCGTACTTCCCGATCACGCCGACGTTCCCCTGGCTCGGGCCGCTCGGGGCGGTGCCGCTGCCGACGAAGTGGACGATCCAGTTCGGGGAGCCGATCGCGACGGACGGCTATCCGCCGGAGGCGGCGGAGGACCCGATGCTGATGTTCAACCTGACGGACCAGGTGCGGGAGCAGATCCAGCACACGCTCTACAAGCTGCTGGTCCAGCGCCGCTCGGTCTTCTTCTGACTCCCGGACATGGGTGAGGGGTGGGCCCCGGCCGGGACCCACCCCTCACCCACGCACCGCCTACTCGTCGTCCTCCGCCTCGAAGCCGAGGCCCGGGAGGATGCCCGGCAGGAGCGGCGGGATGGTGACCTCCGGCGCCGACGGCGCGGAGTTCCTGCCGGACGGCGACGCGCTCGTCGCGTCCTCGGGCAGGTCGAGCAGACCGCCCGTGTTGCCGCCGAGCAGGCCGTCGTCCTGCGCGGCCGTGCTGGAGCCGGACGGGCTGGGACTGGCGTCCTCCCCGGCCGGCTCGCCGCCGGGCGCGCTGGGCGCCGTGCCGCCGGGATCCGCGGTGCTCCCGGAGTCCTGCGAGGTGCCCGGGCCCTGGGAGCCGTGCTGCTTCTCCGGGGCCTTGGGCAGCAGCGACTCGAGCGGGCCGACCTGTTCGTCTATGGCGTCGAAGGCGGAGTCGACCTGGTCGCCGACATCGGTCAGCTGGACGGGCAGCCGGTCGCGCAGTCCGTCCCACGCCTCGCGGTGGGAGCGGGAGAAGGAGTTGAGCGCGGCCATCGGGGCGAGGGAGCCGTCGCGCTCGTACGCGGCGCTCAGCAGGCGGTGGCCCTCGGTGACGTCGTGCCGCATGCCGGTGAGCGTGCGGCGGACCTCGCCCAGGGACTCGTGGTCCATGGCGCCGGCGCGGTCCCGCTCCATGAGCCTGCGGGCCTCGCTCAGGCGGGTGGACGCCTGGTCGAGATAGAGCTCGCCGCGGTCGGAGTCGTCGTCGGCCAGGCCGAGCTTGAAGTCCTCCATGCCGCGCTTCAGCCCGTACAGCGATTCACCGGGGAGGGCGTCGGAACTGGCCGCGGCCACCCCGCCGAGGGCGCCCGCCGCCACACCGACGGTCAGACCGCCGGCCGCGAGCCCCTTCGACCAGCGGGAACGGGGCCGCAGTTTCCGGAGCGGGGATGCCCGGTGGGCGCCGCGGCCGGAGGTCCGCTGCTCGGGCACGGTAGGGCCCGCGGGCGAGGCCGCCGTGCCTTCTTGGAGCATCGCCTCCATGGCGGCCACGAGCTGTGCCCGCTGCACCACTTTGACCTCGGGATCCATGTGCGGCTTCGGTAGCTCGCCTAGACCGTGGGCCAGGGTCAACAGCCGTTCGTGCTCTGGCGGTTCGACTGACTCGACCGACTCGTCGGGCTGTTCGGCCGCCTGGTCTTCCAAGGCCTGGGCGAAGGCGTTCGCCCGCCGGTGCGCCGAAACGTTCGCGATCACTGGCGGCACCTCCTCTCGTCATGACGATCGACTCCCCTGGGGATCTGGAGGGTTGCACACCTTGAGCACATCCACACGAAAGAGTGAGTGGCTGCGGGCATGGCGTGTCCAGAGGGAGCCTGCATTCCGCACAACGAGCGGCGCGGCACTTGGGTTACGCGCGAAAGATGATCGGACCAGTGCGTCATCGAGGCGTCACCGATTGTGAGTTGGGTACGGGACGGTGGAGGAGCAGGGGGCTGGGGTGGCTCAGCGTGCGTCGTCGGGGAGCAGCCGGGCGAGGGTGCGTACGGCCCGGTACTGCAGTGTCTTGATGGCGCCCTCGTTCTTGCCCATCGCCCTGGCGGTCTCGGCGACGGACAGGCCCTGCAGGAAGCGGAGGGTGACGCACTCCTGCTGCTGGGGGTTGAGCTTGCGGACGGCCTCGAGCAGCGCGGCGTTGGAGAGGGACTCCAGGACCGAGTCCTCGGGGCTGCGCTCCACCTCGTTGGCGTCGAGCATCTCCCCGGTGGTCACTTCCAGCCGGAAGCGGCTCGACTTGAAGTGGTCGGCGACCAGGTTGCGGGCGATCGTCACCAGCCAGGCGCCGAAGTCGCGGCCCTGCCAGGTGAAGGTGGAGATCCGGCGCAGTGCGCGCAGGAAGGTCTCACTGGTGAGGTCCTCCGCCGTCGCCTTCCCGCCGACGCGGTAGTAGATGTAGCGGTAGACGGTGTCGCTGTACTGGTCGTAGAGGCGGCCGAAGGCGTCGGCCTCGCCGGCCTGGGCACGCTCGACCAGGTCCATCATCCGGGCGCTGTCACTGTCGGCGGTGGGTCGGCGGGGGGCGGCGTGCGCGCCGGAGCCGCGGCCGGCCCGTCTCCCCGTGGCCCGTCCTTCGGCCGGCCGTCGCCCCTCGTCGACGGCGCTGCGCGTGGGGCCCTGGTGCAGGCCGTCGGTCAGGGCGTAGCAGGGTGCGGCCGGGCCGTCGGCGGCAAGGCGGGGCATGGCGAAGGCGGGGACGGCGTACGCGGCGGGGACAAGGCCGCGCAAGTGGTCGAGGACCGCTGCGCGCAGCGTAGCCAGGCCCGAGGCGTCAACCCCGACGTGTGGGTACACGGGACTCCCAGAGGCAGAGCTTCCATCACGAGCAGTGCGGGACCGTTCACCCGTCGTGGGGACTGGTGGGGTCCGTCATGCGTCTGAGGAGAATAACGCTTCGTACAGGCAGTGCTACACCCAGTTGCTCAAATCGCCGTTTCCGACACTTGTGTTGCGTCTACGCGACAGTTCTGGTCGCACATTGTGAGCGGTTGCTGATCGAATTTGGTCATGATCTGTCGTCCCGAGCGGTTTCTTCTGGCCGGGACGTGACAAGAGGACTGGCCGGGGACTTACCCGTGCAATGGCACAGGATTGGCCGACGACACGCGGGGGAGCGCATGTTCCGCGGCAGGGCCCGGCGGGCGGGCGCCGGACGGCGGGCGGGCCGGGCTCAGCGGCGGCGGCGGTGGAGGGCGACCGCGGCGGCGGTGCCGCCCGCCAGCGCGCCCACGCCGGCCGCGGCCGGGATGCCGACCTTGGCCGCCTTGCGGCCGGTCCGGTAGTCGCGCAGCCGCCAGTCGCGCTGCCGGGCGTACTTGCGCAGTTTGGTGTCCGGGTTGATCGCGTACGGGTGCCCGACGAGCGAGAGCATCGGGATGTCGTTGTGGCTGTCGCTGTACGCGGCGCAGCGGGAGAGGTCCAGGCCCTCTGCGGCCGCCAGGGCGCGTACTGCCTCCGCCTTGGCCGGGCCGTGCAGCGGTTCGCCGACGAGCCTGCCCGTATAGACGCCGTCGACCGACTCGGCGACGGTGCCGAGCGCACCGGTCAGGCCGAGCCGGCGGGCGATGATCGTCGCCGTCTCGACGGGGGCGGCGGTCACCAGCCAGACCTTCTGCCCGGCGTCGAGGTGCGCCTGGGCGAGGGCGCGGGTGCCGGGCCAGATGCGGTCGGCCATGTACTCGTCGTAGATCTCCTCGCCGATGCTCATCAGTTCGGAGACGCGGTGGCCCTGGACGATGGACAGGGCGCTCTCGCGGGCGTCCTGCATGTGCTCCGGGTCCTCGACGCCCGCGAGCCTGAACCACGCCTGCTGCCAGGCGAACCGGGCCAGCTCGCGGCGCTGGAAGAACTTCCGCTTGTACAGGCCCCGGCCGAAGTGGAAGATCGCGGCGCCCTGCATGACGGTGTTGTCGAGGTCGAAGAAGGCGGCGGCGCGTTCGTCGCCCGCGACGGGGAACTCCGGTTCGACGGCAGGGGCGGTGACCTGCTGCGCCTCGAGTGCCTCGATCGTCTGCGAGGACTTCCGTGCTGCCTCTGCTGCGGCTTCGCCCGCGAGTACGCTGCGTGCCGTGGCGGAGCGCCTGCGCGGAGTGAGCCATCCCGGTGCGGCCATGTCGTGAGCATAGCCAGTCTGTTCGGTACTTCCCGACCCGCCCGGGATGCGGCGGCGTGAACTCTCCGCGTCCCCGTTGTTAATGACGTCGATGATGACGCCCCTGCCGCTGACTCGGCACCGCCGTCACGACCCGCGAGAATGGGACGCATGAGTTTTCTGCAGCGGCGCAAGAAGAAGGACTCCGCCGAACACGTCGTCACCCTCGTCGGGAAGCCCGGCTGTCATCTCTGCGACGAGGCGCGCGAGGTCGTCCGGGCGGTGTGCGCGGAGGCGGGCGCCATCTGGGAGGAGAAGGACATCAACAAGGACGAGGAACTGCACCGCGCCTACTGGGAGCAGATCCCCGTGGTGCTGATCGACGGCGAGCAGCACACCTTCTGGAAGGTCGACGCCGACCGGCTCCGGCGGGCGCTGGGAGTCCCGGCGGTCTGAGCGGGTCTCGTCCCTTCCGTCGTGTCCCGATCGACCGTGTCCCTGCCGGGACCGTCGTGGCTCTATCGGGACGCGAGCGCGGCAGGGCACAGTGGTCGGGATCAGGCGGGCTCGGGGGCGTGCGCGAGAGGAGTGTGTCCGGCTTTGCGCCCTTCGGTGCCCCAACGGTCACGGACGGTTTGCGGTTCCGTAATCCGACCGTCGGATTGCGTGACCCCGATCACTTTGGACGGACAAAGCGGACACCATCTTTGTGCACGCGTTCACAAAGACATAGCCTGCTGTCGACGGGGCGGTCTTGGGACACACGGCCGCCTGCAGCCTCGCTCATCCCCCAGGAGCACCGTGGCAACTGGCCGAAATCACCGACCGGCGACCCGTAGCCGAGGAATCCCCGAGGCCACCGTCGCCCGACTCCCGCTGTACCTGCGGGCGCTGACCGCTCTCTCCGAGCGGTCCGTCCCCACGGTCTCCTCCGAGGAACTCGCCGCGGCGGCAGGCGTCAACTCCGCGAAGCTGCGCAAGGACTTCTCCTACCTCGGCTCGTACGGGACCCGTGGCGTCGGCTACGACGTGGAGTATCTCGTCTACCAGATCTCCCGTGAACTGGGCCTGACCCAGGACTGGCCGGTTGTGATCGTAGGAATCGGTAATCTCGGCGCCGCGCTCGCCAACTACGGCGGCTTCGCCTCCCGTGGTTTCCGGGTCGCCGCACTGATCGACGCCGACCCGGCAATGGCCGGAAAGCCCGTCGCCGGCATCCCGGTCCAGCACACGGACGAGCTCGAGAAGATCATCAGCGACAACGGGGTCTCCATCGGCGTGATCTCCACGCCCGCCGGTGCCGCGCAGCAGGTGTGCGAACGCCTGATCGCCGCCGGGATCACCTCGATCCTCAACTTCGCGCCGACCGTCCTGTCCGTGCCCGACGGGGTCGACGTGCGCAAGGTCGACCTCTCGATCGAGCTCCAGATCCTCGCCTTCCACGAGCAGCGCAAGGCCGGCGAAGAGGCCGAGAGCACGAACCGCAGGGGCCCCGAAGGTGACATGACCGCGGTGATGCCGGCATGAGTCTCCTGGTCGTAGGGCTGAGCCACCGCAGTGCCCCCGTGAGCGTGCTGGAGCGGGCGTCGCTGCCCGCCGACGCGCGGAGCAAGCTGCTCCAGGACACCCTCGCGGCGGAACCCGCCACCGAGGCGACGGTGCTGGCCACGTGCAACCGCATCGAGCTGTACGCGGACGTGGACAAGTTCCACGCAGGCGTCGCCGAGCTGTCGACGCTGCTCGCCCAGCACAGCGGGGTCGGCCTCGAAGAGCTCACTCCTTATCTCTATGTGCACTACGAGGACCGGGCCGTCCACCACCTCTTCTCGGTGGCCTGCGGGCTGGACTCGATGGTCGTCGGCGAGGGCCAGATCCTCGGGCAGATCAAGGACGCGCTGGCGGTCGGGCAGGAACTGCACACCGCCGGGCGGCTGATCAACGACCTCTTCCAGCAGGCGCTGCGGGTCGGCAAGCGCGCTCACAGCGAGACCGGGATCGACCGGGCCGGGCAGTCGCTCGTCACCTTCGGCCTCGAACAGCTCGCCGACGGCGTGCCGGTCGAGAAGTGGGCCTCGGGCAAGCGGGCGCTGGTCATCGGCGCCGGTTCGATGTCCTCGCTCGCCGCCACGACGCTGGCACGCCTCGGCGTACGGGAACTCGTCGTCGCCAACCGGACCACGGAGCGCGCAGAGCGGCTGGCCGCGGTGCTCGCCGAGCCGGGCACGGTCGAGGCACGCGCCGTCAGCATGTCCGACGTGCCCGCCGAACTGGCCCTGGCCGACGTGGCCGTGTCGTGCACGGGTGCGACCGGGCTCGTGCTGACCGCGGAAGCGGTCGCGGCGGCGCTCACCGAGCACGTCGTGCCCGAGGCGCCCGCGCCGGCGGACCTGCGCGCCCCCGGGGGCAGCGTCGTCGCGCGCCTGGCCGCGCTCGCGGCGCGCGACGGCCGCGTGGCCGAACTCCCGGGCGGCGCCGACGAGCTGGCGGGCCTGCCGGGCGTGGACCGGGCCGGCGGCCCGGGCACACCGGACACGGCCCCCGCGACCGGCGACGGCGCGACGTGGCCCGCTTCCGCGGGCGCGGTGGACACGGCCGCGGACGGCTGCCCCGTCGGCCTCGACGACTCCCTGGCCCAGCACGGCGCCTGGGTGGACAACGCCTCGCGCGCCCGCGCCCACACGGGCGCTGTCACGCACGGCACGGGCACCGGGCCCGTACGGCTCGCACTGCTCGACCTGGCCATGCCCCGCGACATCGACGCCGCCGTCCACCGCCTCGCGGGCGTACGGCTCGTCGACATCGAGTCCCTCGCGGAGGCCTCGGCCGACGCGCCCATGGCGGCCGACGTGGACCAGGTCCGCACCATAGTGTCCGACGAGGTCGCCGCGTTCGGCGCGGCCCAGCGGGCCGCGCACATCACCCCGACCGTGGTCGCGCTGCGCACCATGGCCGCCGATGTGGTCGCCGGGGAGATGGCGCGCCTCGAGGGACGGTTGACCGGACTCGACGAGAAGCAGCGCGCCGAGATCACCCAGACGGTGCGCCGCGTGGTGGACAAGCTCCTGCACGCGCCCACCGTGCGGGTCAAGCAGCTGGCCGGCGAACCCGGCGGCGCCGGGTACGCGGACGCGCTGCGGACCCTCTTCGACCTCGACCCGGAGACGGTCGCCTCCGTCAGCCGGGCCGACCTGAATGACGCAGACGTCAAGAACCGAGGGCGAGTATGACCGAGAGGGCACTGAGGCTCGGAACCCGGCGGAGCAAGCTGGCCATGGCCCAGTCCGGGCAAGTGGCGGAGGCGGTGCGCCGCATCACCGGCCGCGACGTCGAGCTCGTCGAGATCACCACGTACGGGGACGTCTCCCGCGAGCACCTCGCGCAGATCGGCGGCACGGGAGTGTTCGTCGCCGCGCTCCGTGAGGCGCTGGCACGCGGGGAGGTCGACTTCGCCGTTCACTCGCTGAAGGACCTCCCGACGACGCAGCCGGACGAGCTGGCGCTCGCGGCCGTCCCTAAGCGCGAGGACCCGCGGGACGTGCTGATCGCACGCGATGGACTGACGTTCGAGCAACTGCCGAACGGCGCCCGGATCGGGACCGGTTCGCCGCGCCGCATGGCGCAGCTGAACGCGTACGCCCGCACCCACGGCCTGACCGTCGAGACGGTGCCGATCCGCGGCAACATCGACACCCGCATCGGATTTGTACGGAACGGGGAGCTCGACGCCGTCGTGCTCGCCGCCGCCGGACTCAACCGCATCGGCAGGACCGACGAGGTGACCGACTTCCTGTCGGTGGACTTCGTCCTGCCCGCCCCCGGCCAGGGGGCACTGGCGATCGAGTGTTCCGCGTCCGACGCGGACCTCGCCGCCGCGCTCGCCGAGCTCGACGACCCGCCCACGCGGGCCGCCGTGACCGCCGAGCGAGCCCTGCTCGCCGCCCTGGAGGCCGGCTGCTCCGCACCTGTGGGTGCGCTGGCCGACCTGTTGGGCGACGGACAGGCTGTCAACGAAATGCGCCTGCGCGGCGTCGTCGGCACGACCGACGGCTCCTCGCTGGTGCAGCTGTCCACCACCGGTCCCGTACCCACGTCGCACGACGACGCGGCGGCGCTCGGACGCGAACTCGCGAACGAGATGCTCGCCAAGGGTGCGGCCGGTCTTATGGGGGAGCGAGCACTTTGAGCCCCACCACCTCGAACCGTCCACCCCTTCCGGCACACGGACAAGGGCACGTCACCTTCCTGGGCGCCGGTCCCGGCGATCCCGGTCTGCTGACTCTGCGCGCCGTCGACGCACTGGCCGGCGCCGACGTACTGATCGCCGAGCCGCATGTGCTCGAGGTCGTTCGCGGCCATGCCCGGGCGAGCGTGAGCACGCCTGAGCTGACGGTCGTTGACGGCGCGTCAACAACCGCCGGAATCCCCGTACTCAGGGATGCGGCCAATCTTGTCATGGAGGCCGCGCGGGGCGGCAAGCGGGTCGTCCGTGCGGTGACCGGGGACCCCGGTCTGGACACCGACGCAGGTCAGGAGATGCTCGCCTGCGCCGCGGAGGGCATCACCTTCGAGGTCGTGCCCGGAGTGGCCGCCGCGGTGGGCGTGCCCGCCTACGCCGGCGTTCCGCTGCGCGACGAGCACGGCACCGACGTCCGCTTCATCGACGCGCGGACGGCGTCCGACCGGTGCTGGACCGAGGTCGGCTCGAGCGACGGCACGGTGGTCGTTTCCACGACCCTCGAGACGGTCGCCGCGGCGGCCGGCGAGCTGGTCGCGGCCGGCCGCAAGCCCGACACCCCGCTGACCGTGACCGTCGCCGGTACGACCACCCGGCAGCGGACGTGGACGGCGACGCTCGGCACGATCGCGCAGACCCTGAAGCAGGCGAAGGTGCTGCCCTCCCCCGAGGGACACCAGCCGGTCATAGCCGTGGTCGGTGAGCGCAGCGCCGCCGCCCAGCGCGACCAGCTCGCGTGGTTCGAGTCCAAGCCGCTGTTCGGCTGGAAGGTGCTCGTACCGCGTACGAAGGAGCAGGCCGCCTCGCTCTCCGACCAGCTCCGCTCCTACGGCGCGGTGCCGCACGAGGTCCCGACCATCGCCGTCGAACCGCCGCGCACGCCGCAGCAGATGGAACGCGCGGTCAAGGGCCTCGTCACCGGCCGCTACGAGTGGATCGCCTTCACCTCGGTCAACGCGGTCAAGGCGGTGCGCGAGAAGTTCGAGGAGTACGGGCTCGACGCGCGCGCCTTCGCCGGGATCAAGGTCGCGGCGGTCGGCGAGCAGACCGCGGCCGCGCTCGTGGACTTCGGCGTCAAGCCGGACCTGGTCCCGAGCGGCGAGCAGTCCGCGGCCGGCCTCCTGGAGGACTGGCCGCCGTACGACCCGGTCTTCGACCCGATCGACCGCGTCTTCCTGCCGCGCGCCGACATCGCGACCGAGACGCTGGTCGCCGGGCTCATCGAGCTGGGCTGGGAGGTCGACGACGTCACGGCCTACCGGACCGTACGGGCGTCGCCGCCGCCGGCGGATACGCGCGAGGCGATCAAGGGCGGCGGCTTCGACGCGGTGCTCTTCACCTCGTCGTCGACGGTCCGGAACCTGGTCGGCATCGCGGGCAAGCCGCACAACGTGACCGTGATCGCGTGCATCGGTCCGGCGACGGCGAAGACCGCGGAGGAGCACGGGCTCCGCGTGGACGTCCTCTCCCCGGAGCCGTCCGTCCACCGCCTGGCCGAGGCCCTCGCCGACTTCGGCGCGGCCCGCCGCGTGGCGGCGGTCGAGGCGGGCGAACACGTGACCCGCCCGTCGGAACGCCGCCCTGGCGGCCGGCGGCGGCGCACGACGACGTGACGGTGCGCTGACGCGGTGGCGGGGCGGGTGGGGGTTTCCCCTACCCGCCCCTTCCCGTAACCGGGGGCGCTGCCCCCGGGCCCCTGCGCCTCAATCGCCGGCGGGGCTGGGTGTGGCCGGTCTTGTCGGGGCTCCGCCCCGAACCTCGCGCCTCAATCGCCGGCCGGGCTGACAGAGTCAGCCCGGCCTGGGGGTACTCCCCCTACGGCCTGGCGGCCGTGGGAGGTGCCCCCACCCACGGCCGCCAGGCCGTAGGGGGAGTTTGAGGCGCGGGTCCGGGCGGAGCCCGGTTCGGGAAGGGGCGGGGTGGGGAAAACGCCCCGCGCAGCGGTCGCCCCCGCCCCGCGGCGGTTGGCGGGAGCGCAGCCCAAGGCGTACACCGGAAGGCAGACGCCCCGCCCGCGCACGAAGTGGGAGACCGCCATGAGCGCCAGCACCATGCACCTCGACCCGTCCAACGCCGAACAGGCAGACGCATGGGACGGTGACCAGGGCTTCTACTGGGCCGAGCACGCCGAGCAGTTCGACCGCGCCATCCACGCCCACCAGCGGCCGTTCCTCGACGCCGCCGCCCTCCACCGCGGCGAGCGTGTCCTCGACATCGGCTGCGGCAACGGGCTCACGTCCCGCGCCGCGGCGAGGCTCACCGTCGGCGGGCCCGTGCTCGGCGTCGACCTGTCGGGCCAGATGCTGCGCGCCGCCCGGCGGGAGGCCGAGCGCGAAGGGCTCGACAGCATCCGCTACGAGCAGGCGGACGCCCAGACGTATCCGTTCCCCGAGGCGTTCTTCGACGCCGCGATCAGCCGCGCCGGGGCCATGTTCTTCGCCGAGCCGGTGACCGCGTTCCGCAACATCGCCCGCGCGCTCCGCCCCGGCGGCCGGCTGGTGCTGCTGGTGTGGCAGGACATGGCCCGGAACGAGTGGTTCCGGTCCTTCGCGACCGCCCTCGCCGCGGGCCGCGAGCTGCCCGTGCCGCCGGCCGGCGCGCCCGGCCCGTTCGGCATGGCCGACCCGGACGCCGTACGGGACACGCTCACCGCCGCCGGATTCGAGGAGCCGGACGTGACCGGGCTGGAGCGCCCCATGAACTTCGGACGGACCGCCGAAGCGGCCTACGACTTCGTCTCCGGGATGCTCGCCTGGGTGATCGAGGACCTCGACGAGGTCGGCCGGGCGCATGCCCTCGAAAGCCTGCGCGCCGACATCGAGGCCCATTCGACGGACGGCGGGGTGCTCTACGAATCGGCGGCCTGGATCGTCAGAGCCGTCCGCCCGTAGCGGGGCGTCCCGTGACGCCGGCGCCGACGCGGTGTCGGTAATCGGGCCGCCCGGGCGGGCGTAGCGTGGCCCCTATGACTGCGTACGGATCCTTCCCCGGTGCCCGCCCCCGGCGGCTCCGGACCACTCCCGCCGTGCGGCGCATGGTCGCCGAGACCCGGCTGCACCCGGCCGATCTGATCCTGCCCGCCTTCGTGCGCGAGGGGATCAGCGAGCCCGTCCCGATCCAGGCCATGCCGGGCGTCGTGCAGCACACCCGTGACACGCTCCGGAAGGCCGCCGTCGAGGCGCACGAGGCCGGGGTCGCAGGGATCATGCTCTTCGGCGTGCCCGAGGACGCAAAGAAGGACGCGGCCGGCACGGCGGGCACGGACCCGGACGGGATTCTGCAGGTCGCGATCCGGGACGTGAAGGCGGAGCTCGGCGACGAGCTCGTGATCATGTCGGACCTGTGCCTCGACGAGTACACGGACCACGGCCACTGCGGAGTCCTGGCGGCGGACGGCCGCGTCGACAACGACGCCACGCTGGAACGCTACGCCGAGATGGCCCAGGTCCAGGCCGACGCGGGCGTCCACGTCGTCGGCCCCAGCGGCATGATGGACGGCCAGGTCGGTGTCGTCCGCGACGCGCTCGACACCATCGGCAAGGAGGACGTGTCGATCCTCGCGTACACCGCCAAGTACTCGTCCGCCTTCTACGGCCCCTTCCGTGAGGCCGTCGGCTCGTCGCTCACGGGCGACCGCAAGACCTACCAGCAGGACCCCGCCAACGTCCGCGAGTCGATGCGGGAGCTGGCGCTCGACCTCGCCGAGGGCGCCGACATGGTCATGGTCAAGCCCGCGGGCCCGTACCTCGACATCCTGGCCAAGGTCGCCGAGTCGGTGGACGTGCCGGTCGCCGCGTACCAGATCAGCGGCGAGTACGCGATGGTCGAGGCCGCCGCCGAGAAGGGCTGGATCGACCGGGACAAGGCGATCGCCGAGACGCTGCTCGGCATCAAGCGGGCAGGCGCGAGCATGATCCTGACGTACTGGGCGACGGAGGTCGCCCGGGGGCTCGGCGCAGGTCGCTGACCGCCGACCATTTCAGGACGGCCCGGTGCGAGTGTGCGCACCGGGCCGTCCGCCGTTTCCCGCGCGGTGCGTCGACACCTGGTCCGGCGGGTCAGGCGACCGCGTAGTCGGCGAGCGCCGGTTCGAGCAGGTCGAAGGCGCGGGTGGCCTCTTCCCCGACGGTCCGGGCGATGTCGTCGCCCGAGTGCCCCGCGAGGGTGAGTTCCTGGATGCGGCCGAACAGGACCCGGTGCACCGCACCCAGCAGGGCGGCGGCCGTACGGGGCGTGATGTCGGCGGCGGATGTGCCCGTGGCCCGCGCGAGTGCGTCGGCCAGTGCCTCCTCGCGCCGGTCGTGCAGAGCGCGCAGGCAGGCCGACAGGGTCGGACTGTCGTCGATCATGCGCGAGAAGTCCGGGCCCGCGAACCCGGCGACCGGATTCTGCGCCGCTACGGCCGCCTCGAACTCCCGGCGCAGCGCCGCGAGCGCCGACTCACCGGCGGCCCGGCCGGCGACCGTCTCGGCCAGGCCCGCGGCGAACGCCTCCTGGTGGTCCAGCGCCATGTCCTCCTTGCGCGGGAAGTAGTTGGTCACCGTCTTTTTCGCCACGCGTGCGGCGTCGGCGATCTCCGCGATGGTCGTCCGCTCGAAGCCCTGGGCCATGAACAGCCTGGTCGCGTGGTCGGAGATCAGCTGCCGGGTCTCGCGCTTCTTGGACTCCCGCAGGCCCGTCGAAGCGGCGTGCGCCGGTGGGCTCGTCACTGTGCCCGTCTCGTTGCTCATGAGGGAATCTTACCTCCGTAGCAAATTTATGTTGACACCCCTGGTTCTCTCGGTCTAAGTTTACGTTCAACGTAAGTTTCTACCGAGAGGAACCTCGTATGCAGCGACTCGATCTCGCCAAGCTCCTCGCCGAGCAGGCGGGCAAGCCGCCCACCCGCAGCCGGCAGCAAGGCGGTCGACAGCCCGCACAGCTCCACCACGTCCGCTTCCAGGACACCCCTCGCCGCGCACGCAACCTCCCGCGCCGCAGCTCCTACTGACCGAACCGACTCCAGCAAAGGACACCGTCTTGCAGATCACCGCCTCCACCGTCTCGCTCACCGTCGACGACGTGGCCGCTTCCCAGGCCTTCTTCACCACCCACCTCGGCTACCAGGAGCAGGCCGCCGCCGACGGCTTCGCCTCCCTCACCCGGCCCGACGCCGCAGTCGACATCGTCCTGCTGCGGCGCGGCATCGAGGTCCTGCCCGAAGAGCAGCGCGACCAGCGAGCGAGCGGACTGATCCTCGCCTTCACCCTCACGGGGCTGGAGGCCGAGGAGAAGCGGCTGCGCGGCGAGGGCGTGGACATCACCATGCCGCTGCGCGAGGAGCCGTGGGGCGAGCGGCTCTTCCAGATCACCGACCCCAACGGCGTGATCGTCCAGTTCGTCGAATGGGTCACCCCCGCCGCCACCGACAACGACACCGACGGTGCAGAGGAGAACGGATGAGAACACTCCACACGGCGGCCCTCATGGCCTCCACCCTGGCGACCGGGCTCATGGCCGGTCTGTTCGCCGCCTTCGCCTACGCGGTCATGCCGGGTCTCGCCCGCTCCGGCGACCTGGCGTTCGTCCAGGGCATGCAGCACATCAACCGTGCCATCCTCAACGGCTGGTTCCTGATGCCCTTCCTGCTGCCCCTGCCCCTGCTCGTCCTCGCGGCGGTCCAGCCGGGCGGCGGGCACGGCGGCGCGGCCCGCTGGTGGATCGTCGCCGCGCTCGTCCTCTACGTGGCGGCGTTCCTGGTGACCGGCACGCAGAACGTGCCGCTCAACGACGCGCTCGACAAGGTCTCCCTCGCGGGCGACCCCGCTCAGCTCAAGGCGGCCCGGGCGGCCTTCGAGGACAAGTGGGTCGCCTGGAACACCGTCCGGGCCGTCCTGCACACCGCGGCCTTCGGCTGCCTCGCCTGGGCCCTGTACGTCCAGGGCGCGACGCAGGGCCTCAGCCCAGGTCGCTGACGAAGACCGTCCAGGCGGCCGGTGCGAGGCTGAGCACCGGGCCGCCGGCGACCTTGGAGTCGCGGACGTGGATCGCGGCGGGGTGCGTGGCCACTTCGACGCAGGCGCCGCCCTGTTCGGAGCTGTGGGCCGACTTGCGCCAGTGGTACGCCACTTCGAGGCAGGCGCCGCCCTCGCTGCCGCTGTAGCTGGACTTGAACCACTTCAGTGCGGTGCTCATTACTCTCCCAGCAGCCGGTCCAACAGACCCTTGCTGTCCTCCGGGTTGAGGGCCTGTGTCCGCAGCATCGCATACTTCCGCGCAAGGATGCTGACCTCATCCGGGTCGGAGATCAGCTGGCTGCCACGCTGGCTCTCGGTGTACCCGAGGAGCTGATGGTCGGGTGTCTCCAGCAGGATGAACGGACCGTCCAGCCCCGCATGGCTGGTGCGGCCGAACGGCATCACCTGGAGTGAGACGCCCGGCAGTTCGGCGCACGCCCGCAGGTGGCGCACCTGCTCCTCGTACACCTCGTCCCCGCCCAAGTGGTCCATGAGGATGGCCTCCCACATCACGAAGCTGATCGTCGGCGGCCGGGTCCGCGCCAGGATCTCCTGGCGGGCCACGCGGGCGGCGACCTGTGCCTCGATCTCGTCCGCGTTGAAGGCGGGCACGCGGCTACGGAAGACCGCGCGCGCGTACCGCTCCCTCTGGAGCAGACCGGGCACGACCTGGTTGTCGTACCAGGACAGTGCGATCGCGTCCCGCTCCAGGTCCATGTACTCCTCCGCCCACGCCGGGATCAGGTCCACCTCCGGCAGGTGCTCCAGCGCCACCGACAGCGCGCCCTTCGTGTCGAGGCGGTCGTCGAATCTCTGCGCCAGGTCCGGCTTCAGAGGGCGGCGGCCCTGTTCGATCGAGGCGACGGTTTCCTCGCCGAGGTTGAACTCCGCGGCGAGTTCACGTTGCGTGAGGCCCGCGGCCTCGCGGAAGCGGGCGAGCTGGCGGCCGACCAGCCGCAGCGCCGTGGCGTTCTTCCTTTGGCGTCTCCTGGGGTGCATACCCCACCAACTCCCCGGACCCACGCGTACGTTACGCCTGCGCGACCCGTACAAATGAAACGTACGGGTCGACGGAGTGCCGCGACCCGGTCACGCACCGCGACGCTCGTGGCCGTGGACAAGACGATGCAACACGAGGATCTGCGCGAGCTGTTCTGCCGACGGGAACGCCGATCGGTCGCTGCCGCAAGGGAGTTCGCCCGTGTGGCGCTCGCCGCGTGGGGCTGGGACGCGCGGGCCGACGACGTCACGCTGTGTGTGAGCGAGCTCGCGACGAACGCGCTGGTGCACGGCGTACCGCCGGGGCGCGGCTATCGCTTGCGGATGTGGCTCCAGGAGCAGGGCACGGCGCTGCGCGTCGAGGTGCACGACAGCGGCGACGGTGAGCCGTCCGTGCGGGAGCCGGACGGCGAGTCGGGGCGCGGCCTGCTGCTCGTGGCGGCGCTGGCCGACCGGTGGGGCGTGGGGCCGCGCGAACCCGGCAAAGTGGTGTGGTGCGAGTTCGCACGGCCGTGACCTTGTGGGCGCCTACGGCGCGTCGGTCACCGTGCCGGTCATGACCGGGCCGTGCGGCTCGCCCATGTCGTCGACGGCCCGGAGGCCGACGTACTCGGCCGGTTCCGCCGACTCGTCGCGGACCGTGGGCACGCTCAGCTCCGCGCCGGTGCTGCCGGCCGGTACGGACGCCCACAGATAGGCGTACTCCAGCCGGGACAGCGGGACGTCACCGTCGGGGACCTCGCCGATCATGTCGAGCAGCCACTGCCGGTCGACGTCCTTGGTGGACAGCTCGGGGCGGCCCGGGACGCCCACGAACCGGAGCGTCGACGACATCTCCACGTCGGCGGGCGCGGAGAGGGCGACCCGCCACCTCAGCGACTGCCCCTCCGTCACCCTGTCGGCGACCGGCTTCACGGTGACCTCGGGCATCGGGTCGTCGTTCTCGGCGGTGACCCCGCCGGAGTAGGTGCCGACGACGGTGCCGCGGACCGCCTTCACGAGCACGTCGTGGGACACGTCCCAGGCGTACCGCTTGTTGCCCTTGACCGTCACCGGTATGTCGATGGCGCTGCTGCCGGGCCGGACGGTCACCAGCCGGTCCTTCGCCCGGCCGGTGACCGGGTCCATGACGTACAGCCGTACCGCGCCGGCGCCCTTGCCGCCGCTCTTGCCCGTCACCCGTACCGGCACCCGGTACGTACGGACGCCCGAGTCGCCCTCCTTGACCGTCAGGCGGCCGAGGTCGACCCGGGTCAGCGGGGCCTCCCGTACCGCCGGTGTGCCCGGGCTCCAGGCCCAGGCGTCCATCAGCCACGCCTGCCCGGAGCGGGTGCGCGGGGTCAGCTCCAGGGATGCGACCTTGCGCAGGTCGAGGCCCGCTGCGGCGGTCAGGGGAACGCGGACCTCGCGCGCCCAGTAGGACGTGGTGCGGTCGCTGCCCGGCAGCCCGTCCACCCGGACGCGGCCCAGCTTCGCCCGCTTGCCGGCGGCGTCGGTGACGGAGACGTCGAGCTGCGTGCCGGTGGTGTTCGGCGGCACGAAGACGCGCAGCGCGAGGGCCTTGGCGCCCTTCACCGAGAGCGGCTTGTCCGGGCGCACCTTCACCGCCGAGCCCGGGGTGGACCAGTGCAGTGCCACGGCGCGGCGGCCCGTCTCGCGTTCCGGCTGCCAGTACGCGAAGTGCGGCGAGCCACCGGTTTCCGGATTCAGGCAGGCCTTGCGCGGGTCGGGGTCGATCGCGGAGCACAGCCGGCCGCCGGTCACCTTCACGGAGCCGTCGGGCAGGAAACCCGCGCCGCGGTTCGCGCCGACCGCGTGGGTCAGGACACGGGCCGGGTCGGCGGAGGGGGCCCGGCGGCCGGTGCCGTCGAGCAGTGAGCGGGCCCGGTCGTCGCCGGCGACGAACAGCCGGGCGGCGGAGGCGATGTAGGTGGCGCCCGCCTTGTGCTGCTGGTCGGCGGTCAGCCGGGTCGCGGTACCGGGAGAGCAGACCGGGTCGGGCTGCTCGGGGTCGTGCCAGAAGTCGTCGCTGGCGGGTGCCTGGGCCTGGCCCGGGGTCCACTCGCTGTTGAAGTAGTTGTGGTTCGCCCCGACCATGTAGACCGCGCTGTGCAGTGCCCTGCCGCGGCTGACGCCGCGCGTGCCGTCCGCGTACACCTGGCCCTGGAGGTCGGAGACGTCGCCGTCGCAGCCCGGCAGGATCGTCAGCGACGGGACGTCCGGCACCGGGTTCTGGCCGAAGATCGTCGGGCCGATGAGCACGGTCCCGCGGATGTGCCAGCGCACCTTGCCGCGGTAGCCGTCCTGCCCGGCCGGCGGCGGGTACAGGCTGTCCATGGCAGCACGGTTGACGCCCTCGCCGCCGCGCGAGTGCCCGACGAGCAGGACGCGGGACAGGTCGCCCTTCGGCGCTCCTCGTACGGCCGCCGGTGCGGTGGCCGGCTTGGCGGCCCAGTCGGCCCAGCGGGCCAGGTGCTGACGTATCAGCGACGAGCGTGCCTGCGCGCCGCCGTCCTCGAGGTCGCCGTCCTGGCCGTTGACGCCGTTGGCGGAGATCGAGACGGTCACATAGCCCTGGGAGGCCAGCAGCCGCTGGTCGCGGAGATAGCCCCGGTGGCTCGGGATCGGCTTCGCGCCCTTGGCGCACGGCCAGTCGATGGTGACCTCGTCGTCACCCCCGCCGGGGACGTAGCAGGTGGCGTGCCGTCCGTGCAGGAACAGCGCGACCGGGCGCTTGCCCGTGGCGCCCTTCGGCGCGACGACGACGCCGCGCATCTCGACGGGCGCGGCGAGGCCGGGCAGGCGGACCGCGTCGAGCGCGTACTCGCCGGTGACCGTGCGGAACGGGCCCGGCCTGCCCGGGTCCACCGAGGCCGCGGGCAGCTTGGGCAGGACAGGCACGGCCCGCTGTGCGCGGGCGCCGTCCGCCTTCTCGTCCAGACGCCGGCCCGCCGCCAGGACCTGGAGGTCAGCCAGGTCCGTGGTCCGTGCCTCCGCCAGCGGCAGCCGGAAGGTCCGGCCGTCGTTCTCCTGCTCGGGTACGCCGACCAGCGCGCCGTCGGCGTGGAACTCCACCCGCGCGTCACCCGCCGGCACCGGTCGCGGGGAGCGCCACTCGAGGGCGTTCTCCCCGCCCGTGTTCGTGATCCGCCAGCCGGGCGGCAGGCCGTCCGTCGCGTCGTCGCCCGCCGCCGCGGGCGGGGCGCCGGGTGGCTGCGGCTGGGCCTGCGCCACTGCGGGAGACACCCCCGCCACGGCGAGCACCGCTGTCGCGGTGACCCATATCCTCCGGGCACGTATCAACTTTTCTCTCCTCAACCCCGTTTCCCGGGCGCCTGGTTGATGCCCAAGCGCCTCTCGGACCCGGAGGACGGGCAGGAGATGCCGCGGGTTGCCTGAAGACGCGCCACATGATGCGGCCGCGGCCGGGGGGGCGACGTCTCCCCGGTCCGTGGCCCGTTCAGTGGCGCGCTCCCGACTGCGTCAGCAGTAGAGGTTCCCGCCGGTCGGTACGCCCAGGATCTGCGTGAACTGCTGGTACTTGCTGACCCGGCTCTGGACCTGCGCCGGGTTCTTGCCGTCGCACTCCAGCGAGCCGTTGATCGAGCGGATGGTGTGGCCGAAACCGGCCTGGTTGACCATGGCGTTGTGGCCGGTCATCGTGCCGGGGCCGGACTGGGTGTTCCAGTACCAGAGGCCCGTCTTCCAGGCCACGGCGGCGTTGTTCTGGACGAGCCACGGGTTGTTCAGCAGGTCGATGCCGAGCGCGTCGCCCGCGGCCTTGTAGTTGAAGTTCCAGCTGAGCTGGATCGGGCCCTTGCCGTAGTACGCGGACTGACCGGCCGGGCAGCCGTACGGCCGGCTCCAGTCGCAGTAGTGCGGGTAGTTGGCGGTGTTCTGCTCGACGATGTGGACCAGGCCGCCGGTCTCGTGGCTGACGTTCGCGAGGAAGGCCGCGGCCTCCTGCTTCTTCACCGTGTCGCTGCCGGTGGTGGCGAAGCCCGGGTAGGCGCTCAGCGCGGCCGTCAGACCGCTGTAGGTGTAGAACGAATTCCGGTTCGGGAACATCTGGTTGAACTGCGCCTCGCTCACCACGAAGCCCGACGGGGAGGGGGTGCCGCCCCCGCCGTCTCCGCAGCTGTACGGGTCCCAGTACCAGGTGCTGATCGTCGGGCTGTAGCCCGGATTGTCGTGCTCGGCTATGTAGTAGGAGCCGTTGTACCTGACAACGTTGCCAGTCGTGTACCAGGCGCCCTGCTGCCAGTTCGGAGCGGTGTCGCAGAGGGAAGCCGCGGAAGCCGTCGACGCCGCCGATGCGGAGGGCGTCAGGACCGCGGCGAGACCGGTGGTGGCGAGGATCGCGACCAGCAGGGCCATGAGGCGTGTTCTCAGCACTCGATCACTCCTTTACGCGCAACGGCCCTACTGGGAGCAGTAGTTGCTCTCCGGTACGGCCGCGGTGGGGGGCTGTGCCCACACTCAAGCGCGATTGGCATGATCGAGTCAAGGTATAGACCAATGCTGACTTCCGGGTAATGTCAGAATGTCTTCCAGAACGAGTACCGGTGCTCCGCCTCGACGTCCGTCGCACGGGCCCCTTCCGACGACAGCGACCGGACGTTCGGTGAAGCCGGCGTGTACGGCTTCCAGGCCGCCCGGCCGGTGCGGGCGACGCCCGACCAGATGTCGATCAGCGAGGCGGCGAGCGCGGGCTGGTGACCGGTCACCGGTTTCGCCCACGCCATGTCGAAGAGGTAGGGCAGTTCGCCGAGATGCGGCGCGCCGATCGGGAGACTCCCCCCGGCGCAGGCCCCTGCGTTGTCTTAGGCATGCCATGACGCTGCGAAGCCCGTGTCCGCCGGGGCAGCCGGGCCGCCCCCGTCCCGGCGGAGTACTTCGCGGCACCCCGCCCTGGGGACAGCCCCGGGAGACCGGCCCGGAGCGGGCTTCGCGGGCTCGCGATCAGCGGCCGTGCGGCGCACCCTTGAAGTACAGCTGGAGGTGATCTGCCATGCAGACACTCGTGGGATGGCACGTCGAGATGGAGTTCAAGGAAGACGGCGACCGGACAAGGGCGGCCGCCATGGTGAGACTCGGTGACGGCACGGAGTACCGCGGTCACGGGAACGCGAACCGGCACCGGTCCGACGAACCGCAGCTGCTCGTCGGCGAGGAGATCGCGGGCGCACGCGCCCTGATGGACCTCGCCTCCCAACTGCTGCAGAAGGCCCACACGGAGATCGACGACGCGGCGGGCAGGGCCTCGCACGACATCGCTCCGTGACCGGCCACGACGACCACCGGCCGGACGTCAGCGGGCCGCTGACCCGCCTGCGTCCGGCCGGTGTGCCGTCCGTGTGATGCGCTGCCTGTGCGATCAGAGACGCTCGGGCGTACGGATGCCGAGCAGCGCCATGCCCTGGTGGAGCGTGCGGCCCGTCAGGTCGACGAGGAAGAGGCGGTTCTCCACGACCTCCGGCGCGTTGTCGGCGCTGAGCACGTGGCACTGGTCGTAGAACGTCGTCAGGTGCGACGCCAGCTGGTACAGATACGCGGCCAGCTTGTGCGGCTCGTACGACGACGCCACCTCGTCCAGCACCTCGCCGAACCGGTCCACGTGCAGACCGAGCGCCCGCTCGGCGGGCGCGAGCGGCAGCTCGGGGTGCGCGGCGGGACGCCGGTCGCCGGCGTTGCGCTTGATCGACTGGATACGGGCGTACGCGTACTGGAGGTAGACCGACGTGTCGCCGTTCAGCGACACCATCTGGTCCAGGTCGAACTTGTAGTCGCGCACCGCGGACGTCGACAGGTCGGCGTACTTCACCGCGCCGATGCCCACGTACCGGCCGTTCTCGACGACCTCCTCGTCGGTCAGGCCTACCTTCTCCCGCTTCTCGGCGACGACGGCCGTCGCCCGGTCGATCGCCTCGTCCAGCAGATCCACCAACCGCACCGTCTCGCCCTCACGGGTCTTGAACGGCTTGCCGTCCTTGCCCAGGACCGTGCCGAAGGCCAGCTGGTGCGCCTTGACCTCGTCGTTCAGCCAGCCGGCCCGGCGCGCGGTCTCGAAGACCATCTTGAAGTGCAGGGACTGGCGGGCGTCCACCACGTACAGCAGGGTGTTCGCGTCGAGACCCTGCACGCGGTTGCGGATCGCCGAGAGGTCCGTCGCGGCGTAGCCGTAGCCGCCGTTGGACTTCTTCACGATCAGCGGCACCGGATTGCCGTCCGGGCCCTTCACGTCGTCGAAGAAGACGCACAGCGCGCCCTCGGAGCGCACGGCGACGCCGGACTCCTCGAGGATGCGGCACGTCTCGTCGAGCATGTCGTTGTACCCCGACTCGCCGACGATGTCGGCGTCGCGGATCTCCATGTCGAGCTTCTCGAAGACCGAGTAGAAGTAGATCTTCGACTCGTCGACGAACCGCTGCCACAGCGCGAGGGTCTCCTCGTCGCCGGACTGGAGGTCCACCACCCGGCGCCTGGCCCGGTCCTTGAACTCCTCGTCGGAGTCGAACAGGGCGCGCGACGCCTTGTAGAGCCGGTTCAGGTTGGACATCGCCTCCTCGCCGGAGACCTCCGGCGGAGCGTCGCCCTCCCTGTGGTCCAGCTCGTGCGGGTGCTCGATCAGATACTGGATGAGCATGCCGAACTGGGTGCCCCAGTCGCCGATGTGATGGCGCCGGACCACCTTCTCGCCCGTGAACTCCAGGATCTGCACCATGGCGTCGCCGATCACGGCGGACCGCAGATGGCCGACGTGCATCTCCTTCGCCACGTTCGGCTGGGCGTAGTCGATCACCGTGGTGCCCGCGTCCTTCGCGAACGGCACGCCGAGGCGGTCGTCCGCGGCCCGGGCGGCCAGGGTCTCGACGATCGCCCTGTCGGTGACCGTGATGTTCAGGAAGCCGGGGCCGGACACCTCGATGTCCCCCAGCACGTCGCCGTCCCCGAGGGCGTCGACGACCTTGGCCGCCAGCTCACGCGGGTTGCCCTTGAGCTTCTTCGCGAGCGCCAGGATGCCGTTGGCCTGGAAGTCGGCCCGGTCGCTTCGTCGCAGCAGGGGGTCGGCGGAGCCGGCCTCCGGCAGGGCTGCCGAGAGGGCGTCCGCGAGGTGCTGCTGCACGGTCGAAGCGAGGGAAGGGACCGAGGCCATGAGCTTCCGTTCCGGTTGAGGTGTGCTGTCACTGAATGTTGCGGTGGTCAAGTATCCCACGGAGGGGCAAGTCGTTTCCCGGACGACCGGGCGGCGCACGGGCGCGAAAACCGGACAGCGCGGTGCCCGGCGACCGGGTGGTGCGGGGACCGGAGATCGGGTGGCGCCCGGGCCAGACAATCGGGTGGCACAGAGGCGCGCCGGAGGAGCACCCTCTGTCTGGGAGAATGGCCGTGAGCTCAACCCAGCTTTCGAGAAAGAAGGACGTGCCGACCGTGGCTCAGAGCAGCACCGAGACCGACTGGGTCTCCCGTTTCGCGGACGAGGTCATCGCCGAGTCGGAGCGACGTGCGCCTGGCAAACCGGTCGTCGTCGCCTCCGGTCTGTCCCCGTCCGGCCCCATCCACCTGGGCAACCTCCGCGAGGTCATGACCCCGCACCTGGTCGCCGACGAGATCCGGCGGCGCGGGCACGAGGTCCGCCACCTGATCTCGTGGGACGACTACGACCGCTACCGCAAGGTGCCGGCCGGTATCGACGGCGTCGACGACTCCTGGGCCGAGCACATCGGCAAGCCGCTGACCTCCGTCCCCGCCCCGGCCGGCTCCGCCCACCCGAACTGGGCCGAGCACTTCAAGGCCGCGATGACCGCGGCCCTGGACGAGCTGGGCGTCGAGTACGACGGCATCAGCCAGACCGAGCAGTACACGACCGGCGTCTACCGCGAGCAGATCCTGCACGCGATGAAGCACCGCGCCGGCATCGACGCGATCCTCGACCAGTACCGCACCAAGAAGGCCCCCGAGAAGAAGTCGCAGAAGCCGGTCGACGCGGCCGAGCTCGAAGCGGCCGAGGGCTCCGGCGCGGCCGCCGAGGACGACGGCAGCGGCGGCGCCGGCGGGTACTACCCGTACAAGCCCTACTGCGGGCAGTGCGAGAAGGACCTGACCACCGTCACCTCGTACGACGACGAGACGACCGAGCTGGCCTACGTCTGCACGGCGTGCGGCCACGGCGAGACCGTCCGGCTGAGCGAGTTCAACCGCGGCAAGCTGGTCTGGAAGGTCGACTGGCCGATGCGCTGGGCCTACGAAGGCGTGATCTTCGAGCCGAGCGGCGTCGACCACTCCTCGCCGGGCTCGTCCTTCGTCGTCGGCGGGCAGATCGTGCGCGAGGTCTTCGACGGCGTCCAGCCGATCGGCCCGATGTACGCGTTCGTCGGCATCAGCGGCATGGCCAAGATGTCGTCGTCGCGCGGCGGCGTGCCCACCCCGGCCGACGCGCTGAAGATCATGGAGGCGCCGCTGCTGCGCTGGCTGTACGCGCGCCGCAAGCCCAACCAGTCCTTCAAGATCGCCTTCGACCAGGAGATCCAGCGGCTCTACGACGAGTGGGACAAGCTCGCCGCCAAGGTCGAGGACGGCACCGCCCTGCCGGCCGACGCCGCCGCGTACTCCCGCGCCGTCCGCACCGCCGCCGGCGAACTGCCGCGGACCCCGCGCCCGCTGCCGTACCGGACGCTCGCCTCGGTCGTCGACATCACCGGCGGCCACGACGAGCAGACGATCCGCATCCTCAGCGACCTCGACCCGGCGAACCCGCTGACCTCGCTCGACGAGGCCCGCCCGCGGCTCGACCGCGCCGAGAACTGGATCACCACCCAGGTCCCGGCCGACGCCCGGACCGTCGTCCGCTCCGAGCCCGACACCGAGCTGCTCGCCTCGCTCGACGACCAGGGGCGCGAGTCGCTGCGCCTGCTGCTGGAGGGGCTGGACACCCACTGGTCGCTCGACGGGCTGACCACGCTCGTCTACGGCGTGCCGAAGGTGATGGCCGGCCTCGAGCCGGACGCCAAGCCGACGGCGGAACTGAAGGTCGCCCAGCGGTCCTTCTTCGCCCTGCTCTACCGGCTGCTCGTCAGCCGCGAGACCGGTCCGCGGCTGCCGACGCTGCTGCTGGCGGTCGGCGCGGACCGGGTGCGGAAGCTGCTCGGCGCCTGACGGTCGTCTCTCTTCGGAGGGCTCTCGTCCCCACGGGGCCGAGAGCCCTCCACCGTTTCTGCCTCCTTCGGCCCACCAAGGTCGGGGCCGAGCCGTGGACGGGAAGCGCAAGGCAATGACGAACCTTCGCCCCTCGGTCGCCGCCGACTGCCGCACCCGCGAGCTCTTATGGCACAACAATCATCCGATCAGAGCGTGGCGTCGTGTCCCCTGACGCCACTCGGGTCAGCATGTGCGGACCCGACCGTCTTCACCGCACCGAGGGGATGCGATGTCCGACCGCGCCGACCATGTCCGCCCAGAGGGCGTCGCACCGAGGTGGATCCTGCGGCACCAGCCGGCGGAACAGTCGCTGTTCAGCGGCGTCTACGGACTGGTACTGGCCAGCGCCCTGGTGGCTGCACTGGACGCGACGGGCGAGAAGGCCGATCCCGGTCCGGACGCGCTGTGGGTACTGCTCACCGCGCTGGCGTCGGGCGCCGCCCATGGGTACGCGCACGTCATCGCCCATCGTGCGTCCGTCGACAGATCAGCCACCACGAGCCGACTGCGGTTGGTGCTGGCCGAGTGGCCACTGGTCGCCGTCGTGCTGCCCACGGTGGGGATACTGCTTGCCGCAGTAGCCGGGTGGTGGGCAGAGGCCACGGCTGTCGACGCGGCACTGCTGTTCAACACCCTCGCCTTGTTCGGCTTTGGCACCTGGGCCGCCCGTACCGCCGGGCACGGATGGCCGGCCTCGTGCCGGGCAGGGGGTCTTGACATGCTGATCGGCCTGGTGATCATTATCGCGAACGCCCTGAGCAAGTAGGCAGGCGGTGGAGTGCCATGCCGGCCGGACAGGCCGCGGGTCCTTCATCCAGGGGAACGCATCCCGGGTACGAAAGTCACCTGCCGGTTACCTGCGGCTGGTGTCCGGGCCAGGACTTCGGGGCGAAACGGGCGCGAGCGTGCGCGGGACCGGGGGCGTCCCGGTCAGATGTGTCCTCGGCTCACGCTATGTGCTCGGCCTCCAGCTCGGTTTGGTGCCGCTTCTGGAAACCGGGCAGCAGTTGGCGCAGCAGCGCCGCACTGCGCGGGTGGCGCAGCCCGTGGCGATCGGCGAGCAGTATGTCGAGGCGGTCGGCGCTCGGATAGTCCTGGTACTCGTCCACGTATTCCGTGAAGACCGGGTACGCAGCCTCCGCGAACTCGGCGTCCTCGGTGGCGGAATGAGGACTCGGCTGTGGCTCGTCGGGCACGCGGGGCCGGTCTTGCGCCTGGTAGTCGTCGGCGTACTGCTCGTACACCTGCGGCTCAGGGCCCGGTCCGAGCGGCCGGGTACGGCCGCCGGGGCCCGCGGGGACCGGTACGGGGACGGGCTCGAAGCCCTCGACGAACGTCGGGTTGTACGACCCTTGGTACGCCTCCTGGGCGGCCTGCGAGGCTGTGAACCACGGGCTCTGTGAAAGGGCCGGGTCGGCCTGCTCCGGCATCTGCCCGAGCGCCCGCGAGTGGTCTCCGCTGCGTACTTCGGCATCGGCACGGGCCTGTTCCACGGCCGGTTCCCCGGGCGCGGCGGCCCGGGTCCCGTGCTCCCGGACGCGCTCCGCTCCCGCAGGCAGTTCCGCGGTGCGCGTCAGCTCCGGCTGCGCCGGGCTCTGCGCCACCGGGGCCGGCGGCAGCAGCACCGGCTCGATGCCCGCGGCGGCCAGACCGGCCGGGGCCGTGTCCGCCAGCGGCACGCCGAACTTCGCGAGCCGCAGCGGCAT
>NZ_JBSFUW010000056.1:0-32937 GCF_053591995.1 Streptomyces sp. NPDC002835 | reverse complement strand
ACCCGGAAGCTAAGCCTTTCAGCGCCGATGGTACTGCAGGGGGGACCCTGTGGGAGAGTAGGACGCCGCCGAACAATTATTGTGGGAAGGCCCCGTACCTCTGGTGCGGGGCTTTCCTGCGTTCAAGACCCATTCACGACCGGATTCACGACCGACTCACGAAGGGTTCGCCGACCGGTTTTGAAGCATCCCCTGATCCGGGGTATGCTTTATCCCGTTGCCAGGCGCAACAGGCCCCTATAGCTCAGTCGGTAGAGCGTCTCCATGGTAAGGAGAAGGTCAACGGTTCGATTCCGTTTGGGGGCTCCGACAAACAAGCAACACCATGAGGAAGGCCCCCGCCGAAAGGCGGGGGCCTTCCTCATGTTCCGTCTCAGCTGTTGTGAGGCTCCGGTACCCGCATCGCCAGGATCGCCATGTCGTCCGACGCCGGCTCCGCCGCGAAGCGTTCCACGGCCCTCAGCACCCGCCCCGCGACCGCGCCCGCCGTCAGGCCGGTGCAGTGCGTCAGTACCTCGGTCAGGCCGTCGTCGCCCAACATGCGCGTTCCCTCTCGGCGTTCCGTGACCCCGTCCGTCACGCACAGGAGTACGTCGCCCGGGTCGAGCGTCACCATCTGCTCGTAAAGCTCCAGGTCCTCCATGACGCCGAGGAGCGGCTGCGGCTCGGCGGCCGGCTCCACGGTGCCGTCCTGGCGGAGCCGCAGCGGCAGCGGATGGCCCGCGCAGACGACCTTGAGGAGCGCGCTGCCGTCCTCCTGCGGCCACAGCTCCCCGTACAGGAGCGTGAGGAAGCGGCTGCGGGCGCCCTCGTCGAGGATGGCCGCGTTCAGTCGCTCCAGGACCGCGGGGCCGCCGAAGCCCTCACGGGCGAGCAGGCGCAGCGCGTGGCGGGCCAGACCCGTGACCGCTGCGGCCTCGGGACCCGTGCCGCAGACGTCGCCGATCGCGAAGCCGTAGGCGCCGTCGCGGATGGGGAAGAGGTCGTAGAAGTCGCCGCCGACCTCGTTGCCCTCGCCCGCGGCGCGGTAGATGACGTCGACCTCGACGCCCGGGATCTGCGGCAGCTCCGGCGGCAGCAGGCTGCGCTGGAGGGACTGGCTGATCGCCATGCGCTCGGAGTAGAGGCGCGAGTTGTCCAGGGCGAGGGCCGCGCGCCGGGAGAGGTCCTCGGCGAGTTCGAGGATCTCCTGGCGGAAGTGGTCGTCGGACGGCTTGCCGAGCGTCAGCATCCCGATCACGCGGTTACGGGCGACCAGCGGCAGGACGACGGTCTCCCCGCCGACCGTGGCCGCCGTGGCGAGCGTCGTGCCGATGCCGGACGACACGGGCGGCGTGGAGCCCAGGCCCAGTTCACGCTTCGACGCGAGCAGCGCCGCCCGCTGGGCGGCCTCGCCGGGCGCGTTCCACACCCGTGCGCCGGGCGTCGGCACCGGGTCGGGCGGATCGATCCTCGACAGAAGGGCCTTGAGGCCGTCGATGCGTTCCTCGTCCTCGTGCAGCACGTAGCTGAGGTACGGCTCGGAGGACTGGTCGGCGATCGTGTAGACCGCGCACCAGGCGGCGAGCGTGGGGACCGTCATCTGTGCCATCAGGGCGAGCGTCTGGTCCCGGTCGAGCGTGCCGGCCAGCAGGTCGGACGCTTCGACGAGGAACGACAGGGAGCCGCGGCGCAGCCGTTCCAGTTCGCCCAGCCGTGCCGATTCGACGGCCAGCGCGATACGGTCCGCGGCGAACTGCAGGCGCAGCGCCTCCTCGTTGGAGTAGCGGCCGGCGGCTTCGGCGGCCACGCCGAGGGAGCCCGTGAGCCGGCCCTCGACCTTCAGCGGCACCGTGACCACCGAGCGCATGCCGGTGGAGTTGAGGAGCGGAACGGCCCCGGGGACGGCCGCGAGGTCCTCGTGGACCGCGGGCATCCGGGCGGAGCCGTAACGTCCCGCGCCGGCTTCCACCGGGACGCGGGCGAAGCGCTGGCGGGCCGACGGGAGTCCCGTCGTCGCCCGGACCTCCAGCTCCGTCTCGTCGTCGGTGGCCAGGAGCAGGAAGGCGGCGTCGCCGTCGAGCATGTCCCTGGCCCGTTCGACGGTGCGCTGGAGCAGGCCGTCGAGATCGTCCGGGGCGGGGGAGCCGATGAAGACCTCGAACGGGTCCGCGCTGCGGTGCTCCGAGCGGCTGTCGCCGCCGGGGGTCCGCTGGGGCGACTGCAGTACGGCACGCTCGTCGTCGCGCACCAGCAGGCAGACCGTGGACGGCTCGCCGTTCGCGTCGCGCACCCGCAGATGGGAGGCGTAGACCGGGATCACCCGGCCGTCGCTGCCGCGGACGCCGTAGCTGCCCTCCCAGCGGGACAGCCGCAGGGCCTCCGCGATCCCGGTGCCGATGCCCGGCGTGTGGGGCCAGGCGGCGAAGTCGGTGAGCGGCTTGCCGACGACCTGGTCCGCCGGGTATCCGAAAAGGTGCTCGGCGTCCTCGTTCCACACCGAGATCGTGCCGGTGCGGTCGATCTGCGTCACCGCGACCCGTACCCGGTCCTCGGTGACCGGCAGCATCGCCGTCGGTACGACCGGGCCGGCGGACCGGGTGCCGACCGCCCGGTGCGGAAGGTCGAGTCGGAACCACACCGTCTTGTGCGTGGGGGTGTACTCCACGCCCCAGCGGGAGGCGAGCGCCGCACAGAGGAGCAGTCCGCGTCCGTTCTCGCTGTCGAGGTTCGCGATGGTGCGGCCGCCACCCTGTATCGGCACCTCCCGCTCCGGATAGCGGTCGGCGACCTCGACCCGGACGCCGTCCTCGGAACGCAGGCACAGCACGTCCGCCGAGGTTCCCGCGTGGATGACGGCGTTGGTGACGAGCTCACTGGTGAGCACCACCGCGTCGTCCACCACGTCGGAGTGGCCCCACCCCTGGAGGGTGTCGCGGACAAAGGCACGGGCGGTCGCGACGGACCGCCCGACAGGGTCGAAGCTGGCAGCCGCCCGCGCGGTGATCACAGAACTCCTCGTACGCGTCTCGACGCCCGGCTCTGCCATGATCGGCCTGCCCCTCCCGGTGCCCGGTGGTAGTCGAGCACCACACCGCCCCCGCCGGGCGGACCGGGGCGGTTGGACAGCCGGATGCCAGGTTACTTACCTTCGCTGTCCGAGCGGATGCCGGTCACCGCTGTTTCCGCCCTCCGGGGGTGGGGACGCTATGCGAAGCTGCCGAACTGTTATCGCCTGGTTCCGGCATGGTGAAACACTGGGCAGGCTTCCTGAGACGGCCCAGGCAGTAACGGTCAACCCCTGCGGGAGGGACACGGTGGAGTCTGGCGTGACGGCGCGGACCAAAGATACGCGCGCGAAAGGCGGACGGTCCCGGAGCAATGGGACAACCGAGGTCGACACGGCAGCCCTGAACAGGCTGCTGGCCGCCCTTGTGACGATGCGCGACGGCAACTTCCGCCGCCGTCTGACGGTGTCGGGCGACGGCGTGATGTCCGAGATCGCGGCTGTCTTCAACGAGGTCGCCGACCGGAATCTCCACCTCACGGGTGAGATCGCGAGGGTCCGCAGGATGGTCGGCCGTGAGGGAAAACTCACGGAACGGCTGGAGACGGGCGCCTGCGAAGGGTCCTGGGCGGCGGCTGTCGACGCCGCGAACGAACTGGTGGACGACCTGGCGCGGCCCGTGTCCGAGGTCGGGCGAGTGCTCTCCGCGGTCGCGGACGGTGATCTCGAGCAGCGCATGGAGCTGCGTTCGCCGGCCGCGGACGGCCAGGACGGGGCGGCGGCGGTGCGCCCGCTGCGCGGCGAGTTCCTGAAGGTCGCCCGTACGGTCAACAGCCTGGTGGACCAGCTGTCGGCGTTCACCGACGAGGTGACCCGGGTCGCGCTCGAGGTGGGCACCGAGGGCAAACTCGGCGGCCAGGCCCAGGTGCGTGGTATGTCCGGTTCGTGGAAGGACCTCACGGATTCGGTCAACACCATGGCGTACCGGCTGACGGCGCAGGTGCGTGACATCGCTCTCGTCACGACGGCCGTCGCGAAGGGTGATCTGTCCCGCAAGGTCACCGTTCATGTGGCCGGCGAGATGCTGCAGCTGAAGGACACCGTCAACACGATGGTCGACCAGCTGTCGTCGTTCTCCTCCGAGGTGACCCGGGTGGCCCGGGAAGTGGGTACGGAGGGCGAACTGGGCGGTCAGGCGACCGTGCCGGGCGTGGCCGGCGTGTGGAAGGACCTCACGGACTCGGTCAACACGATGGCCGGCAATCTCACCTCCCAGGTGCGCGGCATCGCAGAGGTGACGACGGCGGTGGCCAACGGTGACCTGTCGCAGAAGGTGACGGTCAACGCGCGGGGCGAGGTGGCCCAGCTCGCGGAGACCATCAACCAGATGACCGAGACGCTGCGGACGTTCGCGGACGAGGTCACCCGCGTGGCCAGCGAGGTCGGCGCGGAGGGCCTGCTCGGCGGGCAGGCGCAGGTGCCGGGTGCGGCGGGGACGTGGAAGGACCTCACCGATTCGGTGAACACGGCGTTCCGTAACCTCACGGGTCAGGTGCGTGACATCGCGCAGGTGACGACGGCGGTGGCGAACGGCGACCTGTCGCAGAAGGTCACGGTCGATGTCGCGGGCGAGATGCTGGAGCTGAAGAACACCGTCAACACGATGGTGGCGCAGCTCCAGTCCTTCGGTTCCGAAGTGACGCGGGTGGCCCGCGAGGTCGGTGTCGAGGGACGGCTCGGCGGCCAGGCGGAGGTGCCGGGTGCGGCGGGGACGTGGAAGGACCTCACCGATTCGGTGAACACGGCGTTCCGTAACCTCACGGGTCAGGTGCGTGACATCGCGCAGGTGACGACGGCGGTGGCGAACGGCGACCTGTCGCAGAAGGTCACCGTGGACGTCGCGGGCGAGATGCTGGAGCTGAAGAACACCGTCAACACGATGGTGGCGCAGCTCTCCTCGTTCGCCGACCAGGTCACGCGCATGGCGCGGGACGTGGGCACGGAGGGCCGGCTCGGCGGCCAGGCGCGGGTCGACGGCGTCAGCGGTACGTGGAAGGAACTGACGGATTCCGTCAACTTCATGGCAGGGAATCTGACGTCCCAGGTGCGTCAGATCGCGCAGGTGACGACGGCGGTGGCCCGTGGTGACCTGTCGCAGAAGATCGACGTGGACGCGCGGGGCGAGATCCTCGAGCTCAAGAACACCATCAACACCATGGTCGACCAGCTCTCCGCGTTCGCGGAGCAGGTCACCAGGGTGGCCCGCGAGGTGGGTACGGACGGCCGGCTCGGCGGCCAGGCACAGGTGCCGGGTGTGGCCGGTGTGTGGCGTGATCTGACGGACTCCGTGAACGGCATGGCCGGAAACCTCACGGCGCAGGTGCGCAACATCGCGCAGGTCGCGACGGCGGTGGCCCGTGGTGATCTGTCGCAGAAGATCGACGTGGACGCGCGGGGCGAGATCCTCGAGCTGAAGAACACCCTGAACACGATGGTCGACCAGCTGTCGAACTTCGCGGAGCAGGTGACCCGGGTGGCCCGCGAGGTGGGCACCGAGGGCATCCTCGGCGGCCAGGCGGAGGTTCAGGGTGTGTCCGGCACCTGGAAGGACCTCACTCAGTCCGTCAACTTCATGGCCAACAACCTCACCTCCCAGGTGCGCAACATCGCGGAGGTGACGACGGCGGTCGCCAAGGGCGACCTGTCGAAGAAGATCACCGTCGACGCGAAGGGCGAGATCCTGGAGCTGGTGACGACCGTCAACACGATGGTCGACCAGCTGTCCGACTTCGCGGACGAGGTGACCAGGGTCGCCCGCGAGGTGGGTACGGAAGGCGTACTGGGCGGCCAGGCGCGGGTGCGCGGCGTCACCGGCATCTGGAAGGACCTCAGCGACAACGTCAACCTGATGGCGAACAACCTCACCAGTCAGGTGCGGAACATCTCGCGGGTCTCCGCGGCGGTCGCCAACGGAGACCTGACGAAGAAGGTGACGGTCGAGGCGCGCGGCGAGGTCGCGGAGCTCGCCGACACCGTCAACACGATGGTGCGGACGCTGTCGTCGTTCGCCGACGAGGTGACCCGGGTGGCCCGCGAGGTGGGTACCGACGGCCGGCTCGGCGGCCAGGCGCGGGTGCCGGGCGTCTCCGGAACCTGGAAGGACCTGACCGAGTCGGTGAACTCGATGGCGTCCAACCTGACCGGTCAGGTGCGCCAGATCGCCACCGTCACCACCGCGATCGCCAAGGGCGATCTCACCCGGAAGATCGACATCGACGCGCGGGGCGAGATCCTCGAGCTGAAGACCACCATCAACACCATGGTCGACCAGCTGTCCTCCTTTGCCGAGGAGGTGACCCGGGTGGCCCGTGAGGTGGGCACCGACGGGCAGCTGGGCGGCCAGGCGCGGGTGCGGGACGTCGACGGCACCTGGCGCGACCTCACGGAGTCGGTGAACGAGATGGCCGGGAATCTCACCCGGCAGGTGCGCGCCATCGCGGCGGTCGCGACCGCGGTGACCCGCGGCGATCTGAACCTGAAGATCGATGTGGACGCCGCCGGTGAGATCCAGGTGCTCCAGGACAACATCAACACGATGATCGCGAACCTGCGCGACACCACCCTCGCCAATGAGGAACAGGACTGGCTGAAGGGCAACCTGGCCCGTATCTCCGGTCTGATGCAGGGCCGCCGTGACCTGGAGGACGTCGCCTCGCTGATCATGAGCGAGCTCACTCCGGTCGTCTCCGCCCAGCACGGCGCCTTCTTCCTGGCCGTGCCCACTGGCGGCCCGGAGTCGGGCGGTGAGTCGTACGAGCTGTGCATGCGCGGCAGTTACGGCTACTCGGCGGGTCTGATGCCGACGTCGTTCCGGCCGGGGGAGACCCTGATCGGGACCGCGGCGGAGGAGAAGCGCACGATTCAGGTCAATGTGCCGCCGGGTTATCTGAAGATCTCCTCGGGGCTCGGCGAGGCCTCGCCGGCCTATGTGATCGTGCTGCCGGTGCTGTTCGAGGGGAAGGTCCTCGGTGTGATCGAGCTGGCGTCGTTCCAGCCGTTCACCCAGATCCAGCGGGACTTCCTGAACCAGATCGCCGAGATGATCGCGACGAGTGTCAACACGATCAGCGTCAACACCAAGACCGAGGTGCTGCTCAAGCAGTCGCAGGAGCTGACCGAGCAGCTGCGTGAGCGCTCCGCGGAGCTGGAGAACCGCCAGAAGGCGCTGCAGGAGTCCAACGCGGAGCTGGAGGAGAAGGCCGAGCTGCTGGCGCAGCAGAACCGCGACATCGAGGTGAAGAACACCGAGATCGAGGAGGCCCGGCAGGTGCTGGAGGAGCGTGCGGAACAGCTCGCGGTCTCCATGCGCTACAAGTCGGAGTTCCTGGCGAACATGTCGCACGAGCTGCGCACGCCGCTCAACTCCCTGCTCATCCTGGCGAAGCTGCTCGCGGACAACGCGGACTCCAACCTGTCCCCGAAGCAGGTGGAGTTCGCGGAGACGATCCACGGCGCGGGGTCCGATCTGCTGCAGCTGATCAACGACATCCTCGACCTGTCGAAGGTCGAGGCGGGCAAGATGGACGTCAGCCCGACCCGTATCGCGCTGGTGCAGCTCGTCGACTACGTCGAGGCGACGTTCCGGCCGCTGACGGCGGAGAAGGGGCTCGACTTCTCGGTCCGGGTCTCGCCGGAGCTGCCCGCGACGCTGCACACCGACGAGCAGCGGCTGCTCCAGGTACTGCGCAACCTCCTGTCCAACGCGGTGAAGTTCACCGACAGCGGTGCGGTCGAGCTGGTGATCCGGCCGGCGGGCGCCGATGTGCCGCAGTCGATCCGGGAGCAGCTGCTGGAGGCCGGGTCGCTGCGGGACGCGGACGGGGATCTGATCGCCTTCTCGGTGACGGACACGGGCATCGGGATCGCGGCGGGCAAGATGCGGGTCATCTTCGAGGCGTTCAAGCAGGCGGACGGGACGACCAGCCGCAAGTACGGCGGCACGGGACTCGGTCTGTCGATCAGCCGGGAGATCGCGCGGCTGCTGGGCGGCGAGATCCATGCGGCGAGCGAGCCGGGGCGCGGTTCGACGTTCACCCTGTATCTGCCGCTGCAGCCGACCGAACTGCCCCCGCAGGGCTATCCGCAGCTGGTGCCGGGCGTCGGGAGCGGCCTGGGCCTGGAGCGCGCCACGGAGGACGCCGGCGGCGTACAGGAGCGGCACCAGCCGGCCGCCGTTCCGGCGGGCCCCGCGGCCCTGCTGCGCCGGCGCCGGAAGGCGCAGGCGGCCCTGGAGGCCCAGCGGGCCGCCGGGCAGCTCGGGGAGGTCCCGGGCCAGGAGCCGTGGGCGGCCGCCGGCGAGCAGGATGGCGCCGAGCAGCGGCGGGTGTTCGCCTTCGACGGTGAGAAGGTCCTGATCGTCGACGACGACATCCGCAACGTCTTCGCGCTCACCAGCGTGCTGGAGCAGCACGGCCTGTCGGTGCTCTACGCGGAGAACGGCCGTGAGGGCATCGAGGTCCTGGAGCAGCACGACGATGTGACGGTCGTACTGATGGACATCATGATGCCGGAGATGGACGGTTATGCGACGACGACGGCGATCCGCAGGATGCCGCAGTTCGCGGGGCTGCCGATCATCGCACTCACGGCGAAGGCCATGAAGGGCGACAGGGAGAAGGCGATCGAGTCCGGCGCATCAGATTACGTGACGAAGCCGGTCGATCCCGACCATCTCCTCTCGGTGATGGAGCAGTGGATGCGCGACAAGTGAGTGTCGGGCGTGCGATTGTGCGCGAGTCGCTGATCGAATGTGGCCGAAGGCGTGTGGGGCCGATGGGTTCGGGGAACTATCCGATCTCCCCCCGCGTTTGCGGTACGTGCACAGTGACATCACGGTGACAGGGTGTGGCGACGGGCGGGGTGCGGCTACCATGACCGGCACAAGGACGGGCGGCGCAAGGGAGTCGTCCCCTGGGGCGGCGCCCGGTGCGTCCCCCGGCTCATCGAGCTGGGGAGACCCCATGCCGGGGCGAGGAGGACGGGGCATGGTGCAGAAGGCCAAGATCCTCCTGGTCGATGACAGGCCGGAGAATCTGCTTGCGCTGGAGGCCATCCTCTCCGCGCTCGATCAGACGCTGGTGCGGGCATCGTCAGGGGAGGAAGCGCTCAAGGCGCTGCTGACGGATGACTTCGCGGTCATTCTGCTGGACGTTCAGATGCCCGGGATGGACGGTTTCGAGACCGCCGCGCACATCAAGCGCCGGGAGCGGACCAGGGACATCCCGATCATCTTCCTGACGGCGATCAACCACGGCCCCCACCACACCTTCCGTGGTTACGCGGCCGGTGCGGTGGACTACATCTCCAAGCCGTTCGACCCGTGGGTGCTGCGCGCCAAGGTGTCGGTCTTCGTCGAGCTCTACATGAAGAACTGCCAACTGCGCGAGCAGGCGGCGCTGCTGCGGCTCCAGCTCGAGGGCGGCAACCAGTCGGAAACCGGCGCCGGCCGCGAGCCCGCGGGCCTCCTCGCCGAGCTGTCCGCCCGCCTCGCCGCCGTCGAGGAGCAGGCGGAGGCGCTCTCCAAGCAGCTCGACGACGACTCGGCGGATGCCGCGGCCGTGGCGACGGCCGCCCACCTCGAGCGCAAACTCACCGGGCTGCGCAGGGCTCTTGACGCCCTGGAGCCCGGCACGGGCGGCAGCTCCCAGACGCTCCCGTCGCAGAGCTAGACGGGTACGTCCGGGGCGCCGCCCGCCGCTTGAGGGCGCGTCAGTTTTCCGGCACATCGGCTACGACACGAACGGGTGAAGCAGTGGGCACACGTGTCCCCTGCCGTCTCCACCGGTAACCTCACCACCATGGCCTCACGTACGTCCGGCAAGGGTTCCCAGGGCACGGCGGGCACCGCGAAGCCGCGCGCCGGCCGTACGACCGGCGCCGCGAAGAAGGCGGCGCCTGCCAAGAAGGCCGCCGCCAAGAAGGCGGCGCCTCCCAGGAAAGCGCCCGCGAAGAAGGCAGCGGCCAAGAAGGCGGCCCCGCCGAAGCCCGCACCGTCCCCCACCGGGGGCGTGTACCGCTTGGTGCGCGCCCTCTGGCTGGGTCTCGCGCACGCCGTCGGGGCGATGTTCCGCGGCATAGGGCGCGGCGCCAAGGGACTGGACCCGGCACACCGCAAGGACGGCCTGGCGCTGCTGCTGCTCGGCCTGGCCCTGATCGTCGCGGCGGGCACCTGGTCGAATCTGCGCGGCCCGGTCGGCGATCTCGTCGAGATGCTGATCACCGGCGCCTTCGGCCGGCTCGATCTGCTCGCGCCGATACTGCTGGGCGCGGTCGCGGTGCGGCTGATCCTCTATCCCGAACGGCCGGAGGCCAACGGCCGCGTCGTCATCGGCCTTTCCGCGCTCGTCATCGGCGTACTCGGCCAGGTCCACATCGCCTGCGGCTCACCCGGCCGCGGCGAGGGCACCGAAGCGATCCAGGACGCGGGCGGCCTCATCGGCTGGGCCGTGTCCAAGCCGCTGATCTTCGCCATGGGCGAGGTGCTCGCGGTACCGCTGCTGGTGCTGCTCACCGTCTTCGGCCTCCTCGTCGTCACCGCCACACCCGTCAACGCCGTTCCGCAGCGCCTGCGGCTGCTCGGCTCCAGACTCGGCATCATCGAGCCCCGGCACGACGTCGACTCCGACGCCGCGGCCGGAGACGACGACGAGCGGTACGAGGAGCAGTGGCGCGAGGCCCTGCCCGCCGCGCCGCGCCGTTCCGGACGCCGCACGGCCCCCGTGGACGCCGACCCGGACACCGCGGAGGCGGAGGCCCTCGCCAGGCGCCGCCGACCGCGCCGGCCCTCCGTCCAGCCGGCCCTCGGCCGGGAGATGGACGCCGTGGACGTCGCCGCGGCCGCGGCGGCCGCCCTGGACGGAGCCGTGCTGAACGGCATGCCGCCCTCGCCGCTCGTCGCCGACCTGACGCGCGACGTCACCGCGGAGCGCCGGCGCGCCGCCACGCCCGTGCCGACCGCGCGGGAGCCCGAGGCCGCGGACCGCGAGGAGCGGGCCCCCGCGGCGAAGGGCGCCGTGCCCGACCTGACCAAGCCGGTCCGCGAACAGCCCAAGGACCTGCCGCCCAGGGCCGAGCAGCTCCAGCTCTCCGGCGACATCACCTACGCGCTGCCCTCGCTCGACCTGCTCGAGCGAGGCGGACCCGGCAAGACCCGCAGCGCCGCCAACGACGCGGTCGTCGCCTCGCTGACCACCGTGTTCACCGAGTTCAAGGTGGACGCGGCCGTCACCGGCTTCACCCGCGGCCCCACGGTCACCCGCTACGAGGTCGAGCTCGGCCCGGCGGTGAAGGTCGAGCGCATCACGGCCCTGACCAAGAACATCGCGTACGCGGTCGCCAGCCCGGACGTCCGGATCATCTCGCCGATCCCCGGCAAGTCCGCCGTCGGCATCGAGATCCCGAACACCGACCGCGAGATGGTCAACCTCGGCGACGTCCTGCGCCTCGCGGACGCCGCGGAGGACGACCACCCGATGCTGGTCGCGCTCGGCAAGGACGTCGAGGGCGGCTACGTGATGGCCAACCTGGCGAAGATGCCGCACGTCCTGGTCGCCGGCGCCACCGGCTCCGGCAAGTCGTCGTGCATCAACTGCCTGATCACCTCCGTGATGATAAGAGCGACACCGGAGGACGTCCGGATGGTGCTGGTCGACCCCAAGCGGGTCGAGCTCACCGCCTACGAGGGCATTCCGCACCTGATCACGCCGATCATCACCAACCCCAAGCGGGCCGCGGAGGCCCTGCAGTGGGTGGTGCGCGAGATGGACCTGCGCTACGACGACCTCGCCGCGTACGGCTACCGGCACATCGACGACTTCAACCAGGCCGTCCGCAACGGCAAGGTCAAGCCGCCCGAGGGGAGCGAGCGCGAGCTCCAGCCGTACCCGTACCTCCTGGTCATCGTCGACGAACTCGCCGACCTGATGATGGTGGCGCCGCGTGACGTCGAGGACGCGATCGTGCGCATCACACAGCTGGCGCGCGCGGCCGGCATCCATCTGGTACTGGCGACGCAGCGGCCCTCGGTCGACGTCGTCACCGGCCTGATCAAGGCGAACGTGCCCTCCCGCCTGGCGTTCGCCACGTCGTCCCTGGCCGACAGCCGGGTCATCCTCGACCAGCCGGGAGCCGAGAAGCTGATCGGCAAGGGCGACGGCCTCTTTCTGCCGATGGGCGCCAACAAGCCCACCCGTATGCAGGGCGCATTCGTCACCGAGGAGGAGGTGGCCGTCGTCGTCCAGCACTGCAAGGACCAGATGGCCCCCGTCTTCCGGGACGACGTGGTGGTCGGCACCAAGCAGAAGAAGGAGATCGACGAGGACATCGGCGACGAGCTCGACCTCCTCTGCCAGGCCGCCGAGCTGGTCGTCTCCACCCAGTTCGGCTCGACGTCGATGCTGCAGCGCAAGCTGCGCGTGGGCTTCGCGAAGGCCGGCCGGCTGATGGACCTCATGGAGTCGAGGAACATCGTCGGACCGAGCGAGGGGTCCAAGGCCCGTGACGTTCTCGTGAAACCGGACGAACTGGATGGAGTGCTCGCCGTGATTCGCGGAGAGACTCACTCGTAAGGGTTGGGGGAGCAACCGTTTCCCTTGGCCGTACGTCAAGTTGGAGGGAGGGATGTACAGATGTCCCCACCCCCCGGATCACAGGTCCATTCCGATGGCGTACAAAGCCCCACGCCCGGTTGCCCCACCCTTTCGTACCACCCATAGACTGAACCTCCAGCAGGTGGCTACACGCTCGAAAGGCGCCCCCGTGTCCATCGGCAACTCCCCCGAAGACGACCGGCCTTCAATTGAGGACGACCGGCCTTCGATCGGCCACGCGCTCCAGCAGGCGCGTGTCGGCGCAGGCCTGACCGTCGACGAGGTCAGTACCTCCACCCGGGTGCGCATCCCCATCGTGCATGCCATCGAGGAGGACGACTTCTCCCGCTCCGGCGGCGACGTGTACGCCCGCGGGCACATCCGCATGATCGCCCGCGCCGTAGGACTCGATCCCGAACCGCTCGTCGCGCAGTACGACGACGAGCACGGCGGCCGTCCCGCGCCGACCCCCGCCGCCCCGCTGTTCGAAGCCGAGCGCATCCGTCCCGAGCGGCGCCGCCCGAACTGGACGGCGGCCATGGTCGCCGCGATCGTCGCCGTGGTCGGCTTCGCCGGCTTCACCCTCTTCAGCGACGGAGAGAACGGCAGCGCCAATGTCGCCGAGGGCCCGGCGGACATCGACCCCACCCCGACCGAGGCCCCGACGACCAAGCCCTCCGATCCGAAGCCCGACCCGACCGAGAGCGCCATCGCGGCCGTCCCGAAGGACAAGGTCACGGTCAAGCTCTCCGCCACCAGTGACAAGAGCTGGATCTCCGCCAAGTCGCACAACGGCAAACTGCTCTTCGACGGACTGCTGCTCAAGGGCGAGACCAAGACCTTCCAGGACGACGAGCGCGTCGACCTGATCCTCGGCAACGCCGGGGCGATCGAGCTGTTCGTGAACGGCAAGAAGGTCGAGGACGAATTCCAGATGGGCGGCGTCGAACGGCTCTCCTACACGAAGGGTGACCCGGAGGTCGGCTGACCCCCGCGGCGGCGTACGGACGGCCCCGACCCTCGCGGCCGGGGCCCGGGCCGGGACAAAGTAGTCTTGAGCCCATGCCCGAACGCCGTACCGTCGCCCTTGTCACTCTCGGATGCGCCCGTAACGAGGTGGACTCGGAGGAGCTTGCAGGCCGCTTGGCAGCGGACGGCTGGGAGCTCGTCGAGGACGCCTCCGACGCCGACGTCGCCGTGGTCAACACCTGCGGATTCGTCGAAGCCGCCAAGAAGGACTCCGTCGACGCCCTGCTCGAAGCAGGCGACCTCAAGGATCACGGCAGAACCCAGGCCGTCGTGGCCGTGGGCTGCATGGCCGAGCGGTACGGCAAGGACCTCGCCGAGGCACTGCCCGAGGCGGACGGTGTGCTCGGCTTCGACGACTACGCCGACATCTCCGACCGCCTGCAGACCATCCTCAGCGGCGGCACGCACGCCGCCCACACCCCCCGCGACCGGCGCAAGCTGCTGCCGCTGAGCCCCGTCGAGCGGCAGGACGCCACCGATGTGGCCCTGCCCGGCCACGGAGACGCCGCGCCGGCGCCCGAGGACCTGCCGGAAGGCGTCGCCCCGGTCTCCGGGCCGCGGGCGCCGCTGCGCCGCCGCCTCGGCAGCAGCCCGGTGGCCTCCGTGAAGCTCGCCTCGGGCTGCGACCGGCGCTGCACGTTCTGCGCCATCCCGTCCTTCCGCGGCTCCTTCATCTCGCGCCGCCCGAGCGACGTGCTGGGGGAGACGCGCTGGCTGGCCGAGCAGGGTGTCAAGGAGGTCATGCTGGTCTCCGAGAACAACACCTCGTACGGCAAGGACCTCGGCGACATCCGCCTGCTGGAGACGCTGCTGCCGGAGCTGGCGGCCGTCGACGGCATCGAGCGGGTCCGGGTCAGCTATCTGCAGCCCGCCGAGATGCGGCCCGGCCTGATCGACGTCCTCACCTCCACCCCGAAGGTCGCGCCCTACTTCGACCTCTCGTTCCAGCACTCCGCGCCCGGTGTGCTGCGGGCCATGCGGCGCTTCGGCGACACCGAGCGGTTCCTCGAACTGCTGGAGACCATCCGGAACAAGGCCCCGCAGGCGGGTGTGCGCTCGAACTTCATCGTCGGCTTCCCCGGCGAGAGCGAGGCGGACTTCGCCGAGCTCGAACGCTTCCTCACGGCGGCGCGCCTGGATGCCATCGGCGTCTTCGGGTACAGCGACGAAGAGGGCACCGAAGCCGTCACCTACGACAACAAGCTGGACGCCGACGTCGTCGCGGAGCGCCTGGAGCATCTGTCGCGGATCGCCGACGAGCTCACCGCGCAGCGCGCGGAGGAGCGTCTGGGCGAGCGCCTCGAGGTGCTGGTGGAGTCCGTGGACGGCGAGGACGGCGCCGTGGGCCGCGCCGCCCACCAGGCGCCGGAGACCGACGGGCAGGTCGTGTTCACCTCCGCCGAGGGCCTGGAGCCCGGCCGTATGGTCGTGGCGAAGGTCGTGGGCACCGAGGGCGTCGACCTGGTGGCCGAGTACTGCGAGGTCCTGGGGGCCGGCCCCCGGACTCCTGACGAGGAGGCGGGCAGATGACCGGAGTGCCGGCATCCGCGGCGGGCGGGACCGGGAGGCCGGCGCCCGGCGGCAAGCTGGGCGCTGCGGCCGTGAATCAGGCCAGCCTGTGGAACATCGCCAACATCCTGACCATGGTGCGGCTCGTGCTGGTGCCGGCCTTCGTGCTGCTGCTGCTCCAGGACGGCGGCTACGACCCGGCCTGGCGGGCATGGGCCTGGGCGGCCTTCGCCGTCGCCATGATCACGGACATTTTCGACGGGCACCTGGCCCGCACGTACAACCTGGTCACCGACTTCGGGAAGATCGCGGACCCGATCGCCGACAAGGCGATCATGGCGGCCGGGCTGATCAGCCTCTCCGCCCTCGGCGACCTCCCGTGGTGGGTGACCGGCATCATCCTCTTCCGTGAGCTCGGGATCACGCTCATGCGGTTCTGGGTGATCAGGCACGGAGTGATTCCGGCCAGTCGCGGCGGCAAGATGAAGACCCTCGCCCAGGGCACCGCGGTCGGCATGTACGTGCTCGCGCTGACCGGGCCGCTGGCGACCCTGCGGTTCTGGGTGATGGCCCTCGCCGTGGTCCTCACCGTCGTCACCGCCCTCGACTACGTGCGGCAGGCGATCGTGCTGAGGCGCCAGGGGATCGAGTCGGAGCGGAAGGCGCCGGGTTCCCAGCGGTGACCGGAGCTGCGACGGTGCTGACCCTCCTTGCGGAGCGTGGCCAGACGCTGGCCGTCGCGGAGTCCCTCACGGGCGGTCTGGTGGCCGCGGAGCTCACCTCGGTGCCCGGTGCCTCGAAATCCTTCCGCGGGTCCGTCACGGCTTACGCCACCACCCTCAAGAGGGATGTTCTGGGCGTCGACGCGGACCTCCTGGCGGCCCGCGGAGCGGTGGACCCGCAGGTCGCCGCGCAGATGGCGGCAGGGGTACGGGACGTACTGGGCGCGGACTGGGGCGTGGCCACCACGGGGGTCGCCGGGCCCGAACCGCAGGACGGACAGGCCGTCGGGACGGTATATGTGGCGGTCGCGGGTCCTGCGGGCATCGGGAAAGTGGCCGCATTGAGGTTGAACGGCGACCGCGGGGAAATCCGTAGAGAGAGCGTACGGAGCGTGCTCGACCTGCTCCGTGACGAACTGCACGGGAACGCGCGCGCACAGGATACGGAACAGAACGGGGGGAATTGATGTTTGCAGCCCTGAGTGAACACGACATCGCTCCCCGCACGGCCGCGGCGCAAGGCGGTACGGTGGGGCGTGAAGGATGCGGCTACGCGGTCCGAGGAGGGAGCCACCGATGATTCTGCTCCGTCGCCTGCTTGGTGACGTGCTGCGTCGGCAGCGCCAGCGCCAGGGCCGTACTCTGCGCGAAGTCTCCTCGTCCGCCCGAGTTTCGCTCGGCTATCTATCCGAGGTGGAGCGGGGGCAGAAGGAGGCATCCTCCGAGCTGCTCTCCGCCATCTGCGACGCGCTTGACGTACGGATGTCCGAGCTCATGCGTGAAGTGAGCGACGAGCTGTCACTGGCCGAACTGGCCGAGTCGGCAGCAGCCGCCGAACCGGTGCCCGCGCCGGTACGCCCGATGCTGGGCTCCGTCTCCGTGACGTCGGTGGCAGGTGTGCCGACGGAGCGGGTGACGATCAAGGCGCCCGCGGAAGCGGTCGACGTCGTCGCCGCCTGATCCGTAGGCACTGCACGATTCAGCACGGCTTGGTTTGCCACGGGCCCCGGCCGGTACTCGAGTACCGGCCGGGGCCTTTAGCTTGCGCTTCCGTCCCCGGATGACCCTTTTGGGTAGTTGTGTAATCGTGGACGGTAGTCGCGAACCGAGTGGAGGACGTGCATGTCTGTCGTGAAGAGCACTCTGTCCGATGCGGACCTCAAGACCGTCGGGGAGGCACTCAGGGGCGCTCTGGTCGATCTGGTGGACCTCGGCCTGGTCGCCAAGCAGGTGCACTGGAACGTGGTCGGCCCCCGCTTCAGGTCCGTGCACCTCCAGCTCGACGAGGTCGTCGACACGGCGCGGCAGCACTCCGACACGGTCGCAGAGCGCTGCTCCGCGATCGGTGTGACGCCGGACGGGCGGGCCGCGACGGTGGCGGCGCAGAGCGCGTTCGGCTCAGTGCCCGAGGGCTGGATCAAGGACGTCGACGTCGTACGGACCATGGTCGACGGCCTCGGAGCGGTCATCGGGCGGATGCGGGAGCGCATCGAGGTCACCGATCAGCCGGACCCCGTGAGCCAGGACATCCTGATCCAGCTCACGGCCGACCTCGAGAAGCACGCCTGGATGTTCCAGGCGGAGAGTGCATGACGCCGAGCGTGCAACCGGGGTCCGTGCGCGCCGGATCGCCCAACCGCGCGCCCTCCCAGCGGTCTGTCACGTCGCACTAGCGTGGGCCCGAGGAGGCAGCCATGGCGGTACGCGGGGCGGTCCTGGTGCCCGTTGTCCTGTTCGGGCTCGTGGTGGGCGGGCTGTGGTGGTGGGCGGTGCTGCGGCTCGCCCTGGTCCCGGAGCACTCGGGTGTCGTCGAAGGGGCGGTGGCCGCGGGAGGCTGGGGCCTGAGCCTGCTTCCGGTGCACGCGACGGCGGCCCGCGCTACCAGGGCATCACGACGCCCCCGTTCGGACGGAATATCTGACCCGTCATGAACGACGAGGCGTCACAGGCCAGATGGAGCACGGTGTGGGTGGCGGCGCTGCCCCCGGCCGTCTCGATCAGGGTCCTGGTCCCGCGCAGGCCGGTCGCGTCCACGTCGGCGCAGTGGACCCGGGCGCCGGCCTCGGCCAGCAGAACGGCGCAGGCCCGGCCGATGCCGCCGGCCGCGCCGGTGACGAAGGCGGTGCGGCCGGTGAGGTCGTACGCCGAGGGGCCATGGAGGGACCGTACGACCGGATCTGACGGAGCGTCAATCGGTGTGCGTTCGTGGGCGCTGTGGTCGTGAGTGCTGCTTGAGCGATGCCGGTCTTGAGTGCCGCGGTCAACCCGGCTGCGGGCGGCCGGTGGGGCCGGACTGGCAGCGCGGGCACCAGTAGGTCGGGCGCTCTCGGCTGCCGTCGCCCTGGTCGGCCTTGCGTACGGGCGTGCCGCAGCGGGGGCAGGGGCGGCCCTCGCGGCCGTAGACGTACAGCTTCTGGGCCGGATGGCGGCCGCTGGTCATGGTGCGCCGGTCGAAGCGCCGCTTGTTGGCCTCGAGCAGGCGCTGCGCGGTGGCCACCAGCCGCTCGGGCACCCCGGCGGGCAGTTCACCGACCGGCAGCCAGGGGGTGACGCGGGCGAGGAACGCCAGCTCGGACTTGTAGACATTGCCGATGCCGGCGAGGTTGCGCTGGTCGAGGAGGGCCTCGCCGAGGGGGCGGGCCGGGTCGGCGAGCAGGTTCGCCGCCGCTCTGGCGGGGTCCCAGTCGGGGCCGAGCAGGTCCGGTCCGAGATGGCCGACCGCCTGGTCCTCGTCGGCGGTGCGGAGCAGTTCGAGGACGGGGAGGCGGTAGCCGACGGCGGTGTGCGCGGCGTTGCCGAGGACCGCGCGGATCTGGTGGGCCGGCCCGCCGTCCCAGCGGGCACCGCTCTCGTACACCCGCCAGGAGCCGTCCATCTTCAGATGCGAGTGCAGGGTCAGGCCGCCCTCGAACCGGGTGAGGAGATGCTTGCCGCGCGGAGTCACGTCCAGGACGGTGCGGCCCGTCAGGTCCGCCGTGGCGAAGCGGGGGACGCGAAGGTCGAAACGCGTCAGGACCTGACCGGCCAGCGCCGTGTGCAGACGGTGGGCGGTCAGCCAGACGGTGTCTCCTTCAGGCATGGCATCCATGATGCCGCGACAGGGGCAGCGGCGGCGGTGGCCGGAGGTGGTGCGGGCCGGTCACGGGCGCAGGCGCAGTCCCCTCGGCGTGGCATGGAAACCGGCCGTCTCCAGGGCGCGGGCGAAGGGTGCCGTCAGGGCCGGGGTCCCGTTGGCCCGCTCCACCGTGACCGTGCCGAGCGAGCCCTCGCGGGCCGCGGCGGCGAGGGCGGCCGCCGCCGCGTGCAGCGCCGGCGACTCGGGGTCGGTGGCCCACGCCAGCAGGGTCTTGCCGCCGCGCTCCATGTACAGCGTCAGCTCGCCGTCGACCAGGACCACGAGGGAGCCCGCCTTGCGGCCGGGCTTGTGTCCGGCGCCCTCCGGTGGCTCCGGCCAGGGCAGCGCGGCGCCGTACGCGTTGGCCGGATCGGCGGCCGCCAGCACCACCGCGCGGGGCGCCCCGCCCTCCGAACGGTCCCGTGCCGTGGACGCCGCGCGCAGGCGGTCGACCGCGCCGTCCATCGCGAACTGCGCGGCCCCCAGCCCCTCGACGACGTAACCCCGGCGCGCCTGGCCGCTGTCCTCGAAGGCGGAGAGGATGCGGTACGTCGCGGAGAAGCCGCCCTCGACGCCCTCTGCCGCGACCGCGCCCCTCGTCACCACGCCGTGGCGGTCCAGCAGGGTCCGGGCCAGCGCGTGCGCCCGGTGCGTCGGCTCCGGTTCGAGGGCGGGCAGCAGCGACCAGCGGCCGCTCACCGTGGGAGGGCCCGTGCGGGAGGCGGGGCGGGCCGCGGCCGTGAGGCCGCCGTACCGGCCGCGGGGGACGGTACGTCTGGCGCGATGGGCGGTGGACCCCGCCGTGCGGCCCGAGCCGAGCAGGGCGCGCAGCGGCGCCAGGGTGTCGTTGGTGAGCCGGCCGGACCAGGCGAGGTCCCACACGGCGTCCGCCAGCTGCGGATCGGTGACGTCCAGGTGGGTGGTCGCCCGCACCTGGTCGGCGATCTGGCGGAAGAACAGGCCGTAGCCGCCGGAGAGGGCGGTGAGCACCGATTCGTGCAGCGCCGTCAGCTCCAGCGGGTGCGGGGGCGGCAGTAGCAGGGGCGCGGCATCGGCCAGATACAGGGAGACCCAGCCGTCCTTGCCGGGCAGGGCGCCGGCACCGGCCCACACCACCTCACCGGTCGTGGTCAGTTCGTCGAGCAGGGTGCCGCTGTAGTGCGCGACGCGGGACGGCAGGATCAGCTTCTCCAGGGCCGAGGCCGGCACCGAGGCGCCCTGGAGCTGCTCGACGGCGCGGGCCAGGCCGTCGATGCCGCGCAGGCTGTTGCTGCCCAGGTGCTGCCACTCGGGCAGGAACGAGGCGAGCGCGGCGGGCGGCACGGGCTCCAGCTCGTGGCGGAGCGCGGCCAGGGAACGTCTGCGCAGGCGGCGCAGCACGCCCGCGTCGCACCATTCCTGGCCGATGCCCGCCGGATGGAACTCGCCCTGCACGACCCGGCCGCTCGCGGCGAGCCGCTGCAGGCCGCCGTCGGTGACCGCCGTGCCGAGTCCGAAGCGGGCGGCGGCCTGGGCGGAGGTGAACGGGCCGTGCGTCCGCGCGAACCGGGCGAGGAGGTCGCCGAACGGGTCCTTCACCGGCTCGGTGAACGCCTCCGGGACGCCCACGGGCAGCGCTGTGCCCAGCGCGTCGCGCAGCCGCCCCGCGTCCTCGACCGCCGCCCAGTGGTCGGCGCCCGCGATGCGGACCCGGATGGCGCGGCGGGACGCGGCGAGCTCCTGGGGCCAGGCCGGATCACCGCCCCGCTCGACGAGCTCCGCGTCCGTCAGCGGGCCCAGTACGCGCAGCAGGTCGGCCACACCCTCGGCGTCCTTGATCCGCCGGTCCTCGGTCAGCCACTGCAGCTCCCGCTCCAGCTCGGTGAGCACCTCCGCGTCCAGCAGCTCCCTCAGCTCCGCCTGGCCGAGCAGCTCGGACAGCAGGCGGGAGTCCAGGGACAGGGCGGCCGCCCGCCGCTCGGCGAGCGGGGAGTCGCCCTCGTAGAGGAACTGGGCGACATAGCCGAACAGCAGCGAGCGGGCGAACGGGGACGGCTCGGGGGTCGTGACCTCGACCAGGCGGACGCGGCGCGACTCGATGTCCCCCATCAGCTCGGTGAGGCCGGGGACGTCGAACACGTCCTGGAGGCATTCGCGGACCGCTTCCAGGACGATCGGGAATGAGCCGAACTCGCTTGCGACCTGAAGCAGTTGGGCCGCCCGCTGGCGCTGCTGCCACAGCGGCGTCCGCTTGCCGGGACTGCGGCGCGGCAGCAGCAGCGCGCGGGCGGCGCACTCGCGGAACCGGGCGGCGAACAGGGCGGAGCCGCCGACCTGGTCGGTCACGATCTGATTGATCTCGCCCTTGTCGAAGACGGCGTCCGCGGCGCCGACCGGAGCCTGCTCGCTGTCGAACGGCGCATCGAGCGGGGCCGGGTCCTGGTCGAGCAGGTCCAGCCCCATCAGGTCGGCGTCGGGGAGCCGCAGCACGATGCCGTCGTCGGCGTGCATCACCTGTGCGTCCATGCCGTACCGCTCGGCGAGCCGGGCGCCCAGCGCGAGCGCCCACGGCGCGTGCACCTGGGCGCCGAACGGGGAATGGATCACGACCCGCCAGTCGCCCAGCTCGTCGCGGAAGCGCTCCACCAGGATCGTGCGGTCGTCGGGCACATGGCCGCAGGCCCGGCGCTGCTCGTCCAGATAGGCCAGCACGTTGTCCGCCGCCCAGGCGTCCAGACCGGCGGCGAGCAGGCGCAGCCGGCCGTCCTCGGCCGGCAGGCCGCCGACCTCGCGCAGGAAGGCGCCGACCGCGCGGCCGAGTTCCAGGGGGCGGCCCAGCTGGTCGCCCTTCCAGAAGGGGAGCCGCCCGGGGACACCGGGGGCCGGGGACACCAGCACCCGGTCGCGGGTGATGTCCTCGATCCGCCACGAGGTGGTGCCCAGGGTGAAGACATCGCCCACCCGTGACTCGTAGACCATCTCCTCGTCGAGCTCTCCGACCCGGCCGGCGCCCTTCTTGGGGTCGGCTCCGGCGAGGAAGACGCCGAAGAGGCCGCGGTCCGGGATGGTGCCGCCGGAGGTGACGGCCAGGCGCTGCGCCCCGGGCCGGCCCGTGACCGTGCCCGCCACCCGGTCCCACACCACGCGAGGGCGCAGCTCGGCGAACGCGTCGGACGGATAGCGGCCGGCCAGCATGTCGAGGACGGCGGTGAACGCGGACTCGGGCAGTGAGGCGAACGGCGCTGCCCGGCGCACCAGCGTCAGCAGGTCGTCGAACTGCCAGCTGTCCAGGGCGACCATCGCGACCAGCTGCTGGGCGAGCACGTCCAGCGGGTTCGACGGGATGCGCAGCGACTCGATGGAGCCCGTACGCATCCGCTCGGTGACCACCGCCGCCTGCACCAGGTCGCCCCGGTACTTGGGGAAGACGACGCCCGTCGAGACCGCGCCCACCTGGTGCCCCGCGCGGCCCACCCGCTGCAGGCCGGAGGCGACGGACGGCGGGGACTCGACTTGCACGACCAGGTCCACCGCGCCCATGTCGATGCCCAGTTCGAGGCTGGAGGTGGCGACGACCGCGGGCAGCCGGCCCGCCTTCAGGTCCTCCTCGACGAGAGCCCGCTGCTCCTTGGAGACCGAGCCGTGGTGGGCGCGGGCGAGCAGCGGCGGGGCGCCCTGCGCCGCACCGGACTGCGCCATGATCTCCGCCGGCGACGCGTCCTGCGGCATGGGGGCGCCGGTGGCCCGCTCGTACGCGATCTCGTTGAGGCGGTTGCACAGCCGCTCGGCCAGGCGGCGGGAGTTGGCGAAGACGATCGTGGAACGGTGGGCCTGGACGAGGTCGGCGATGCGCTCCTCGACATGCGGCCAGATCGACGGCTTCTCCGCGACCCCGCCGCCGGCGTCGGACGCGGGGGAGCCGCCGAGCTCGCCCAGGTCCTCCACCGGGACGACCACCGAGAGGTCGAACTCCTTGCCCGACGGCGGCTGGACGATCTCGACCCGGCGCTGCGGCGACAGATAGCGGGCGACCTCGTCCACCGGGCGGACCGTCGCCGACAGGCCGATCCTGCGGGCGGGGCGGGGCAGCAGCTCGTCGAGGCGCTCCAGGGACACGGCGAGGTGCGCGCCCCTCTTGGTGCCCGCCACGGCGTGGACCTCGTCGAGGATCACCGTCTCGACACCCGACAGCGCGTCCCTGGCGGCCGAGGTGAGCATCAGGAACAGGGACTCGGGGGTGGTGATCAGGATGTCCGGCGGCCTGGTCACCAGCGAGCGTCGCTCCGCGGCGGGGGTGTCGCCCGAGCGGATGCCGACCCGCACCTCGGGCTCGGGCAGGCCCAGCCGCACCGACTCCTGCCGGATGCCGGTGAGCGGGCTGCGGAGATTGCGCTCCACGTCCACCGCGAGGGCCTTCAGCGGTGACACGTACAGCACGCGGCAGCGCTTCCTCGCCTCCGCCGGCGGGGGAGTGGACGCCAGGCGGTCGAGAGAGGCCAGGAACGCGGCCAGCGTCTTGCCGGAGCCCGTCGGCGCCACCACCAGTACGTCCGAGCCCTCGCCGATGGCCTTCCACGCTCCCTCCTGGGCCGCGGTGGGCGCGTGGAAGGCCCCCGAGAACCAACCGCGGGTCGCGGGGGAGAAGGAGTCGAGCGCAGTCCGAGCCATGCCCACCATCGTGCACCCGACCACTGACAACGCGGGTCGGCGGTGTGTCCAGGGCGCGGACGCCCACGTCGTGTCCGGCGGGGGCGGGAGCAGAATGGCTGTATGGAGAAGGATCCGGCGCCGGACACGAAGGGCGAGTGGGCGCGGCACTGGCAGTACCCGGGCGTGCCCGGCCTCGACCTGCTGCAGGCGCGCTATGTGCGCCATTCCTTCCCCCGGCACAGCCACGAGGGGTTCGTCTTCGGCGCCGTCCGGCGCGGAATCGAGGACGTGTTTCTGCCCGAGGGGACCGTACGGGCCCGACCCGGCACCGTCGTCATGATCAACCCGGAGGTGCCGCACTCCGCCAGGGCCGGTGTCCCCGAGGGCTGGGTGTACTCCACCCTCTACCCGTCCTCGGAGCTCGTCGCCACGATCGCGGAGGAGACGACGAGCCTGCGCGGCACGGCCGGTTTCGCCGAGACGATCGTCGAGGACCCGCACACCGCCCGGCTCGTGCACGAGGTGCACCGCGCGGCGGAGGCGGGCAACGCCCTCGCCGCGGACAGCGCCCTGCGCATCACCGTCGCCACCCTGCTGCGCCGCCACGGGCGCTCTCTTCCGGTCCGTACGCCCCCGGCCGCCGGCGCCCGGACCGCGGCGGCCGCGAAGCAGTTCCTGGAGGAGCGGATGGCGGATCCGCCGTCCCTGGAGGAGCTCGCGCAGCGGCTCGGCGTCGGCCCGTTCGCGCTGCTGCGCGCCTTCAAGGCCGCCTACGGGCTGCCGCCGCACACCTGGCTCACGGACGCGCGCGTGCGGCGCGCCCGCCACCTCCTCGACGCCGGCACGACCCCGGCCGAGGCGGCCGTCGCGGTCGGGTTCACCGACCAGCCGCATCTGAACCGTCACTTCACCCGGATCGTCGGCGTGCCGCCCGGGGCGTACCGGCGGGAGCGCGCAAGAACGTACAAGACCGCAGGCGGGAGCCCTGCGTAACGTCCCTGGCGTGGCAGAACAGACAGCTCGATCAGACATGGCCGCCGGGGAGGTCCCCGGGGGCGCGGCGCCGTCCGTGATTCTCGCGGCGTCCGTTTCCGGGCCCCCGCCGGAGCGGGGGGACGCGTCCGCGGCGCCCCGGCAGCGGACCCGGCCCGGCGACGGGCCGTCCGCGGGCGCCCCGGGCGGGTCCGGGGGTGCTTCGCGCGGCGCCGAGGACGGCTCGACCAAGGAGGCGGACGCGGCGCAGCCGACCGAGAAGCCGGACTCGGCCGTCGTCAGGGACGCACTCGGTGTCGGCATAGCCGTCGGCCTGTCCGGCTTCGCCTTCGGCGTGACCTCGGCCGGGGCCGGCCTGACGCTCCTGCAGACCTGCGCGCTCAGCCTGCTCGTGTTCACCGGCGCGTCGCAGTTCGCACTCGTCGGCGCGATCGCCGCCGGGGGCAATCCGCTCGCCGCCGTGGCCGGCGCCTTCTTCCTCGGGGTGCGCAACGCCTTCTACGGGCTGCGGCTGTCGCAGCTCCTCGCCCTGCCCCGCCTCGTGCGGCCGCTCGCCGCGCACTGGGTCATCGACGAGACCACCGCCGTCGCCCTCGCGCAGCCCACGCGGCGCAGCGTACGGATCGGCTTCACGGTCACCGGCGTGACGCTCTACGTGCTGTGGAACCTGACCACGCTCCTCGGCGCGCTCGGCGCCGAGGCCCTCGGCGACACGAACGCCTGGGGTCTGGACGCGGCCGGCCCGGCGGTCTTCCTGGCACTGCTCGCGCCGATGCTGCGCACGGCCACGGAGCGGGCCGTGGGCGCGCTCGCGGTGCTGCTCGGGCTCGGCTTCCTGCCCGTGCTGCCCGCCGGGGTGCCGGTGCTCGTCGCGGCGCTCGCCGCCCCCGCGGTGCTGTGGCTCAAGGGGCGCGCGATCGGTGAGGGCGCCGGCGGGACGCGGCGTACGGACGGGACGCGTCGTACGAACAGGAAGGACCGGAACCGGTGAGCATCTGGATCGCGATCGCCGCCACGGCGGTCGGCTGCTACCTCGTCAAGCTGGCCGGGCTGCTCGTCCCGGCCGGGACGCTCGAGCGGCCTCTCGTGCGGCGCCTGGCGGCCCTGTTGCCGGTCGCCCTGCTGGCGGCGCTGACCGCACAGCAGACCTTCAGCACCGGCCAGGCGCTGACCCTCGACGCCCGGGCCGCCGGGCTCGCCGCAGCCGCCGTGGCGCTGCTGCTGCGCGCGCCCTTCCTGGTGATCGTGGGGGCCGCCGTGGCCGTGACGGCGGGGGTGCGGGCGCTGGGCGGCTGACCGGACGGCCGCCCAGCCGTCTCGTGACGAGGAGGCGCTCGGCGGACCGGCAGCGGTGTCACCCGATGGGGTGACCGTGCGCCTGGAGGGTCCGCAGCGCCTCGATCGTCACGATCGGCCGGGACTCCAGAGCGGTGCCGGGTGCCCATTCCCGCCAGGTGATGGGCCACCCGCCGTCCTCGCGCTGCTCACCCGCCAGGTGCTCCAGGGAACGGGCCATCTCCTCGTCGGTGAACCAGCGGCGGGCCAGCGACTCCGGCGTCGGGGCGTAGTCGTGCGCGAAGTGGTGTTCGCCCGGCGCGTATCCGGCGGCCACGGGCTGCTCGTCGAGGTGCTCCGGGTCCAGGGCGACGAGCCGCTGCTCGCGCACGATCCGGCCCAGCCGGTCCGCCGCGGCCTGCGCGCGCGGCCGGTCCGGTGCGCCGTCGAGGAAGGCGATCGCCGCCTCGATCTCGTACGGGTGCGACTTCTCGATCGCGTCCACCGCGGACCAGCAGAAGTCGGTGGCCCGGAACAGCCACGCGTGCCACACCTCGTTGCGGTGCAGCAGACCGACCACCGGGCCCGTCGCGAGCAGCTCGCTCGGCGGGTCGTCGAGGATCGGCAGGAACGGAGCCGACGGGTAGGCCCGCTGAGAGGGGTGAACGGCCGGCAGCGCGCCCTCTTTTGTGGACACGTCCGTGAGGTAGCGGCACATCCGCTCCACCCGCAGCCCGCCGCAGCGGCCGATGGAGTCGAGCACGCGCAGTGCGTGCCCTGTGTGCAGGGGTTGACTGACCGGGCCGCGCAGGTCCGGTTCGAGGGCGTGGCCGTAACCGCCGTCCTCGTTGAGATACGCGGTCAGCGCCGTTTCCACCGCGTCGGAGCTGCCGCCGAGGAAGTGGTAGGCGAAGCGCCGCTGCTCGAGCACCCGGGCCGTCAGCCAGATGAAGTGCTCGGCGCGCTCCAGTGCCGACGCGGACGCGGGGGAGGGGTCAGGGGTTGCTCCGTTTCCAGCCATGTTCCGACCGTAGAGCGGAAAATGCTTTCAGCAAGGAGGACGGGCAGGGCTGCACTCTCAGGAGCGGGATACTGATGGCATGCGGTTGACGATTTTCTGGCAGCGCATGGCGGACCACTTCGGTGCGGCGTACGCGGACTCCTTCGCGCGGGACCATGTGATGGCCGAACTGGGCGGCCGTACGATCCATGAGGCACTGGCCGCGGGCTGGGATGCGAAGGACGTGTGGCGGGCCGTCTGCGCGGCCATGGACGTCCCTGCGGACAAGCGGTGAGACGCGGGGCGGGGCGAGCGCTGGGACGCCGGGGCCGAGCGGGGAGACACCGGAAAGACGGCCTGCGGTCACCGCGGTGAGCCACACTGGGCCGGTGGCCGGCCGGGGGTGCCGGCTACGGAACGACGGCCTGCGGCGGACCGGACCGGTCTGCTTCGGACGGGGCCGGCCGTTTCGGAGGGGGTAGCCCGCTCCGGACGGGCGGCCTCAGGTGGGACCGCCTGGGCTCGACCGCTGCCGGCCTCCCCAAGCCCGACCATTTCCGACTGACCATGCCCGGACCCGACCGTTTCAGACCCGACTGTTCGGATCGGACCGTTTCGGACCGGGACGGACTGCACGCGCGACCGCGCACCACGAGACCCACAGGACGGGAACCGCTGAGGACATGACCGCTGACGAGAGGGCCACGCCGGACGTGGCCGTGTCGGACGAGGCCGCAGTGGGGATCCCCGCACAGGGCACCGCGGCGCCCAACCCGCCGCCGGCCTCGCCGCCCCCCGGTTCGGGGGCCGACGGCGGCATTCCGGCCCGGATGCCGCGCTGGCTGCCGCGCGCCCTGGTCCTGGCGCTGGCCCTCTACGCCTGCTTCCAGCTCGGCAGCTGGGCCTTTCACGAGCTCACCAGCCTCCTGCTCAACATCCTGATCGCCTTCTTCCTGGCGCTCGCGATCGAGCCCGCGGTGGGGCGGATGGCCGCCCGCGGCATCCGCCGGGGCTTCGCCACCTTCCTGGTCTTCTTCGGGGTGCTGGCCGCCGGTATCGGATTCGTCGTCCTGCTCGGCTCGATGCTGGCCGGCCAGATCGTCCAGATGGTCGAGGACTTCCCCCAGTACCTCGACTCGGTCATCCGCTGGATCAACGACACCTTCCACACCGAGCTGTCCCGGGTGGAGGTCCAGGACAGTCTGCTGCGCTCCGACTGGCTGCGGGACTACGTCGAAAACAGCGCGAGCGGTGTGCTGGACGTGTCCGCCACCGTGCTCGGCGGGCTGTTCAAGGTGCTGACGATCTTCCTGTTCTCGTTCTACTTCGCGGCAGACGGGCCCCGGCTGCGCCGTGCGCTGTGTTCCGTGCTGCCCCCGGCCAAGCAGACCGAGGTGCTGCGGGCCTGGGAGATCGCGGTCGACAAGACGGGCGGGTACCTCTACTCGCGCGGGCTGATGGCGCTGATCTCCGGAGTCGCCCACTACATCCTGCTGGAGATCCTCGGGGTGCCGTACGCCCCGGCGCTGGCGGTGTGGGTCGGGCTCGTCTCGCAGTTCATCCCGACGATCGGCACCTATCTGGCGGGCGCGCTGCCGATGCTGATCTCGTTCACCATCGACCCCTGGTACGCGCTGTGGGTGCTGGGCTTCGTCGTGGTCTACCAGCAGTTCGAGAACTACGTGCTGCAGCCGAAGCTCACCGCCAGGACGGTCGACATCCACCCGGCGGTGGCCTTCGGCTCGGTCGTCGCGGGGACCGCCCTGCTGGGCGCGGTGGGGGCGCTCATCGCGATCCCGGCGGTCGCGACCCTCCAGGCGTTCCTCGGCGCGTACGTGAAGCGGTACACCGTCACCGACGACCCCCGGGTCCAGGGTCACCGCAGGCGCGGCGGCCGTCGGGTGCTCGCGCGGATGCGCAGCGCACTCCAGGGCGACTCCAGGCTGCTCCCGCCCGTGCCGCCCGTGCCGCCCGTGCCGCCCGTGCCGCCCAAGCCGTCCGCGCCGCCGGCGTCCCCCACTGCATCGGGCGGGCCGGCCGTGCCTCCGCAGACGGACGCGGGGGCCTGACCCAGGGGCCGGTGTACGACCGGGTCGCGGGGTGCCGCGTGGTGCGCTTGACAGTAAAATCGAACATCCATTCTTATGGGATTCCGGCCCTCGTACCCACGAGTTATCCACAGGCCGACCGGACGTCGGGGCCCATTGTCAGTGGCAGGGGTTAGCGTCTTTGACGTGAAGCGATCGACACAAGCAAATCGGGTGGAACCCATGGCAGGAACCGACCGCGAGAAGGCGCTCGACGCCGCGCTCGCACAGATTGAACGGCAATTCGGCAAGGGCGCCGTGATGCGGCTCGGCGAGCGGCCGAACGAGCCGATCGAGGTCATCCCCACCGGGTCGACCGCCCTCGACGTCGCCCTCGGCGTCGGCGGCCTGCCGCGCGGGCGTGTGGTGGAGGTGTACGGACCGGAGTCCTCCGGTAAGACGACCCTCACGCTGCACGCCGTGGCCAACGCCCAGAAGGCGGGCGGCGCGGTGGCCTTCGTGGACGCGGAGCACGCCCTCGACCCCGAGTACGCGAAGAAGCTCGGCGTCGACATCGACAACCTGATCCTGTCCCAGCCGGACAACGGCGAGCAGGCCCTCGAGATCGTCGACATGCTCGTCCGCTCGGGCGCGCTCGACCTGATCGTCATCGACTCCGTCGCGGCCCTGGTGCCCAGGGCGGAGATCGAGGGCGAGATGGGCGACTCGCACGTGGGTCTGCAGGCTCGGCTGATGAGCCAGGCGCTCCGGAAGATCACCAGTGCGCTCAACCAGTCCAAGACCACCGCGATCTTCATCAACCAGCTCCGCGAGAAGATCGGTGTGATGTTCGGCTCCCCGGAGACCACGACCGGTGGCCGGGCGCTGAAGTTCTACGCCTCCGTGCGTCTGGACATCCGCCGTATCGAGACCCTCAAGGACGGCACGGACGCGGTCGGCAACCGCACCCGCGTCAAGGTCGTCAAGAACAAGGTCGCGCCGCCCTTCAAGCAGGCCGAGTTCGACATCCTCTACGGCCACGGCATCAGCCGTGAGGGCGGCCTGATCGACATGGGCGTGGAGCACGGCTTCGTCCGCAAGGCCGGCGCCTGGTACACGTACGAGGGCGACCAGCTCGGCCAGGGCAAGGAGAACGCCCGTAACTTCCTGAAGGACAACCCCGATCTCGCCAACGAGATCGAGAAGAAGATCAAGGAGAAGCTCGGCGTGGGCGTCAGGCCGCCCGAGGCCCCCGCGGCGGAGCCCGGTCCGGACGCGGCCGTCGCGGCGCCGGCTGCCGACGACGCCGCGAAGTCGGTGCCCGCGCCCGCCTCCAAGGCGAAGGCGGCCAAGACGGCGGCGGCCAAGGGGTAGCACATGGCCGCCCGGCGTACCGAATGGCCGGGTGACAGCCCCGACTCGTCGAGGGCCGAGAAGGAGCTGTCGCCCAGGGACCCGGCGGAGCGGGCGCGAGCCATCTGCCTGCGCCTGCTCACCGGGACCCCGCGCACCCGCAAACAACTCGCGGACGCGCTGCACAAACGGGAGATCCCCTCGGAGGTGGCCGAGGAGATCCTCTCCCGTTTCGAGGACGTGGGACTGATCAACGACGCCGCCTTCGCCGACGCGTGGGTGGAGTCCCGGCACCACGGCCGGGGCCTCGCCCGGCGGGCCCTGGCCCGGGAGCTGCGGACCAAGGGCGTGGACTCCGCGCTCATCGACGAGGCCGTGGGGCAGCTCGATTCCGACCAGGAAGAGGCGACCGCCCGCGAGCTGGTGGCGCGCAAACTGCGCTCCACCAGAGGCCTCGACCGGGACCGCCGCATGCGCCGCCTGGCCGGGATGCTCGCCCGCAAGGGGTACCCGGAGGGCATGGCCCTGCGGGTGGTCAGACGCGCCCTGGAGGAAGAGGGCGAGGACACGACGGACTTGGACGAGGCGGGCTACTAGGCGTCGGCCGCCCTGACGGCGGGCGCGGTCGGCCTTGACCGGTCGGACCGGCCGGGTGGCTGGTTGCCCGGCGGATCGGCGGACCGGATCGGTCGGGGTGGCCGGACCGGCGGACCGCCTGATCGGCGGACTGACCGGTGGGCGGTGACGGGGCGGGCTGGTCGGCGGACCGACCGGTCGAGCGGGGACCGGTGTGCCTGCCGCCTTGGACGAGGCGGGTTACTGGACGTCGGTTCACTACCGGGCTCGCTCGCGAGAGCGCGAGGCGGTCAGGTCCCGGCGTCGGCCGTGCGTTCGGATCCTTCCGGAGCCGGCGCGCCTCCTCGGGCGATGTCCGCGGCGGTGTGCAGTTCCGCAGGCCGGACTCCCGCGAAGGCGGCCACCAGGTGCCCGTCCGGACGGACCAGGAGCACGGTGTGCGCGGAGGCGCCCGGGTAGCTCTCCGTCACCAGCAGCTCGGCCTGGACCGGAAGGCCGGACACGGCGGTCGCCAGCCGGGGCATGACGCCCGCCCCGACCCAGTGCCGCCGGTCCCACACTCCGGTGCCCGGTGCCACCAGTACGACGAGCAGCCGTCCCTGCCCCAGTCGGTCCCGCAGCCGGGCCGAGGTGCCGTCGGGAGCCGTGACCCGTACGTCGTCGACCGGCGAGCCCGGCCCCGCACCGCTGAGGGCCGGCGGGCCGGTGGGCGCCGGTGTCAGAGGGGAGTGCGCGTAGATTGGCGGAGCTCCGAGCGCGCCCTGCCCCAGATGAGCGTCGGTGAGCATCGCGTCGTGCTCCCGGGCGGCCCCCGGCAGGTACATGCGTAGTCCGCCGCCGCTGCGCAGTATCGGCAGCGACTGATCGGCGGCGCGCAGCCGCGCGGCGACAGCGGTGCGCCGCTCCGCCTGGTAGCTGTCGAGGAGTGTTTCCGATGCGCCGTGGTGCCACGCCTGTGCCAGCTTCCACGCCAGGTTGTCCACGTCCCGCAGACCTTCGTCGAGCCCCTGGGTGCCGACGGCCCCCATCAGATGGGCCGCGTCTCCGGCGAGGAAGGCGCGGTCCACGCGCCAGCGCCGGGCGAGCCGGTGGTGGAGGGTGTGGACGCCGGTGTCGAGCAGTTCGTACGGCGGGGCCTGGCCGCACCAGCCGGTCAGGGTGTCGCGGATCCGCGCCACCAGGGCCTCGGGCGTGACCAGTTCGCCGCGGGGCGGCAGAAGCCAGTCCAGCCGCCAGACGCCGTCCGGGAGCGGGCGCGCGGTGATCTCGGCGCCGCCCGAGCTCCACGGCGGCTGACGGTGCAGCAACGCTTCGCCGGGCCAGGGCAGTTCGGTGCGCAGCGCGGCCACGGCGTGACGTTCCACCGCCGTACGCCCCGGGAAGCGGATGCCGAGGAGCTTGCGGACCGTCGACCGTGCGCCGTCGCACCCCACAAGGTGACTCCCGCGCCACCAAGTGGCCGAAGGTCCCCTGGTGTGCACGCCGACTCCTCCGGCGTCCTGCTCCAGCGAGTCGAGGCGGCTGTCGGTGACCAGCCGTACGAGCCGGTGCTCCCCGGCGGCCTCGCGCAGGCCGCGGGCGAGACTGTGCTGGGGGATGTGCAGTGGTGCGGCCGGGCCTTCGCTTTCGGCCTCGTCGTCGCCCCGGCCTTCGCCGAGGGGCAGCTGCCGCAGGTCCTGCTTGCGCAGCATCGACCGCCAGCCGGTCCACCGCACGCCCTCGTCGTGCACGGTTCCACAGCCGAGCCGCTCCACCAGGTCCGCGGTGTCCGGGCGGAGCACGACGGTGCGGGCGGGGCGGGGTTCGGGTTTCCCGTTGGTCTCGTCGAGTACGACGGAGGGGACGCCCTGCGCTGCGAGGGCGAGGGAGAGTGCGAGTCCGACCGGGCCGGCGCCGACCACGATCACCGGGTCCACGGCGTGACTCCTCGGGCCCGGAGGGTCGTGCGGGAAGGTGCTTTTGGAGCCCGGTGCGCGATCACAGAACGTATGCAACCGACTGCCGGTGCCTGCGTCAAGCTGCGTCGGGCGACACCGTGGAAGCGGTGTGGGGCGGTGGCCGTACGGCCACCGCCCC
>NZ_JBSFUW010000055.1:0-35250 GCF_053591995.1 Streptomyces sp. NPDC002835 | reverse complement strand
CCACTCCCGGGCACCCGCCCGCACACTCTCCCACCCCATGACCAGCACAACGCACCAGCCGCCGCCCCGTCACGCAAAAGACCGTTGCAGTACTAAAGCCTCAAGGTACAGGCCTTACTTGTACGCCCCTGAGCGACGGCGGCGGCCAGGGCCGCGGGGGCTGCTTCCCGAGGCCCGATACTGGTGGTGGTGGTCAGCGGAGAGTGACCGGTAGGCGTTCGATGCCCCACATGAAGTTGGAGCGCAGGCGTTCGACCGGGCCGGCGAGTTCCATGTGGGTCACCCTCTCGGCGAGCACTTCCAGGAGGACCTTCAGCTCGGCTTTGGCCAGGGGGGCGCCCAGGCAGAAGTGGGGACCGATGCCGAACGTGAGGTGGCGGTTGGGGGTGCGGCCGAGGTCGAAGCGGTCCGGGTCGGGGAACACCGTCTCGTCGCGGTTGATGGAGGAGTTCCAGAGGGCGACCGTCTCCCCGGCGCGGACCAGTTGGTCGCCGACCTGAACGTCCTTCTTGGCGACACGGGTGACATGCAGGGCCGGGCTGGTGTAGCGCAGAACCTCGTCGACCGCCGACTCGATGTCCACCGCCCCGCTGCGTAGCCGCTCCCACTCGCCCGGGTTCTCCATCAGTGCCAGCAGACCGGCGGCGGAGGCGTGGCGAGTTGTCTCGTTGGCGCCGGTGAGCAGCCCGTCGCAGTTGAGCAGGACCTCCTCGTCGGTGAGCCGGCGCCCGTCCAGGTCACCCTGGATGAGTGCGCTGACCACATCGGCGCCGGGGTTGCGCCGCCGCTCCTCCACCAGCTCCGTGTAGTAGAGGAAGATCTCCGCGTGCGCCTCGGTCTTCTCCATGGTGCTCATCGGGCACTTGGCCTCGCCACCGACCGAGGCGCCGAACGCCTTGCTGGTCAGGTCGATCATCATGGCCCGCTCAGACTGCGGGATCTCCATGATGTCGCAGATGATCGCCGCGGGCAGCACCGCCGCGATCTCGCTGACGAAGTCCACCACGTCCTTGCGTAGCGCCTCCTCCACCAGCGGCTCGATCACCCGGCGCATCGACGCCTCCAGCGTGGCGACGACCCTCGGCAGGAAAGCCGAGTTCATCAGCTGGCGCAGCCGGGGATGCGTCGGCGGGTCGGTGACGATGAGCATCTTGCCCGCAGCCGCCTCCACCGCGGCCGAATCAGAGTCGACGCGCATGCCCAGTTCGGAGGTGAACGCGTCGGTGTTCCGGTACACCTGCAGCGCCGGCTGGTACGCCATCACGGCCCAGAAGCCGGGCCCCGGCGGGTGGCAGTTCCAGTGGACGGGCGAGGTGGCCCGCAGATGTGCCCACAGCGACACCGGGTCCCCGGACTCGTAGAGCGCCGGCTCCGCCACATCGATCGTGGTGGGGTCGAGGGCCGTGAGGCCCGTCGTGTCGGCCACGCCTCAGCCCGCCTTCCGCACGGCGAAGACCTCGTAGATCTCCGTGTCCGCGAGCAACGCGTCCTGCTCCACCGCCACGTCGAACCCTTGCTCGTCCAACAGCGACACGAACGCCTTCAGCGTTCCGTCGAGGTCGTGGACCTCGGCGACGACCTGACGCACCTTGGGCCAGTCCGCCTCCGACAGACCCCGCAGAACCTCCAGTTCGCTCTTCTCCACGTCGACCTTGAGTAGGTCGATCGAGGTGACGCCGCGTTCCGCGATGACGTCGGACAGCGTCCGCACCGACACCTCGATCTCCACGGTCTCGTGGCGGCCCGCCACCATGTCCTCGACGTCCTCCTCCTCGAAGCCGCTGCGCACCAGGAAGGTCCGGGTCAGCGCCGCCTCCGACGCGGCATCGGCGTGGAAGCCGGACATCACGGTGGAGTCGGGGTAGTACGTCATCCGGCCGGTGCCCGCATGGTCGGACAGCGCGCACCGGGCGGCGGTCGCGTCGATGCCGTGCGCCGCGATGTTGGCGCTCAGCGCCGCGTACGGGTCCGGCGCCGGCTCGAACGCGTGGAAGGTGAGCCCCGCGCACTCGGTGTGGAAGAACAGCGTCGACATTCCGATGTTCGAACCGACATCGAACACGGTGCCGCCCGGGCTCAGCGTGATGCCGTGCTGCATGTAGCAGCGCTCGCTGAAGATGTCCCGGTACAGCAACGCCGTCTCGCCCGTGCTGACATGAGAAACCGTCAGGCCGTTAGGCAGTTTCATTGTCTCCATGGTCGTCATGCCGCCGAGTTGTCGAGGGCCTGACGCAGGCTCAGCGGCCGCATGTCGGTCCAGTGCTCGTCGACGTAGGCGATGCACTCCACCTCGGTGCCGGTGAAGTCGGCCGGCCGCCAGCCCGCCGGGGTGGGTAGTTCAGCCGGGAACAGGCCGTACTGCTCCTCGGCGTTGATCAGGACGGTCCAGCGCTCGGGGCCGTTGTTGCTCATCTGAAGTTCCTCCGGTGTATGGGGTGAAGGGGGTTACGAAAGGCGCCGGGTCAGGATGCGGTCAGGGCTTCAGTCAGTTGCCGGACAGTCGGGTGGCGGTAGAGCATCCGCACGGGCGTGTCCGTGATGCCCTGCTTCCGCAGCCGGACCATCACGCGGATGGCCAGCAGCGAATTGCCGCCGGTCAGAAAGAAGTTGTCGTCCGGGCCGACCGGGGTGCCCAGCACCTCGTGCCAGATCCCGGCGATCCGAGAGGCGAGATCGGGGGCGTCGGATGCGGGCGCGGGTGACGGTGCTGCGGGGGCGGATTGCGCGGCCTGTCCCGGCTCCGGCAGACGCGCGGTGTCCAGCTTGCCGTTCCCGGTCACGGGGAGCCGGTCCAGGACGGTGAGAGTACTTGGCACCATGTACGAGGGCAGGGTCCGCTCCAGATACCCGCGTACGGTGGCCGGATCGGCGCCCGAGCCCACCACGTACGCGTCCAGGTGAGCATCCCCGGCCTCACCGCGGTGCCGCAGGGTGACGGTCGCCGCCCGCACCTCGGCGGCTTCCAGTAGGCGGTTCCTGATCTCGTCGAGCTCGATCCGGTAGCCGCGCACCTTCACCTGCCCATCGAGCCGTCCCAGATGCTCCAGCTGCCCGTCGTGGCGCAGCCGCCCGCGGTCACCGCTGCGGTACAGTCGGGCCCCCGGGACCCCGGACAGGTGGTCTGGACGGAACCGATGCGCGGTCATCCCGGGCCGCCCGTGGTAGCAGCGGGCCACTCCCGCGCCGCCGACGTGGATTTCGCCAGGCACGCCGGGCGGCAGCGGACGGCCGTACGGATCGAGGACGTGCAGCGTCCAGCCGGGCAGCGGGGTGCCGATGGAGCGGCTGCCCGCGAGCGCCTCGCGCCGGGTCAGATCGGTCCAGGTGCAGTGCACGGTCGTTTCGGTGATGCCGTACATATTCACCACGCGGCACCGGTCCTCCGGGTGCGCGTCGAACCACGGCAGCAAGGTGCGCGAGTCCAGCGGCTCGCCGCCGAACACGAGCAGCCGCACGTCGAGTGTGGACGCCCCGGCGGTCTCGGTGGATAGCAACTGCACGAAGGCGGACGGGGTTTGGTTGAGTACCGTGACCCGCGCGGTGTGCAGCAGCTCCCGGAACTCCTCCGGCACCCGCGCGACGTCCTCTGGTACGACGACCAGTCGGCCGCCCGTGGCCAGGCAGCCCCAGATCTCCCACACTGAGAAGTCGAACGCGAACGAGTGGAAGAACGTCCACACGTCGTCGCCGCCGAACCCGAACTCCTCGCGCGTCCCGGCCAGCAGTGCCACGAAGTTGCGCTGCTCGACGACCACGCCTTTGGGCCGGCCGGTCGAGCCCGAGGTGTAGATGACGTAGGCCGGGTCCTCGGGTGCGGCGTCCTTGCCTACGGCGGGCACGTCCTCGGCCGCGGGCGGGGGCTCCAGACGTGGGCACCCGTCGAAGGCCGCGTGCGGCTCGCGGGCTAGGACCAGCGAGAGGCCCGCGTCCTGCGCGAGGTAGCGCAGCCGGTCTTCGGGGTACGACGGGTCCAACGGCACGTAGGCGGCACCGGACTTGAGTACGCCGAGCAGCGCGGCGACGAGCTCCGCGCCCCGCCGCAGACACACGCCGACTCGGTCGCCGGGGCCGATGCCGCGCGAGCGCAGCGCGTGCCCGATCGCGTCGGCCCTGCGGTCGAGTTGGCGGTACGTCAGGTCGCCATCGGGTGCCGACACCGCGACGGCGTCCGGCCGTTCCTCGGCCCGGGCGGAGACTAGGCCGTGGATTGTGGCATCGGCCTCGACTGGGCTACCGCTCGGGGCGACGGCCGCCTCCGGCTGCCCGGAGACATATCCGGCCACTTCCGCCAGCAGCGCCTCCACCGCTTCACGCGCCACGACATCGGCGGCGAAGTCGCAGCTGAGCACGTAGGCGTCGGCCTCGGCGTCGAGGCTGAGGGCGAGCACGGCCGACGTGGGCGCAGGCGCCGTGCGCAGCAGCGGGCGCAGGCCCACCGCCGTCAGACGGTCGACGGCCGCCGGGGCAGCGGGCAGCCGCAGCTCCACGGAGTGCGCCGGGACCGGCCCGAACGTCCAGTTCGTACCGGACAGCGCCTCCTCGGCCACACGCAGTCCCCCAGGGCCGGGCAGCCGGACCGTCGCAGCGCTGTCCGTTCTCGCCGGGCCGGGGGCGGCCGGGCCGGGCCGCCGTACCGTCAGGGCCGGGGCGGAGCCGCCCGTCCTGCGGGTAAGGGCCGTGCTCAGCGCCGCCAGGACGGCGGCCTCACCGGCATCGGAGCCCAGCGCGACGGTCAGGTTCTCCCGTGTCCCGGGTCCGGCGCACGCGCCCGATGCCCACTCCAGGGCGAGCCGCTCCCCGCCGCCATCCTCGACCGGCTCGGGCAGCGACAGCGGCCCGGACGCCGAGGGCTCTTCCACCAGCAGACAGGCCAGGCCCGCCAGTCCGCCCTCGTCGAGCACTTCGGGACGCGCGCCCACCATCAGGTCCTGGACACGATCGGCGTATGTCAGCAGGCACACCCGGACGGCGGGCCCGTCGCCCGGGGCGAGCGGGCGCGTGGCCGTGCGCCGGCGCAGCCGGTTGGCGCGGGGGTCCGTGCTCGGATACGGCAGGGCCTCGGTCCACACGACCGGCCCTCGCGCCCATGGACCGGAGAGCCCGTCCAGGCACCGCTGGACCGCGCCCGCGTCCAGCCGCCGCAGTGCGCGGAGCACGAGGGACCTCACAGGCGCTCCGGCAGCGGCCGGGCGGCGACCAACTCGGCCATCGCGCGCAGCACGGGCAGCGGGTCCTCGGCGAGGTACATGTGGCCGCCGTCGAACTCCACCTGGGAGCAGCCTGCCGTGGACACGTCGGCCCAGCCCCGGCAGTCCTCCTCGGTGACCAGGTGGTCGGACGCGCCACGGAACACGGTGACCCGCACCGGCAACGGCTTGCCGTCAGCGAGCTGGTAGGACTCGTGCAGGTCGACGTCCGCGCGCAGTACCGGCAGCACTACTTCGCGCAGGTCGGGGTCGGCCAGCGCGGGGTGGACGTACCCGGCGAGCTGCTCCACTCGGGCCACGAACTCCTCGTCGTCTAGGCTGGCCGAGTGCCGTCCGATCGGCACCCTGGGGGCGGCGGAGCCGCTGACGATGAGCAGGCCGGGTGCGGGCAGCCCGGCGGCGGGCAGGGCCCGGGCCAGTTCGTAGGCGAGGATCGCGCCGAAGCTGTGGCCGAACAGCGCGTACGGCCCGGCCTCGGCATACGGGGCGACCAACTTCGACAGGTCCGCCACCGCCGACTCCAGGTCGGTGTACGGGTCCTCGTGGTAGCGCTCCTCGCGGCCTGCGGGCTGCAGCGGGACGAGCTCGATGCCCGCGGGCAGCGCCGGCCAGCCGCGGTAGAAGGTGGCGCCCGCACCGGCGTAGGGCAGGCAGAGGATCGGGATGGGGCTCATGGGTTGCTCCAGTCTTCGAAGGGGGCTCAGGAGGAGGCCATGCGCTCGCGGATGGCCTCCTCGACGTAGGCCGCCAGATCCCGCAGGACGGGGTTCTCGAAGACGGCGGTCATCGGGATGACGAGCTGGGCCTGGCGCTTGAGCCGTGCGACCACCCGGATGGCGAGCAGCGAGTGGCCGCCGACCTCGAAGAAGTGGTCGGTGGGGCGCAGCCCCTCCATGCCGAGCACCTCCTGGCAGATACGGATCAGCAGCTCCTCGGTCGCGGTGCGCGGGCCGTCGTCCACGGCCTGCTCCGAGGGCTCCTCCGCCTCGCCGGGCACGGCCGATTTGAGCTCGGCGAGCGCCACCCGGTCGAGCTTGCCCGCCGGGGTCAGCGGCATCTCCGTCAGGAGGGTGTACGTGGAGGGCCGCATCCATTCAGGCAGCCGCCGCTCGGCGTACTCGCGCAGCTCGCGCACGGTCGTGCCCGGGGTCGTACGCAGGTACGCCGCGAGGACGGCCTCGCCCTCGTGCTCCTTGCGAACCACCCCGCAGTCCAGCGTGCCGGGGAACTCGGCGAGCACCACCTCGATCTCGCCCAGCTCGATGCGGTAGCCGCGCACCTTCACCTGGTGGTCGGTGCGCCCCAGATACTCCAGACGCCCGTCCCAGGTCCAGCGCGCCCGGTCACCGGTGCGGTACATGCGCGAGCCGTCAGCCGCCCACGGGTCCGGGACGAACCGGGACGCGGTCAGGCCGGGTCGGCCGAGGTAGCCGCGTGCCACCGACGGGCCGCTGATGTACAGCTCACCGGGTGTGCCCACCGGCACCGGCTGAAGGCCCGCGTCGAGAACGCGCACGGTCTGGCCGGGCAGGGTGGCGCCGAGGTGCGGCGCGGTGCCGCCGCCGACGGCCGCCCAGGTGGTGTCGACGGCCATCTCCGTGGTGCCGTAGACGTTGACGGCGTCGAGGACGCCCCGGTCGGTCAGATCGCCCAGCCGCTGCCACAGTGTGGCGGACAGGGGTTCGCCGCCGATCCACAGCCGCAGTCCGCTGCCCGGTTCCAGCTCCTCGGCCAGTGAGCCGACCAGGTGCTCCGCGTGTGACGGGGTGAGGTCGAGGTCGGTGAGGCGCTGCCCGGCGACGAACCGGGCGAGCTGCTCGGGGTTGCGGCGCACGGCCTCGTCGACGATCACGACCGTGTCCCCGCGGCAGACCCGCGTCCACTGCTGCACGGAGGCATCGAAGGACGGGCTGGCGTTCCAGCCGACCCGGCCGGAGGATGAGCGGACGACCCCCGCCTGATCCAGGCCCGTCAGCAGGCTTGCCACGGCACGGTGGCTGACCTGGACACCCTTGGGGCGTCCGGTGGAGCCGGAGGTGTAGATGACGTACGCGCACTGGTCCGGGTGGACCTCGGCGACCGGGCCGGGCGTCCCCGCGGGGGCCTGCTCGGAGTCCAGCGGCACGGCGGTGGCGAGGTCGCCGAACTGGCCGTCGTACGACGTCGTCGACAGAGTCAGGATCAGCCGCACCCCGCTGTCGCGGATCAGGAAGTCCAGGCGCTCGGCCGGGTACTGCGGGTCCAGCGGAAGGTAGGCGGCACCGGCGCGCAGGACTCCGAGGACGGCGGCCAGAAGTTCGGGGGAGCGTGGCAGGCACAGGCCGACCACCGTGTCGCGGCCGGCGCCGTGGGCCATTACGATCCGGGCGATGTCGTCGGCGCGCGCGTCCAGTTCGGCGAAGGTCAGGACAGTGTCGCCGTCCACGACCGCCGGGGCGTCCGGGCGTGCCTCGACCGCGTCGCGGAACCGCTCCGGGAGCGTGAGCACGTCGGCGGCGGCCTGCGCTCCGGCGCCCAGCCCCAGGACGCGGGCCTCCTCCTCGGCGTCGAGCACCGGCAGCACCGCCAGCGAGGCCCCCGGCCGTTCGGCGACCGTGCGCAGCAGGAACGCGAACCGGCGGGCCAGCGCCTCGATGCTCTCCTGCTCGAACAGGTCGCTGGCGTAGTAGAAGTCGCAGCGCAGCGCACCCGAGGGCTGCACGATGTAGTCGACTGCGAGGTCGTAGCGAGTGATGTCGGGCTGCACGTCCAGCGCCTCGACCGCCACGCCGTCGATGCTCAGCCGCGGCTGCTTCTCCATGTTGAACGCGACCTGCACCAGAGGGTTGTGCGCCAGCGTCCGCTCAGGCGCGATCTCCTCCACCAGACGGTCGAAGGACAGCCCCTGGTGGTCGTAGGCGTCCAGCGACGCCTCGCGAACGCGTGCCACCAGTTCGCGGAAGGAACCCGCCGAGTTCACGGTGGCGCGCAGCGGCAGCAGGTTCATGAAGAAGCCGACCAGTTCCTCCGTCTCGGAGGCCTCACGGTTCGCGGTCGGCATACCGACGACGAAGTCGTGCTGCCCCGACCAGCGCGCGATCAGCAGTTGGAACGCGGCGAGCAGCACCATGTGCGTGGACGCGCCGCACTCCTTCGCCAGCGCGGCCAGCGCCGCCGTGTGGGCCGCGGGCACCTCGAAGGTGAGGAACTTCCCGTCGAAGGACTGCGCGGCCGGCCGCGGATGGTCCAACGGGAGGGTCAGCACATGTGGGCAGCCGTCCAGGTGCTCACGCCAGAACGCCAGGTCATCGGCGAACTCCCCAGCCGTGAACCGCTGCCGCTCCCAGGAGGCCACGTCCACGAACTGCACGGACAGTTCCGGGAATTCGACCTCACGTCCGGCGCTCAGCGCCTCGTACGCCTCGCCAATCTCGCGGAAGACGATCTCCATCGACCAGCCATCGGTCGCGATGTGATGGATCACCAGCAGAAAGACGTGCTCGTCTGGCCCGACTTGGAACAGTCGCGCGCGCAGCACCGGTCCCGTCGCCAGGTTGAAGGGCTCGGCCACGACATCATGGAGCTCGCTCTCCAGCGCCTCCGACTCGACCGCGGTGACCTCAAGACCCAGCGAGAACGGCTCGCCCACGACCTGCAGCGGCTCGCCGTCGCGGGAGACGAACGTGGTGCGCAGCGTCTCATGCCGGGCGACGACCGCGTCGACCGCTCCGGCGAGCGCCCGCACGTCCAGCGGGCCCGTCAGCCGCAGCGCGTACGGATAGACGAACTCCAGCCCGCGCCGGCCCATCTGGTCGGCGAACCACAGGCGTGCCTGGGAGAAGGAAGCGGGGGACGGACCGTCCTGGCCGAGGCGGGTCAGGAGGGGACGCTGCGCAGGCTGATCAGTCACGGGGCGGGATTCCTTCGTTGCTTGGTAGGGGGGACAGCCGTTCGGTCTCGTGGCGTACGGCTGCGGCAAAACCGCGGAGCGTGGGGTTCTCGAAGAGCGCCCTGGCCGGCAGCCGCGCCCCGAAACGCTCCCGGCACCGGTTGAGGACCCTTCCGACCGCCAGCGAGTCGCCGCCGAGGTCGAAGAAGTTGTCGGCGGCGCCGATGCACCGCTCGCCCAGGACCCGCGTCCAGATCAGCGCGATGTCCCGTTCCAGCAGGCACTCGGGCGCCTCGGGGGCCGCTGCGGTGAACTCGGGCCGGGGCAGGGCGCTGTGGTCGGCCTTGCCGTGCGGACCGACGGGCAGCGCGTCCAGCAGGACGACGACCGCGGGGACTGTGTGCCCGGGCAGCAGGGCGCGCAACCGCTCGCGCAGTGCGGGTCCCTCCACGGCCGCGGACACGCCCGCGGCGGGTACGGCGTACGCGGCGAGACCCGGGCCCGCCGGGAGGTCGTCACGCAGCACGACCGCGGCACCCGCGACCTCCGGCAGTGAGGTCAACGCCGCCTCCACCTCACCGAGTTCGATTCGGTGACCGCGCACCTTCACCTGGCGGTCGCGGCGCCTGACGAACTCCAGCCGATCCTGGGCGTCGTACCGTACAAGATCTCCGGTGCGGTACATCCGGCTGCCGTCCCCGGCGAACGGGTCGGGCAGGAAGGCAGCCGCGGTCCGCCCGGGCAGCCCGCGGTAGCCGCGTGCGACACCGGGCCCGGCGATGAACAGCTCCCCGGTCCCGCCGGCCGACACGGGTCGCAGGGTTGCGTCCAGCACATGGCAGCGGACGTCCGGCAGCGGCACGCCGAGGTGCGGTGTCTCCGCGTCGACGGGGGCCGTGGTGGCGTCGACTGTGCACTCGGTCGGGCCATACATGTTCCAGGCGCGCAGGCCTTGCACACGCTCCAGTCGGCGCAGCTCGGCCCACAGGGCGGGCGGTACGGGCTCGCCGCCGACCAGCAGCCGCAGCGGCAGGCCCGCGGCGGCCAGCGGCCCGGTCAGCAGGGCGAGGTGTGAGGGCACCACGTCCATGTCGGTCACGCCGTGCCGTACGAGGTCGTCTACCAGGGCGGCCGGATCGGCGCGGACGTCCTCGTCCAGCAGGACCAGCGTGTCGCCGCGGCACAGGCGCACCCACTGCTGGACCGAGGCGTCGAAGCAGGCGCTCGCGTTCCAGGCGACCCGCGCGGGACCGACACCGCCGAGGACCGTCGCCTCCAGGCCGCGCAGCAGGCTCAGGACGTTGGCGTGGATGACCTCGACCGCCTTGGGGCGGCCCGTGGTGCCCGAGGTGTAGAGCACATACGCCAGGTCGTCGGGACGGACGCCCCGTACGGCGGTTTTGCCCGCAGGCGGCAGCGGCAGCGCCACCTCCGTCACCGGGCACTCCACCGGCCAGTTCTGTGGCGGCTTCAGGCCCGGCCCGGTGAGGACGCGCGCGGCGCCCGAGTCCGCGACCATGTGGCGCAGCCGGCCGGCCGGGTAGCGGGGGTCGAGCGGCAGATAGGCGCAGCCCGCCTTAAGCACGGCCAGCAGCGCGACGACCTGCTCGGCGCCCCGGGCGAAGTGCAGACCCACCACCGACCGCGGGGCTGTGGCCGTGCGCACCAGGTGCGCGCAGAGCCGGTCGGACAGTTCGTCCAGCTCCGCGTAGGTCAGTTCGCCGTCGTTCGTGACGACCGCCGCGCGGCGCGGATGGGCCCGTGCCGCGGCCGAGACCGCCGTGTGGACACCGGCGGTCATGAGGCGGCGTACGAGAAGCGCGCGGGGGCCATGTCGAGGGCGGCCACGTCCTTGGCGAGTTGTTCGTTCAGCACGGCCAGCCGCGCCGGGTCCGGGCGCTGCCCATCGCGCTCACGCATCAGCTCCTGCGTGGTGCGCAGCAGCGACACCAGCTCGTCGACACTGAGGCCCTTGCCGTCAAGGTACGGCAGCGACCAGAAGTCGAAGTCGTACAGCGGCAGCCACACCGACTCCGTCACCCGGTCGAACATCTTGTCGCACCAGGCGGCGGCCTCCGCCGAGTTCATCGTCGCGTGCGACCAGTCGTAGGCGGCGCCCTCGATCCCGTACACCTCCTTGCTGCGGTAGACGGGAGAGCGCGGGTTGCCCCACCAGGGCTGGGCTCGCCAGAAGGTCGGGCCGGTCTCGTTGACGAAGTCGATGGTGTTTTGCATGGTGCGCTCGTTCTCGCCGGGGAAGCCGACGATGATCGACGCGAACGTGGTGATGCCGCGCTCCTTCAACCGGGCGATGCCGGCCCGGTACTGCGAATCCTGCGCCAGCTTGTTCATGTTGGCGAGGATGTCGGCGTCGCCCGACTCGATGCCCAGGAACACACCCCGGCAGCCGCTCTGTGCGGCAAGGTCGAAGGTCTCCTCGTCGCGGGCGTTGGAACAGCGGAAATACGAGTACCAGTCGAGACCGAGGTCTTCCTCGATCATCATCTGGCACAGCTCCTTGAACCGCTTCGGCGGGACGTTGAACGTGTCGTCCACGAACACCAGGTTCTTCACGCCGAGTTCCGCCATCGCCCGCAGCTCGCGGCGGACCGTGTCCACAGACGCGGTGGTCAGCGCGCCCGCCCGGGTGGGGTAGTCGCAGAAGCTGCACTTGAAAGCGCAGGAGCGGGCCGTGCGGGTCTGTGCGGTCACCCCGATCTGCTCGGGCGTGAAGCTCTGCCAGTCGATCGCGCAGGCGTCCAGGTCGTTGGCCTCGGGCCTGCGCCGGTTGGCGACCCAGTCGTCCTCCGGGCAGGTGATCAGGTTGGCGACCTCCTTCAGCGGCTGTCCGCGCAGTACCACCTGGCACAGCTTCGCCAGTGCGTGCTCGCCCTGCGACTCACGGACGTAAGAGTCGGCTCCCATGCCGTGGAACAGGTCCTGCACCTCGTCGGTGATGCCGTCCAGGCACAGGTTGTCGATCAGCGGGCCGCCCACCACGATGTGCGAGGTGGGGGAGTGGCGTCGGACGAAGTCCACGACCGGGGCGACCGAGAGGATGTTGACGTAGAACGTCGTGGTGATCGCCACGACCGCCGGGCGCTCGGCGAGCAGCCGCGCCAGCCGCTCCTGCTCGGCCCCGAACAGCGACACCGCGTCGGTGCGGATGCCGTGCTGGCGCAGGAAGTTGGTCAGATACAGGCCAGCCAGGTTGAAGACCTCGCCGACGTGATAACGGTCGTTGCGTCCGGTCGCCCTGTTGCGCAGGGTGCTCAGGGCGTCCATCCACGGCATCGGGCGGCCGTCGATCTCGAGGTGTTCCTTGCGGTAGATCTGCCATTCGGGCGAAGTCGGGCCGCTTCGCTCGCACATCAGGCGGTAGTCCTGGAAGTCGCCCTCGTTGTAACCGATGACGACGCAGTCGAGTTCCGGCATCTGGTGGATGCTCCAAGTCTGGGGAGAAGAACGTTCGAGTGTGTGACGGAACGTTCAGGCGAGGGGCCTGGGAGTCGGCCGCACGGTCGGTGCGCACTCCTGGAGGGTCACCGGCTCGCCCATGGCGACCAGGATCTTCCGGCTGCCCTGGTAGGCGTCGCGTCCGTGCGCGGACAGGACGTTGTCGACGAGCATCAGGTCACCGGGCTGCCAGCTCTCGCGCCGGGTGGCCGTGTCGTAGGCCGCGTTGAGCGTGGCCACGTCCTCGGCGGTCAGCTCGGTGCCGTCCCCGAGGGCGGTGTCGAAGGGCAGGCCGTCCTCGCCGTAGGTCATGGCCAGCACGTCGAGGACCTCCTCGTCCAGCGACCAGCGGCTCCAGAACGCGGCGTGGTTGAACCAGACCTCCTCGCAGGTTACCGGATGGCGGACCAGCGCGGAGCGGCGCTGGACGGTGCGTAGCCCGGACTCGCCGGTCCACTCGAAGCCGATGAGGTTACGTGCGCAGTACTCCTCCACCGCCTCGCGGCGGTCGGTGGCGAACGCGGTCGGCCAGGGTAGCCCCACATGGCTGTGGTAGTTGCGGGTAAGCAGCCAGCCCGCCTTGCGGAACCGCTCCACGAGGTCGGCAGGCAGTGCAGCCAGCACCTCGCGGACATCGGCGACCGTGGTGGCGCCGCCCTTCTCGGGAGCCTCCAGGCAGCAGAAGATCAGCATACCCGGGAACTCCAGGGTGTAGCTGTTCTCGTTATGCAGGTGGATGGGCTGCGCCGGCGGCAGGTCCGTGGAGGAGTACACGTCGTCGCCGTACGCGCTGCGCGGGGTGGCCTTCTCTTTGTAGGCGGCCCGCCGCTCTACGAGGATGTCGCGTAGTTCGGCGAACTCCTCCAGCCGGGCGATGGGCAGCCCGCGGATCAACAGGTGCCCGTGGCGCAGCAGTTCGGTGCGGATCGCAGCCCGGTGCTCCGACAGCCAGGCACGGGCCCCGACGAGGTCCGGGAGCTCGGGAGTGGGAAGGATCGGTGGCTTGCCGGGCTCCAGGAGGAGGGGCAGCTCGGTGGGGGGAAGCGTGACGGGGTTCATATGAGGGGACTCCGCTCCTGCAGGTGGCGGCGCACCACCGCGGTGAGGATGGCCATGTGGTCGTGGAGATAGAAGTGGCCGCCGGACAGGACGTGGATCTCGCAGCGCCCAGTGCCGAGTTCGCGCCATCGCCGAAGCCGGTCGACGGGGACGGCCGAGTCGCTGTCGCCGCCGAACGCAACGATGGGGCAGTCCAAGCGGCGGTCTTCGTCGCCGTAGGAGTAGCTGTCGGTGACGGCCATGTCCGAACGGCAGGCGTCGAGGACGAGGTCGATCAGATCGGGCTCCGCCAGGATGTCCTCCGGCATGCCGCCGCGCTCCTTCAGCAGCGCCAGCAGTTCGTCGTCCGTGAGCCGGGCCGGGGGCACCGCTGCCGAGCGGTGGGCGTGCGCCGCCGCGGCGGCTGAGGGATAGAACGCGGCCGCGGGGCATCCGGCCTGCTGCAGCCGCCAGCACACCTCGAAGCCGAGCAGGGCGCCGAGGCTGTGTCCGAAGACATGCACGGGCGTGTCCAGACCGGCCAGCACCTCGGCCAGTGGATCGGCCAGCGCCGCGATCTCGGTGGCCGGTTCCTGCCCGTAACGGGCGCCCCGGCCGGGGTACTGGGCGGCGACCACGCGGATGCTGCTGGGGAACCACTGGGCCCAGTCGCCGTATGCCTGGGCGGAGCCGCCGGAGTGTGGGAGGAGCACGAGGTTGGCTTCGGCGGCCTTGGCTCGGGGGGTGACGCCCCATAGCCAGTCGCGGGGCTGGGGTGTGGGGGTGAGTGCGGGTTGAGTGTGGTTGGTCGCGCAGTTCCCCGTGCCCCGGGGCATCTCGGGATGCCTGTTGGTTATCAGGTTCGGGAGCTCGATCACGCCAGGCCTTCCCTATCCGAGCCGGATCCGGTCGCGGCGGTCTGGGATCTGGCCGCCTTTCGGATCAGCTTCGTCAGATGTGCCGCCAGCGCGGCGAGCTCACTGTGGCGGAACACATCCCTCACCGGGATCCGCACGCCGAGCTCGTCCGAGAGCCGGTTGGCGACCCGGGACGCGGCGAGCGAAGTGCCGCCTACCTGGAAGAAGTTGGCCTCACGGGTCGGGGAGTTGCAGCCGAGCAGCTCGCTCCACACGGTGGCGACTAGTTCCTCGAGCACGCCCCGGGGCGCGGTGCCTGCGGCTTCGGGGGCGTCGGTGGAAGCCTCGACTGCCGCGCGCCCGGCCGGGACGGCCGCATCCTCGGCCAGCCGATGGAGCGTCAGTTCCGGTCGCGCGACTGCCTTCTCGAGAAGCCGCAGATAGGCCCGGCCCAGCTCCTCCATCGTCGACCGGTCGAACAGGTCGGTGCGGAACGCGAAGTCGCCGCGTACGCCGTGGGCGCCGGAGGTCAGGTAGAAGGTCAGGTCCTCCTGTACGTCAAGCCCGCGCGGCGGCAGGTGCTCGACGGTGAGGCCGGACAGGGAAAGCGGCACGGTGAGTTCCTGGTGGGAGGCGACCGTGACCTGGACCAGTGGGTTGTGGCCCGCTGCGCGCGGCAGTTCCAGCCGCTCCAGCAGCAGCTCGAAGGGCAGCTCGTCCCGCTTGTAGGCGTCGATGAGGCTCCGCCCGGTGCGGACCAGGACGTCGGCGAGGCTCTCCTCGGGAGAGAGGACGCTCCGGATGGGCAGCACGTTGACGAAGAACCCGATCAGCTCCTCGGTCTCCGGCAGGGCGCGGTTGGCCGTGGTAATACCGGTGACCAGGTCCCACTGCCCCGACCAGGCGGCGAGCAGCGTCTGGAACGCCGCGAACTGCACGGCGAAGGGCGTCGTCCCCCGGGCCGTTGCCACGTCCGCCACGGCAGCCGAAACGGTCGGCGGGACGGCGAAACCTATGCGGTCGCCAGAGCTGGAGCGTACGGCCGGACGCGGCCGGTCGGTCGGCAGCGCAAGCAGATCCGGCGCCCCGGCCAGCACCTCACGCCAATGCGTCAAGGCTTCCTCATTCGAGGCTTCATCGTCCGCGAGGGATCGTTGCCATACGGCGAAATCCGGATACTGCACAGCCATTTCGGCCAATTCCGCGACGTCCGCCAGAACTTTGGCGTCGGTGACCGAGGGCAGCTCGGTCGCGGCGTCGTAGAGCGCGGCCAGTTCCCGATGGAAGACATCCATCGACCAGCCGTCGTTGGCGATGTGATGGAACACCGCGACCAGCACATGCTCCTGGGCGCCGAGCCGGAACAGCCGGGCCCGCAACAGCGGGTCACGTTCGAGGTCGAACGGCAGCCGGGTGAACTCCCGCAGCACCGCGTCCAGTTCCGCCGGCCCGGCGACATCCTCGGGAACGAGCCGGAAGGGCGCCGGATCGGCGACGACCTGGTACAACTCGCCCCGCCTGATGGCGAATCCGGTCCGCAGTGCCTCGTGCCGGGCGAGGACGGCGCCCAGCGCCGTGGTCAGCGCGTCTACGTCCACCGGGCCGGTCAGCCGGTAGGCGTGCGGGGCGGTCAGCGAACGGTCGTCGTCCCCGGCGACCTGCTGGGCGAGCCACATGCCCTGCTGAGCGTGCGAGGCCGGCAGTGGCCGCTCGCGGTCGGCGCGGGGCACCGTACAGGCCGAAGCCTCCCCGGCACGGTCAAGCCACGCCTGGAGTATGTCGACGGTCGGATCAGGCTGTTGGTCAGCCATGTAGAAGCGCCCTTTCCCCCGGGATAGCGGTGCGAAAACGCTCGAAGGTGAATTGACGGGCAGTCAATGCACCCGCACTGGTTGCGTGTTGAAGCCAAGTATGAGGATGAAATCCTAACAAGATCCAGTCTTGACTCTCGCGGTTTTTGAAGCATATGTTGCCGTGAGTATCGACCCGCACCGCATACTTTTCGGACGTCAGGCATCCATTCCGTCGCACCGGTGAGCACCGACCGTCGTCCTGTGTGCTGCGCTGCGAACCCTTTCCCTGACATTCCCGGAAGCCGGGTCGGCCCCGAGCGGGCGCAAGGGCCGGGGTCGCCGACCGGCTTCAGCCACACGAGGAGAAGTGGGATCCCCATGAGCTCGTCCCAGCAACCGGCTGCCAACCCGGACGACCGGGCCCAACTGCTGCAGCGCTGGCTGGCCGGCCGGCGCGGATCTTCGGATGCGCCCGCCGTCCCGCGCGCCGACCGCTCGGCGCCGCTGCGTGCGTCCTCCGGCCAGCGCCGACTCTGGTTCCAGGACCACGCCGAGGACATCTCCGGGGACCGCAACATCCCCTTCGCCTGGCGGCTGACCGGCGCACTCGACACCGACGCGCTGTTTGGGGCACTGGACCTGGTCGTGCGCCGGCACGAGGCCCTGCGTACGGCCTTCCGGGAGGAAGGCGCCGAACTCCTGCAGGAGCTGCGCGACCCGTACACGTTCGACCGTTCGGTCGTCGAGGTCTCCGCGCAGACGCTCGCCGGGCCGGTCGAGACCGCCACCTACGAGCCGTTCGATTGGACCGAGGGCAGGCTGCTGCGGGCCCGGCTGTTCTGTGTCGCGGCCGACGAGCACGTCCTGCTGTTGGTGGCACCCCACCTGGTCGTCGACAACTGGTCGGCAGCCACCCTCCTCGATGAACTCACCTACGGGTACACGGCCCTGACGTCGGGTGAGGAACCGAACCTGCCCGAACTGGCCGTGCAGTACGCCGACTTCGCCGAGTGGCAGCGCACCCGGCTGGACGACGGAGGGCTCCAGCCGGGCATCGACTTCTGGCTGCGCGTCCTGGACGGCGCGCCCACTGTCTTGGACCTGCCCACCGACCGGCCGCGCCCCGCCCACAGCAGTCACCGGGCGGGCTGGACCCCGCTCGACGTGGACGCCGCGACGGCCCGGACCGTCGAGGAGCTGTGCGCCCGGGAGAAGGCCACCCCCTTCATGGCCCTGCTGGCTGCCTACGCCGTCCTGCTCGCCCGCCGTTCCGGCAGCCGCGACCTGGTCATCGGCAGCCCTGTCGCCGGCCGCAGCCTGTCCGAGCTCGAACCGCTCATCGGCTTCTTCGCCAACACCGTCCCGCTGCGCATCCAGGTCGACCCGCAAGCGCCGTTCGTCGCCCTGCTGCGCCAGGTACGGGAGACCGTGCTGTCCGCCATGGAGCACCAGGGCGTGCCGTTCGACCACCTAGTGCAGCTGATCGCCCCCGAGCGGTCGATGGCCGCCAACCCGCTGGTGCAGGTGGCGTTCTCGCTGAACGCCGCCGCAGCGGGCCGGGCCCGCCCGCTGCCCGGCCTCGAACTGGCCGACCACCCGGTGGCCGGCCGCTCCAGCCGCTACGACCTCGTGCTCGCCCTGGCTCCAGAAGGTGAGGGACTGCACGGCGAAGTGGTCTACGACGCCGACCTGTTCGACGCCCCGACCGCCGAGCGGCTCGCCGCCGAGTACCGCGCGACCGTGCGCGCCCTGGTCGCCGAGCCGGACATTTCCCTGCTGCGCCTTTCCTCCGGGGACCTGGTCGACGCGGCGCTCGACGGCCCCGCCGTCGGCTTCGACACCGGCCTGAACGTCACCGATCTGGTCGCCGATGTCGCCCGGCAGGACCCGCACCGGGTCGCCGTACGCGCACCCGACGGCGCGTTGGACTTCGCCGGACTGGACGCGCGCGCCAACGCCCTGGCCGCAGCCCTGCGCCAGCGCGGGGCCGGACCCGAGCGCGCCGTGGGCGTCCACTTGGGCCGCTCGCACGACCTGGTCGCGGCGCTGCTCGCGGTGTGGAAGACCGGGGCGGCCTTCGTGCCGCTCGACCCGGCCCACCCCGTCGACCGGCTGGCCGGAACCGTGAGGGACGCCGGGGTGACGGTCCTCGTCGCGGACGCCGCCGCGCCGCTCGCGCAGGCCGCCTACGGTGTGCCGGTGGTCGACCCGGCCGCCCTGACGGCGACCGAGGTCCCCGAGGTGCGCCCGGAGCGCAGCCTGCCCGACGCGCTCGCCTACCTCGTCTACACCTCGGGCACCACCGGCGAGCCCAAGGGCGTCGGCGTCAGCTACCGCAACGTCGCCAACCTGATTGGCGCGGTCGCCCCGCTCGCCCCGCCGCAGGGCGGACTCGGCGGCAATGTGCTCGCACCGGCCTTCGATGGCTGGATCTGGTCCACCGTCCTGCCGCTGGCACACGGCCGCGGGGTTGTGCTCGCCGACCCGCTCGATGGCATGGACGCCGTCCTCGACGGATCCGTGGACCTGGTGACGGCGACGCCCTCACTGCTCGCCGCGCACCCGACGCCCGCACCGGAAGCTGGACCGAGGACCGTGGTCGTCGCGGGCGAGGCGTCCGCGCCCGCGCTCGTCGAACGCTGGTCGAGGGGACGCCGGTTCGTCAACGCGTACGGCCCCACCGAGACGACCATCTGCGCCACCTGGGCCGACTCCGAGGCCGGGGACGACCCGGTGACCATCGGCCGCCCCCTGCCCAACTACCGCGTCCGCGTGCTCGACCGCTACCTGCGGCCTGTCCCGGCCGGCACGCCGGGCGAGCTGTTCATCGCCGGCGAGGGCGTCGCCCGCGGCTACCGCAACCTGCCCGGCCAGACCGCCTCCCGCTTCCTGCCCGACCCGCTCGGCGACGGCGGCCGCATGTACCGCACCGGTGACCGGGTGCGGCTGCGGCCCGACGGGATGCTGGAGTTTGTCGGCCGGGCCGACCAGCAGATCAAGGTGCGTGGTTTCCGGGTGGAGCCCGCCGGCATCGAGCGCGCGGCGAGCGCGGTCGCAGGCGTCCGCAGCGCGGCGGTCTTCACCGTGCCGGGCCCGGTCGCGCCCGCGCTCGGCCTGGCCGTCGTCCCCGAGGACACCGCGGGGGAGAAGCTGGAAACCGAGGTGCGCGCCGCGCTGGAGGCGGCACTGCCGGACTTCATGGTGCCCTCCTACGTCGTCCGCGTGGACCGGCTTCCGCTCACGGCGACCGGCAAGGTCGACGAGGCGGCCCTCGTTGTCCTCTGCGAGGAGAACGCCGACCGGGACCGTGCGGGCGAGGCACCCTCGACGCCCTCCGGGCAGCTCGTTGCCAAAGCCTGGAGCACCGTGTTGAAGAAGCCGGTGGACAGCGTCGAGGACAACTTCTTCGAACTTGGCGGCCACTCCCTGGTCGCCACCCAGGTGGTGTCGATGCTGCGCAAGGAGACCGGGCTGCGGCTGCCGATGCGGCTGCTGTTCGCCCATCCCACCGTGGGTGCGCTGGCCGCCGAGCTGGACCGGCTCGCGGCCGAACGGGAGACCACAGCCGAGGCGTGATCGCACGCCGACAGGCCCCGGCCGGCAGCACGCCGCCGCCCGGGGTCTGTCGGCGTGATCGCGCCGTTCACCGTCGGCGTGTCCCGGCACAAGCTGTCGCACGCCCCGAACATGCCCTATACCCAGACAAGTTGTCCTCGGAGCAAAGGCAGGAAGCATGCCCACTTTCGCAGCGTCCGACGGGACCGGACTCGCTTATCAGGTGCTCGGCGACGGGCCTCCCCTCGTCTGTGTGCCCGGCGGCCCGGGCCGCGCCGGCGCGTATCTGGCCGGGCTGGCCGGTGCCGTGGGCGGGAGGTCCCTGGTCGTGCTCGACAACCGGGGCACCGGCGCCTCCGAGGAGCCGGCCGACCCGGAGTCGTACCGGATGGAACGGCTCGTCGACGACATCGAGGCGCTGCGTGCGCATCTGGGGCTGGAGCGGATGGACCTGCTGGCCCACTCCTCGGCCGGGAACACCGCGCTGCTGTACGCGCTGCGCAGGCCGGAGCGCGTCGCGCGGCTGGTGCTGCTCGCGCCGAGCACGCGGGCCGTGGGGATCGGGGTCGACGACTTCGAGGAGGCGCTGGCCCGGCGGGCCGACCAGGACTGGTACGAGAGCGCGCGGGCCGGGATCAAGGGCTGGCTGGGCGCGCCCACCATCGCCGACAGCCTGCCCCACCGGGAGCAGGCGGCCCCCTTCTTCTACGGCCGCTGGGACGAGGCCGCCCGTGACCACGCCCGCGCGGAGACGGCTGAGCTGTCGGCGCTGGCCGCGACCGGCTTCTACGCCGACGTCACCCTCGACCCGGCCGAGGTCCGGGCGGACGCTGCCGCGTTGGCGACATCGGTGCTTGTGGTGACGGGCGAACTGGACCCGTTCCCCACTCCGGCGACCGGGCAGCGGCTTGCCGCGCTCTTCCCGCACGGGCAGTCGTACGTCCAGCCCGGCGCGGGTCACTACATGTGGCTGGACGACCCAAAGGCGCTTGGCGCGCCACTGGGCGGGTTCCTGGCCCGCCTGGTCTGAGCCGAGGGTGGTGCGGGCTGTGCGCGACGACAACAGCCCGCACCCGGCCTCACAGCTGCCCGGCTGCGGCCGCCACGACCGCCTCCTCCAGCTCGTGCGCGAGGTCGGCGAGTACCGGATGGTCGAACACTGTCCGCAGTGGCAGCCGGCAGCCGCTGAGGTCGGTCAGCCGGGACAGCACCCGGGTCGCGAGCAGCGAGTGCCCGCCGATCCGGAAGAAGTCGTCGTCCGCGCCGACCCGGTCCAGATCGAGCACGTCCTGCCATACCTCGGCGACCAGCTCCTCGACCGGACCGGACGGCGCCCGGTACGCGGCGGTGGCACGGAACTCCGGAGCGGGCAGAGCGGCCCGGTCGACCTTGCCGTTCGCGGTCAGCGGCAGCTCCGGCAGCACGGTGTAGGTCGCGGGGTGCATCCATCTGGGCAGCGCCCGCTCAGTGTCCTTTCGTACGGTGTCCACGTCCGCCCCGGCCCGCAGGCAGAGGTACGCGCACAGCTGCGCCTCGCCGCCAGGCGGGGTGCGCAGCGCGACCGCGGCCTCGGCCACGCCGGGGCGTGCCGCGAGCACGGCCTCGATCTCACCGGGTTCGATCCGATGCCCGCGCACTTTCACCTGCGTGTCGGTGCGGCCCAGGTACTCCAGGCACCCGTCGGTGCGCCACCGCGCCCGGTCGCCCGTGCGGTACATACGGCTGCCGTCCCCGGCCCACGGGTCGGGCACGAACTGGCCCGCGGTGAGACCGGGGCGCCCCAGATAGCCGAGGGCGACACCGGGCCCGGCCAGGAACACCTCGCCCGGACTGCCCACCGGGACGGGACGCAGCCAGGCGTCCAAGACCCGCACCCGCATCCCGCGCAGCGGACCGCCGATGTGGACGGCCCCGCCCGGCTCCAGCCGGCCGCAACTGGCCGCGATGGTGGCCTCGGTGGGCCCGTAGAGGTTGTCGAGGGCGAAGGGCAGCTCCGGCGGGACGCCGGCCAGGCTGTCCCCGCCGATCTGCACCGAGCGCAGGGCGAGACCTTCGGACGGCAGGCCCGAGGCCGCCGCCGCGGCGAAGAGGGGAGTGGTGAGGAAGGCCACCGTGACGCCCTCCTCCGCCAGCCGCGACCAGAGCCTGCCCGGGTCGAGCCGGTCCTCGTCCGGCAGCACGGTCAGGCTCGCCCCCGCGGCCAGCGCCGGGAGGGTGTCCAGCAGGCCCGCGTCGAAGCTGGGGCTGGCCAGCTGCGACAGGCGGTCGTCCGGAGTGAGCGCGTAGTGGTCGACGTACCAGGAGACGAAGTTGCCGATGCCCTCGTGCGTCACCAGGACGCCCTTGGGCAGGCCGGTGGAGCCGGAAGTGTAGATCAGGTACGCGGGCTGCAACGGCCGTATCGTGGCGGCCGGTTGAGCGGGCGACGAGGCCGACACATCGAGAAGTTCGACGTGCGCGGGCCACTCCGGCCGCGACCGGGTGGTGTCGTCGGTGAGCACCAGCGGACAGCCCGAGTCGTGCAGCAGATGGTCGAGGCGCTCGGCGGGGTAGGCCGGGTCGAGCGGCAGATAGATCGCCCCCGCGCGCAGCACGCCGAGCAGCGCCGCGACCTGCGAGGCCGAGCGCGGCAGGCACACCCCGACCGCGGTACCCGGAGAGGTGAGACGGGAGCCGATCAGCCCGGCGACCCGCTCCACCTCCGCGCCCAACTGGGCGTATGTCAGCCGGGTGTCGCCGTCGACCACCGCCGGTGCGTCGGGACGCTCCCGCATCTGGCGCTCGAAGAGGCCCAGGACCGTCGGCGGCTCACCGGCGGGCGCCCCGCTGGCGAACGCATCGAGTTCCACGGCTTCCTCGGCGGTGACCGCCGCCACCAGCGAGAGCCTCTGCTCGGGGGAGCGCGTCAACTCCTCCAGCAGGGCCACGAATCGGCCTGCCAGCCGTTCGATCGTACGAGGAGTGAACAGGTCCGCCGCGAAGTGCGCGTCGACGGCCAGCGCGCCCCCGTCGCCTGGGCCCGCGGCGAAGGTCAGGTCGAACTGGGTCCTGGCGGTCTCCCGGAACTCCAGCCGCTCACCCCACCCGGAACCGGACCCGGGGACGGACTCCGCCAGGGTGAACACCGCCTGCACGAGCGGGTTGTGCCCGGGAGTGCGGGTCGGTGCCACGGCCTCGACCAGCCGGTCGAAGGACACCCCCTGATGGTCATACGCGTCGAGGACGGTGTCCCGGGTGCGGGCGACCAGCCGGGCGAACGACTCGGACTCGTCCACCCGGCTGCGCAGCGGCAGCAGGTTGACGAAGAAGCCGACGATCGGCTCGGTCTCCGCGGAGCGGCGGTTGGCCGCGACCGAGCCCACGACCGGATCCGGCTGCCCGGTCCAGCGGGCCAGTAGCACCTGGAAGGCGGCCAGCAGCGTCTGGAACACCGAGGCCCCGCAGTCCCTCGCGGTCCGTTCGAGCGCGGCCACGGTGGCAGCCGGAACCTGGAAACGTTGGCATCCTGCGGTGAACGTACGCTCCGGGGGCCGGGGCAGATCGGTGGGGAACGCCAGCACCTGAGGCGCCCCGGCGAGCTGCTCCCGCCAGAAGGCGAGGTCGTCGGCGAACACCCCGCGCTCGAACTCTGACTGCTCCCAGGCGGCGAAATCCGCGTACTGGTGGGCGAGTTCCGGCAAATCGGCCCCACACCCTTCGACGTCGGCGCGATAGAACTCGCCGAGTTCCTGGTGCAGCAGGTCCATCGACCAGCCGTCGGTGGCGATGTGATGGATCACCAGGAAGAGGATGTGGTCCCGGTCCGTCAGCGAGAACAGCCCCACCCGCAGCAGCGGGCCGCGCTCCAGATCGAAGCCCGCGGCGAAGAACTCCGCCATCCGCGCCCGGCGCACCTCGTCGTCCCCGCCGCAGTCCTTGATATGCAGCTTCAACGGCGCAGCGGCGTCCACCAGTTGATGGAGCGCGCCGACGGAGGCCAGGGCGAAGCGGGTGCGCAGCGACTCGTGCCGGGCGACCAGGGACTCCACGGCCGACCGCAGGGCCGTCACGTCGACTTCCTCGCGCAGGCGTAGCGCCAGCGTCGAGTGGTAGACGGTGCCGCCGTCCGGGTCGGCCTGGGAGCGCAGCTGATGGTCGAACCACAGCCGACGCTGGGCGGTCGACGCGATCAGCGGACGGGACCGGTCGGCCCGCGGCATGGACGCGTGGCGCGGGCGGGAGCGGAGCCAAGCGGTGATGTCGTCGTCAGGAGAGTCAAGCGACACAGTGCCCTCCGAAGGGGCTGTTGCGACAGGAGCCTTGGGGTGGCCACGCCGTCGCCACCTGCGGTGCCGTCGACGGCGCCTTACAGTTGATCAACGTCGGGTGGACGGCGGCAAGCCTCCCGGCAAGTGACCTGCGCCACTCCATAGTTGGAGGCGTCGGAGCACCTGTGGCCGGATCGGGAGGGTACCGCAGCACCTGCGGCGTCCGGCGACTGTAGGGTCCCCGCATGATCGGACGACGAGACCGGGCCAGAAGCCCGATGCCGCGCACCTATTACCTCTGGCTGTCAGGAGCACTCGCCTCCATCCTGGGCGACGCGGTCCTGTACTTCGCCCTTGGCTGGGCGGCGGCCGCGCACGGCGGCACCGTGGCGGGTTTGGTACTCACCGCGATCAACCTGCCTCGGGTGCTGCTGCTGATCGTCGGCGGCACTGTCGGCGACCGGTTCGGCGCCCGTCGGGTGATGATCGCCGGGGACGCGGTCATGCTGGCCGGCATGCTCCTGCTCGCCGCGGTCTCCCATCAGACCGGCCCCGTCATCTGGCTGCTCGTGGCCACCGGCATCCTGGTCGGTGTGAAGGACGCCTTCTATTTGCCCGCCTCCGGCTCCATGCCGCTGCGGCTGGTTGGTAAGGAACCGCTGCCGCGCGCACTGGCGATGCGGCAGGGCGGGGCCCAGCTGGTGACCTTCGTCGCCGGACCGCTGGGCGGCGCGCTGGTCGCCGCCGCTGGCCTGACCGGGACGGCCCTGCTGAGCGCGGCGACCTTCACCGTCATCCTGATCGTCGTGATCGCCGTACGCCCCGCCTTTGACATCCCACCCGCCCAGAGCAGCGGCAGCTTCCTGCGCGACGCGATGGACGGCGTCGGCACCGGCATGAGGGACCCCGTCCTGCGGGCCGCGCTCCTGGTCACCGGCGGCGTCGCGGGCTTCCTGCTGCCGGTGATCCCGCTGCTGCTGCCGCTGCTGGCCCGCCAGGAGCATTGGAGCGCCGGGTGGACCGGCGTGATCTTCGGCGCGCAGAGCCTGGGGCTGCTCGGCGTGATCCTGCTGGTGATCGTCCGCGGTGCCTTCAGCCAGCCCGGACTGGCCGCCGGTGTGGGCGTGCTTGTCGCGGCCGGGGGCCTGGGCCTGCTCGCCCTGGCCCCCGGCGTCGCGGTCCTCGCGGCCGTCCTGGTAGGCGTCGGGTCGGGGCTCTTCGCCTCCCACATCGGCCCGCTGGTGCTGATGAGCGCCCCGCACTCGCACCTCGCCCGCATGCAGGCCCTGCTCACCCTGGTACAGAGCGTGGCCCTGCTGGCCATGAACAACGTCCTCGGCAACCTCTCCCAGCTCACCAGCCCCAACACGGCCCTCCTGGCCTGCGGCGCCGCCATCGCCCTGACCGGCTGCGCCGCCCTGGGCTCTCGCCCCCTGCGCACGGCTACCATCGCGACACCGGCCCCCGAGCCGGAGCAGGAACCGATCGCGGCGGGCGCGACGGACCCGGCGTGAGGTCCTGGCGTGACCCCTCAGGGCACCCTGAGGGGTCACGCCGACCCCTCAGCGCACCGTGAAGCCGCCGTCCACCGGTACCACTGCGCCGGTCACCTGACGAGACTCGTCACTGGCCAGCCATACCGCCGTGGACGCGATGTCGGTGGCCTCCACGAGGCGGTTCATCGGCTGGGACTCGGCGAACGTCCGCTCGTGGTCGGCGGTGGGCAGATCGAGGCAGCGGGCGATCTCGACCAGCATCCGTCCCTCCAGGGCCGGTTCGTCTCGCACCGAACCGGGGCATAGCGCGTTGACGCGGATGCCGTGCGGCGCGTAGTCGAGCGCCGCCGCCCGGGTGAGGCCGATCAGCCCGTGCTTGGCGGCCACGTACGCCCCGAAGTAGCGGTAGCCGACCATGCCCGCGGTCGAGGAGACGTTGATGACGCTGCCTGACTGCTGCGCGACCATCGCTGGCAGCACCGCCCGCATGGCCCGCCAGGCGCCATTGAGGTCAATGTCCAGCATCAGACCCCACTCGTCCTCCTCGATCTCGTGCACCGGCCGGCCCGAAGGCGCCGCGATCCCGGCGTTGTTCACCAGCACGTCGATAGCGCCGAAACGGTCGAGGGCGCTGTCCGCGGCGGCCCGCAGATCCTCGGCGACCCGTACGTCACCGGCCTGCTCGACGACCGAGGCACCGGCCGCACGGCACTTCTCCGCGGTGGCCTTCAACTGGCTGGCGGTACCGAGCGGATACGGACAGCCCGGGTCGTCGGCGCAGATGTCGAGCAGCACCAGGTCCGCGCCCTCCTTCGCGAAGGCGGTGGCCGTGGCACGGCCTATGCCGCGCGCAGCCCCCGTGATCAGTGCCGTCTTGCCTGCCAGCCGCATGGGTGAACCCCTCTGGATGTAGGTCGCGAACGTATGGCCGAATTCTATGACGCATGATCACCTCCGCACCGCCCGTGCGGGCACGGGTTGTGCCCTGGGAAGTGGTGTACGGGTTCGACCTGATCCGGGGGTTTGCTTCGGCGTCGGGATGGTGCCCGCATAGTTGAACGGTCACCGGCTGATCTTCGAGATGTCGAAGCCTCGAAGGGGATCGGCACGATAACCGCACCTGACGGTGCGCCACCGGACGCTCTCACTGAAGACAACCTCGGCGCGGCGAGTCCCGATCTGCTGCGCGCGATGGTCAAGACGTTTGCCGACGCCCTCATGTCTACCGAGGCCGACACCCTGTGCAACGCCGAATACGGGCAGGTCAGCGACGAACGCCTCAACCTGCGCAACGGCTACCGCCCACGCGAGTGGGGCATCCGCGTCGGTACCGTCGAGTTGGCCATCCCCCAAGCTCAGGACGAGGAGTTACTTCCCGCACTGTCTACTGGAGCGGCGCTGCCGACCAAACAGGCCCATCTCGGTGGCCGCCACCGCCTACCTGCTCGGCGTCTCCACCCGCCAGGTCGAGAACCTCACCGAGGGAGGGGAGATCGGTGGTCGACCGGATCTGGCTGGATGTTCCGTACGGGGAGAAGGACCAAGCGAAGGCGGCCGGCGCCCAGTGGGAACCGGCCGCCAAGCGCTGGAACGCACCCCGCAAGGGCATGACCGCCCTTGAGCCGTGGGCCGCGGTCCCCGACGTGCCGGACCTGCTGCCTGGTGAGGACCGCACACAGGGTGAGCTTGTCTTTTAACCTCGCCCCCAGGCAGAGGGGCTGTACGATTTCCAGCTTCTGAGGGTCAGGAGTTGGTCCAGCTGCGGGTGCTGAGGACCAACCGGTAACCGTCCGGATCTTCGATGCTGGTACCCCAGGTGTCCCAATACGGGTTACGGGCCTGCACGCGCTTGCCGCCGTGGGCTTCCAGGCGTGAGATCAGCGTTTGCGGTACCTGCTCGTCGAGGTAGACCACGAGAAGGTCCTCCTCGGTAGCTGCGGTTCAACGCCGGCGTCGTGGACGAGTTCAAGGAGCTCGGCGTTCGGGTGGGGCTGGGCCTCGAGCCGTTCGCGCAGCTCGATCTCCTGGGTGGTGAGCGGCTCTCCCGCGCGGCGGATGCGTACGGGCTTGGGCCGAAGCGGTAGAACCTCGTCCACCGCGGCGGCCTCGGCCTCGGCTCCGCGAGCGCTTGATAGAGCGAGGCGACGGACGGCGACTTCCCGGTCTTGATGGTGAGCTTGGCGATGTCGGGGCGCGGACGCCCTTGTTCTTCAGCGCGATGGCGAAGGTGAGCATGTCGTTGTCGATGACCTTCGGGCGGCCGCTGCCGTTCCTACTCATTGCCTCGTCCAGCGGAGCTAATTAGCGCCATGAGGACGAGGAGGCTCACGGCTAGGCTGACAACTTGTTGGGCAGGCCATTCTTGTTGTATGGCCAGGACGATCACGGCGGTGACGGCGTAGGGCCATGAACGGCCATGCTGCTGTGGCGAGTTGGGAGTAGACACGGTGAACCTCTCGTGATCGGCTGATCTGTCGGAGACTCACGTTCCTTCATGAGGTCGTTGTTCGCCGCTGAGGACTGGTGTTGTCGCAGGTGGCCGCTGAAACATCAGGGACAACCTGCGGTTTGTTCCTGGACAACGAGAGTAATTCGGGGGAGAGATGGGACGGCCACTGGGAACTTTGAAGGGGCGTACGGAAGCGGCCAACGCGTTTGCTCGCTGGCTGCGTAGGATCACGACAGCGGTGACGGTCCGGACCCTGGAGAAGGACTTTCCCTACGGCAAGTCCTCTTGGAGTGGGTTCCGTGACGGTAGTCGGCTTCCGACGCCGGAACTGATCAAACAGGTTGTGACCAAGTACGTGCCTGAGCCGGTCATGCGAGCACGGCACCTGACCGACGGATTACGCCTGCTGGAGGCTGCTCAGCAGGCCGCTCAAGCTCTAGAAGTTGGCCGGGACCTTCATGTATCGATGCCCGAACCCAGGCGGGCAGACCCCGTCGTGGCAGCGTTCCTGCGGCTCGATGACGCCCGACTGAGGCAGATCGAGGCCATGCAGAAACTGGCCGCCTCCGAACGGAGGCGCGCAGAGCTCGAGGACACGGTCTCCTTCTTACAAGAGCGCTGCACCTTGCTCGAGAGCGAGCGCGACCGCGCCCGAGAAGATGCCCAGACAGAGCTCCAGCATGAGCTCCAGATGTCACGCGAGTACCGGCGCCAGGCCGACGAGAAGCTGGATCATGCCCGCCGCGCCGAGGAGAAGGCGTACCAGCTGCGGCTGGCTGCGGAAAAGCAGGTGACCCTCGAGCGAATGGCCCTCCGGCGGCTCGATCAGGACCTTGCTCCGGACAGCGCCCTGCCGCCTCAGCCTGGGCCATCCATCATCCAGGAGCTGAACCTGCCGCCACTCCACCAGATTCACGAATTCCTCGAGGCCAAACAGAGGCAGCTGGACGCCCAGGACGACGAGCTGAACGACCTGGGCGAGCAGATCGGTCTAGGGGGCCGGCAGCCCGTGGGCCATGAGACACAGTCACCCAGCCGGATTCTTCAAGGGCGCGTGGTGGACGGCTCCATGGATCCCGGCAGCCAAGATGTCCCCAAAGCACCGCTGGACAACCCCGAAAAACCCCACACCAGCAGAAACGCCTCCGGGACTCAGAAAGCCGCCGAGCCACCGTACGACCGACCGGGCCAGTCGACAGAGCTGATGATCGGCCTGAAAACGGTCACCACCCCAGCGGCTTTGTCCACTGTCCTCTCACGACTGCTGCAACGGGCGGGACAGGGGTCGATCAAGAACCTGACGCAGGTGGCCTTCCCCGGAAGCCTGAAGGATGACTTGCTCCTTATGGCCGTCATGCGCTGGATCGACGGCGACGCGCTGCCCGAAACGTGGCCGCACCTGGAGTCCCTGGTGCGAGTCATGGGCGCCACAGACCGAGAGGTAGTGGCCTTTCACCAGGCATACACCCGCGTCATCGAGAACTTCCCCTCCGGGGACTCTCTCGATCTCGCTGACCTGCCGCGTCATCGTCGCTTGCTGCCCGACATCCTCAGGAGGCCAAGCCGGCCGGGGGTCCGTGCACGGCACTGGGTTATGGCCGTCGCCGGACCCTGTACCGTCACCGCCCTCACGACCGGCTACACCGCCGGCCTTCAGGCGGCCCCGGGCCCCGGCGGATGGAAGCTCGTCGGCTACGGTGCTTTGACCCTGCTCGCCCTGGTTCTTGTCCTCATGAGCACCGTGAGGCTGGCTGTGCCGTTCGTCGGGGAGGAGGGAAAAGTCCGCAGCAATCATGCCGGCGCGAGTGTCGTTCTCAGCCTGCTCGCCACGCCCATTGGACTGGCACTTCCCTGGGTCATCGGATCCGACGTGTTGGGGCGGTGGTTCGCGAACCTTGTAGGACTCGTGTAGCACCCTCCCGCGAGGGCATGTCGTGCTGGCTCACCGGAAGCTGTAGGCCGTGTTCGGGGGCCGGCTCCAGCGGCTGAAGACCAGAGGATCGCGTATGGGCCTGCTACAGCAGATGCCGGTTGGGTGCTTTCGCGGCGGCGGCGTATTCGGGTAGTTCGATGACGGTGACGCCTGCGTGTTCGAGGAGTTCGGTGGCGCGTGGGTCTGAGGCGCCAACACGCCGGCCTGTGTGGCCCTGTCCAGTTGTGCTCCGGCTGAAGGAGCTGCTGTTCCCGGTGGCTACCCTCGTCCTCGGGCCGACCCGGCGCGACGGGTAAGCCCGAGCGGCTGTGATCAGCGAGGTTGTGGTGGGTAGGCGGCGGTGCCAGTGGTCATCAGGACGCGGCTGCTGCTGGGAAGCAGGTGGCTATTGCGCGGCGAACCCGGCGCACGTGATGTAGCGCTGTGAGCCGTCGCCGACGGACCAGACCACGGTGTATGTGCCTGGTGGGTAGTGAGCGACGGCTCCCGGGAAGTCTCCGGGCCAGACCACGGTGGCCGGAGTGTCGGAGTGCACGGTGGTGCGTGCCAGGCGCGAGGTGCCGTCGGGCATATAGACGCGGGCCAGGACGGGCATCTCGCTCTGTACGGGGTCGATGTTGCCGTACTTGTTGCGCAGACTGAGCTTCTTCAGCGTTGCCGCTCCAGGGTGAGGATGGCCTTGGCGATTGACGTCATGCGGTTCGGACTGCATCGGGATCTGCGGAAGATCCGCCAGGACTTCAAGCGGGCGACGCCGCGTTCGACCGGTGCCCGTGCGGCGGCCAGGGCTCGGTTGACGGTCTTCTCGGTGGGGGTGAGTTCCTGCCGGGGCCTGCGTTTGATGCCCGTCGTCAGCCAGGGGCCGCCGCCCTGGTAGGCGAGATCGGCCAGGATGGGGACGCCTTGGCGCTCGCAGATACGGATGATCCGGTGGGTGCGGGCGGCGGTCAGATCGTGAGATCGGCCCGGCAGTGCGGGTGAGAGCCACAGCAGGTGGCCGTGCGGATCGGTGACCAGCTGCACGTTCACGCCGTGCCGGCGGTGCTTGTGGGAGTAGTCCGCGCGTGAGTCGCCGACCCGGTCGCATTCGGCGAGGGTGCCGTCCAGCAGGACGAAGTCGGGGTCGGCCTCGCGCAGGACTTTCAGCAGCCCCGGCGCGCGTTGGGCGAGCAGGTGGATGACCGCACTGGTGTAGGCGTGGGCGGTGGACTCGCTGATCCCGAACCCGGCGGCGATCTTGGCAAGGGTGGTGTGTTCGCGCAGGTACACCAGTGCCACCATCGCGCGCTGGGACGGGCGGAGCTTGCAGCGGCGGTCGCCCTCACGGGTGACGATGAGCATGGTGACCCACTCCACGAGCGCATGTGGCAGGTCGAGTGCGGCAGGATAGATGACCAAGGAGGCCCCCGAGCAGCGTGATTGAGACGTCAGACATCTCGATCAACAGCTCGGGGGTCTCGCTCGTTGCGGCCCGCAGGCAGTCACCCGACCGGTGGCCATCTCGAAGAAGCTCAGTGACCCTTTTCGTCAGGCGGGCCGGTGCCCTGATCCTCGTTCTGGAGGCCTGCTACCTGCTCCTCATGGAGTTGGTCCTTGCGGTGTTCGTGGTGGACACCTCTGAGATCGACCACACGGACGCGGGGGGGGGGGGGTACGGCGGCCTCGGCGGCGTCCTCTTCCTCGCCGCCGAAGGGCTGACGGTCCTGCTGCTGCTCTGGGGAGCGGCCGCGCTCGGGCTCGCCTCCTTCGCGGACAAGGGCCCCTCGTGGGCGCGTGCCGCTGGATTTGGCCTCGTGGCCGTCACGCAGGTGCTCGGCGTCTGGGCGGCGACGTCCAACGCGCTGGCGCAGGACGTCGGACCGGACGTGCTGGTCAACGCGGTGATGGTGCTGTTCGCCCTCACCGCCGGCGTCGCCTGTGTCCTGGGGCTCCGCGGCGCGGTGCGGAAGGCGCCTCTAGCGGCCTGAGCGGTCCCCTTCCCCACGGAAGGCCGGGGCCCCGGTTCGGAAGAACCGGGGCCCCGGCCTTTTTCGTGTTCAGGGGCCGCCGGGGGGCGGGGCGGTCAGCCCGTCGCGCACGGCACACCTCCGAGGGTGAAGGCGCCGGGGGCCGGGTTGGCGCCCACCCGGGTGCTGATGGTCAGGGAGACAGCTCCGTCCGTGGAGCCCGGGAAGGACACCGGCCAGGGCAGGAGCTGAGGGCCCCGGGCCTGGGCTTACTGATCGTTTCAGAATGCCGTCCTGCGGAGACGCTGGCAGCCCATGGAACAATCCCTCCAGCCACGGGCTCAGGGGGATGACGCCGTATGGAACGGGTTGGGGCTGCACGGGAGCTCGTGCTCGGTTACGTCCATGCTCTGAACGCAATTGACGAGGCCATGAGGGTGGCGATCCCCTCGCTGGAGCGACTGGGAGATGTCCTCGGCCTGGTCCGTTCGCGCCGGATCATCAGCCGGAGTGGACACGTCGGCACCTACTCCTACACGGTTCATGGGGCAGGGTGCCGCTTCGTCAGCGACGACGGCACTGAGGTCGATGTGGACTTCGCAGCCGACGGGAGCGAAGTCTTCGACTTCTGGCGGCTGCGCTGGTACGGGCTGAGCCTGCCGGAGCCTCTTGACGTCACGGATCAGGACCTGCGGTCCGCGGTGCGGTCCCTGCAACCGCTTCTGGACGAGGTGCGACCGGGGTGGTTCAGCGTCGCCAACTGATCGCTCAGGATGAGGTACGCAGGCGGCGCAGGCATATGAGACACCTCAGGCGTTTAACTCGTCAAGTTGGTGGGCTCGTTGTTCGAGTGTGTGTCGGTAGCATCATGGACATGCCCGATGTGTGGATCGGTCTCAGCGAGGCCGAGCAGAGGAGAAACTGGTGGTGGACCGGTTTCCTGACGCTGGTCTTTGCCGGTGGGGCGGTAGCGGTCGGCCTGGCCGAGTCGACATCAGACCGATGGTGGTGGGTTGGTGGCTTCGGTGTTGTGTGGTTGACCTCGGTTTTCTACATGATCAACCGTGGATACGGTCGGACGCGCCTGACTGCGGATGGAATGGAATTCCGCACCTTCGTGAGCCGGCGCTCGGTTCCCTGGAGCGAGATCACCCGAATCGAGAAGCGACAGCACCTCACGCGGAGTGGGTCCTGGTGGGACCTGCGGGCCGTACGGGGCCGTGGGCGTTCGCTCACGATTCCCGGGGCCTTCACCAATCGGATGTGGGATGCCGAGTTCGAGCGGAAGTTGTCCGTCATCCAAGAGCGTTGGTCGCGCGCGATCGGCGGCTGACGGCACTCATGCCGCGTGAGCTGCGATGGCTGTGGGGAACGCGACGGCTTCGTCGAAGTGGGTCCCGTGTTGGAGGCAGTGGTAGAGCTGTCCGATCATGCGGTTGAAGAGGTTCCTCTGAGCCGCAGAGTGCCAGTCCCCGCAGTCGCGCCGCCGCCGGTAGTGCACCTTGGCCCCCGGCGAGCGAGTGATGGCGGCGAAAGCCCAGAGACACCTCACGTTGCTATGCCGTCAAGCCGCTGGGGTCGGGGCCTCGAACAACGACGACCTCGCGGATAGCCTTGCCGCATGACTGAATCGGCCTCTGTCCAGCGCTCTTTGCCGACGTGGGACCAGGTGGTCGCGCTGCGGGACTTCATCCATGGACGGACATACGCTGCCGCGGTCCCCGCGATCCGGCTCAACGGAGAGCCGCCCCACGCCCCTGGGTCCGCCCTGGCACGCGTGGCGGCGGTCAACGGGGCCCTGTACGAAGTCACGTCCCACCTGTGCGGTCGGCTGTATGTCGAGCTTGCGACGGGTCGCCCTGGGCCCATCGCCGAGGCGTCGTGGGAGGCCCTCATCTCGATCACCACAGCCTGGCGCGAGGACCCGGAGTTGCCGGAAGGCATGAGAGAGCTGCTGCCGGTCAAGCCGCGGTGACCGCGAGGTCAGGCGTGGTGGGAAACGCGGACTGTTCGTCGAAGAGTTCGCGCTTCTGGAGGCAGTGGTAGAGCTGGCCAATCATGCGGTTGAAGAGGTTCCGCTGGGCGGCGGCGTGCCAGTCGGAGTGCTTGTCGCGTCGGCGCCGGTAGTGGGCTTTGGCTCCCACGGAGGCCGTCAGGGACGCGAAAGCCCAGAGATATCCCGCATGGTTGAGACGGTCGTTCTTCACCCAGCGCCGGGTGATGCTCGACTTCTTCCCCGAGGCCCGAGTAATGGGTGAGGCGCCGGCGTAGGCCTTCAGGCCACGGGCGTCGGCGAACCGGGTGCGATCGTCTCCGATCTCGGCCAGCACACGGGCACCGAGCTGGGTGCCGAGGCCGGGAAAGCTGAGGATGATCTCCGCGTCAGGATGCTGCGGGAAGACTTCCTCCACCGCCTGGGCGAGTTCGTCCGCGGCGGTGCAGGCGGCCGTGAGCTGGCCCAGGAGAGCGAGCATTTGCCTGCCCAGCGCGTCCTCGACCAGGGGCGGCTGGTGGGCCCAGTCCTGGCGGAAGGCCTCGCGGAGCCGCTCGGCTTCGGCCTCGATGGAGCGCTTACGGCCGGCTCGTTTGAGTGCGGCGGTGATCTGCGGGCGCGTCAGGCGTGCGGCCCTGGTTGGCGTGGGGACCAGCTTGAGGAGCTCGCGGGCCTCCGGGCGGCACAGACCGTTGTCCCACTTGGCGCAAGCCGCTAACGCGGCGGGGTAGTACTCGCGCAGCAGGGAGCGGAGCTGGTTGGCGAGCTGCTGTCGATTCCAGACGGCGTCCTGTTGAGCCCGGGCCAGGACCGCGATGGCGCGGGCCAGGTCGCTGTCGTCGGGCAGGGGCCGATGGGCGTGCATGTCGGTGCGGAGGATGTTCGCCAGGACGAGGGCGTCGCCGGGGTCGGACTTCTTCCGGGAGACGGCGTGCCGGTCGCGGTATCGGGCGGCGGCCATCGGGTTGATGGCGAACACCGGCCGCTTCCCGGTCCGCAGCACGGCGACGAGCAGGCCGCGGCTGGTCTCGACCGCGACGGGGATCGGGTTCTCTTCGGTGTCTCCGTACTCGGCGAGCAGGTCCAGCAGGACCTTGTAGCCGGCCGCATCGTCGGTGATGTGCCGCTTGGCCAGGAGCTGGCCGCTGTCGTCGACAAGGGCGACGTCGTGCGTCTTCTCCGCCCAGTCAATACCGCAGTAGATCAAGATGTTCCCTCCCCAGGGGTACGGATGTGCTTGCGCTGGTCACGAGCGCATGCGGGCCACGCAGCGACCTAATTCCAGGCCTCGGCCGCCAGGGCCGGGCCGCCGCCTCACTAGCCTCGCCGTTTCGGTTGGGTTGATGAGACGTTGTTGATCGTTAATTGTCAGGTGGGTGAGGCGTTTTTGCTGCTTGGGCATGGTGGAGTCC
>NZ_JBSFUW010000054.1:0-37048 GCF_053591995.1 Streptomyces sp. NPDC002835 | reverse complement strand
AGGACATCCCCTTCGAACGACTCGTCGAAGTCCTCAACCCCACCCGCACCCTCACCCGCCACCCCCTCTTCCAAGTCATGCTCACCCTCCAGAACGACGCGTCCTCGCCGGAGTTCGGCGCGCCTGGGCTGGACGTGACGCAGGTGCCGGTGGCCGACGGCGGCGGCGCCAAGTTCGACCTGGCCGTCTCGCTGGCCGAGCGGTTCGGCCCGGACGGTGAACACGCCGGTCTCACCGGGGCCGTCCGCTACCGCACCGCCCTGTTCGACCGGGACACCGTGGAAAGGCTCACCGGCATCTTCGGACGGCTGCTCGCCCGGTACGCCGAGGCACCCCACCAGCCCATCGGCGCGGCCCAGTCGGTCGACGCGGCCACCAGGCGGCGTCTGCTCGTGGACTGGAACGCCACCACGGCCCCCGCGGCTCGCGCCACGCTGCCGGAGATGCTCACCGCGCAGGCACACCTCACCCCGGAAGGGGTCGCGGTCCGGCACGGGCACACGTCCCTGACGTACGCCGAGCTGGAACTCGCGACCGACCGGCTGGCGCGTGTCCTCGTGCAGCGGGGCATCGGCCCCGACCGCGTGGTGGCGGTGGCGTTGCCGCGGTCGCTCGGGCAGTTCGTCGCGCTGCTCGCGGTGCTCAAGGCCCGCGGTGCCTACGTGCCGCTCGACCTCGACCATCCGCACGAGCGGATCCGGTACGTCATGGACGACGCCGGCGTGGCGCTGCTCCTGACCACCCCGGAGACGGGCCTCGACCTGGCGGGTGAGGACCTGCCGGTCCTCCTGGTGGACCCGGGGACCGGCGCGGCCGAGGGCACGGCGGCGGACGGCGTCGAACTGCCCGCGCCGGTTCCGCACGACGCGGCGTACGTCATCTACACCTCCGGCTCCACGGGCCGCCCCAAGGGCGTCGTCGTCGAGCACCGCTCCCTCTCCGACTACCTCGCCTGCGCCGGAGCGCGCTACGCGGGGATGCGCGACACCGTGCTCGTCACCACCACGGCCGCCTTCGACCTGACCCTCACAGGCATGTTCGTCCCGCTCACCGTGGGCGGCACCGTGCATCTGGCCGCTCTCGACGACGACCCGGCCACCGCCGCGGCGTTGCGGGAGGACCCGTGCGCGCTGACCAAGGTCACCCCGAGCCATCTTCCGCTGCTCGCCGAGCTGTCCGACGGATTCAGCCCGCGGACCGAACTGCTGCTTGGTGGTGAGGCGTTGACCGGTGAGGTGCTGCGCGAATGGCGAGCCGCCCATCCCGGCGCGACTGTGGTCAACTGCTACGGGCCCACCGAACTGACCGTTAACTGCGCCGATCACCGGATCGAGCCCGGGGCCCCGCTGCCCGCCGGGCCGGTGCCGATCGGACGGCCGATGGCCAACACCTCGGTCTACGTCCTGGACCGGCGTCTGCAGCCCGTGGACGTGGGCATCGCGGGCGAGCTGTACGTCTCCGGCGCTGGCCTGGCCCGCGGCTACCTGGGCCAGGCGGGGCTGACCGCCTCCCGGTTCACGGCCGATCCCTTCGGGCCCCCCGGGGCGCGGATGTACCGCACCGGTGACCTGGTGCGCTGGAACGCCGAGGGGCAGCTGGTGTTCGCCGGCCGGGTCGACGAACAGGTCAAGGTCCGCGGCTTCCGCATCGAACTCGGCGAGATCGAGACGGTGCTGACCGGGCTGGCCGGGGTACGTCAGGCGGTGACCGTGGTGCGTACCGACCGGCACGACGACCAGCGGCTGGTGGCGTACGTGGTGCCCGACCGCGGTGCGGCCCTGGATACGGCCACGCTGCGCGCGGCGGTGGCCGCGGTGCTGCCCCACTACCAGGTGCCGTCGGCGTTCGTCACCCTGGACGAGTTGCCGTTGACCCCGAACCGCAAGGTGGACCGGGCCGCGCTGCCCGTTCCCGCGGAGCCGGAGAAGCGGGGCACCGCGCCCCGTGACGACACCGAGCGGCTCCTGTGCGAGCTGTTCGGCGAGGTGCTGGGCAGGTCGGAAGTGGGTGTGGAGGACGGCTTCTTCGACCTGGGCGGCCACTCGCTGCTGGCCACCCGGCTCCTCGGCCGGGTGCACGAGGTGCTGGGCGTGAGGCTGGGCATCCGCACCCTGTTCGAGGCGCCGACCGTGGCCGAACTGGCCAGAAGGGTCCGCGGCCAGGGCGGCGGCAACAGCTTCGACGTACTCGTACCCCTGCGGGAGCACGGCAGCGGCACACCCGTGTTCTGCGTCCACCCGGCGAGCGGCTTCGCCTGGTCCTTCACCGGGCTGTTGCGCCACCTCGACGCCGATGTCCCGGTGTACGGGCTGCAGTCGCGGGGCATGGACGGCTGTGCGCTGCCCGCCTCGACGGCCGAGGTCGCCGCGGACTACGTGGAGCAGCTCCGCAAGGTCCGGCCGAGCGGGCCCTACCGCCTGGTCGGCTACTCCTTCGGCGGGATCGTCGTGCACGAGATGGCCGCCAGGCTGCAGGAGGCGGGGGAGACCGTCGAGTTGCTCGCCGTTCTGGACACGGTGCCGCGCACGGGTGCGAAGCCGTCCTTCGCCGAGGAGGACATGCGCGACGGACTGTTCCGCGCCATGCTCGAACTCGGCGGCTACGACCTGAGCGACTTCGCCGACCGGCAGCTCGACCCCGACCAGGTCGCCGCTCTGCTCGCCGAACGCGGCGGCATGTTCGGTGACCTGGACGCCGAGCAGCTCCTCCGGCTGAGTTCGGTCATGACCAACAACAGCCGCCTGGCGGCGACGCACACCCCGCGCCCCTTCCACGGGGACCTGCATCTGTTCGTCGGCACCGAGAGCGAACAGTGCGTCGACCCGGCCGGGTGGCGGTCGTTCGTGACCGGCGAGATCGTCGTGCACCCGGTGGCCGCGAACCACGCGGGGATGACCCGCCCGCAGGCGCTGGAGACGGTCGGCAGGGCACTCCTTCCCGCGCAGGCGGACCTGGACGCCGGCCGGTCCGGGGCCGAAGGCGGCGAGGGCGGACGCGGTGACGGGGGAACCCGGTAGTGCCGGCGGCGCCGCCCCCGGCGGGTGATGCCTGAACCCGCCCCACGGGCAGGGCGGGTGGGACGAGCGCCGCGGTGCCTGGGCCCGCTCCGGAAGCGTTCCGGCAGGGCCTCGCACCGGGTCACGTGAGAACGCGGCCCGGTGCGGCGGCCGGGCAGGTGTCCGACGACCTCGCAGGAGCGGACGACAGCCTTTCGCTCTCCCGACGCCACTCGAAACGGAATACCGCGCACCGAAAGAAGGCCATATGCCTTTGGCAGCTTGCTGACGGATTGCTTGGAGGCGCAGTTCAGGCGCTGATAGGAAGTTGCGCAGACGTGTACCGGCCGCCGCGGCCGATGCATCTTGCATGGCATTCAAAAGGGATAGGAAACCACCCCCGCTGTTCGTGGTTTCACTCGCCAGAAACCGAGGAAGTGATGAGTTCCAGCACTCTTGACAGCGCCATGTTCGGATTGTTCTCGACCCATGCGCTGCACCTGGCCGACAAGCATGGGATATTCGCGCATCTTGTCACGTCCGGGCCATCCACTCCGCTCCAGATCGCGGAATCCCGGGGAATCGACCCGGAGACCACCGAGCGTCTTCTGATATTGCTGGCAGCCCTGTCCGTCGTCGAGCGCGACAGTGACGGAAATTACCGGATCCCGCCGGAACTGACGCCCCGGCTCGACTCCGCGAACCCGCGCTACATCGGCGCATTCGTGCACCATCTCGCGACGAGCACCATCGAGCAGATTTCGAAGCTGGACGCTTATCTGATCCATGGCAAGGAGGCAGTTGACGCGGAACTGCCTTCGCCGTTCGACGTCATCTACCGCGACGAACAGTCCACCGCCGACTTCCTGGCGGCGATGTGGCAGATCAGCTTCGAGCCGTCGAAGGAGCTCGCCGCCCTCGCCGGCCTCGGACCGGTCAGGCACCTGATCGACGTCGGCGGCGCCGGCGGCCCCTTCGCGGTGGCCGCGCTCCAGCAGTACGACGACCTCGCCGTCACCGTCTTCGACCTCCCCGAGGTGGAGCCGCACCTGGCCCGGACGCGTGAGGCACACGGGCTGGGCGGACGGCTGCACTTCGCTGCGGGTGACTTCTTCAAGGACCCGCTGCCCGCGGCCGACTGTCTGTCCTTCGGCTACATCCTCTCCGACTGGGAGGACGAGGTCTGCGTGGACCTGCTGCGCAAGGCCCGGGCGGCGTGCGAACCCGGCGGCCGCGTCCTGGTGATGGAGCGCCTCTTCGACGAGTCCGGCGGACCACTGCCGACCGCCGTGATGAACCTGTCCATGCACGTGGAGACGCGCGGCCGGCACCGTTCCGCCACCACGTACACGGAGCTGCTTGAGAAGGCCGGATTCACCAACTGCTCGACCCACCGGTCGTCCTGGGACAAGCATCTCGTGATGGGCTGGGCGGAGTGACCGCCCCGACGGACACCGCCGGTCACGAGACGACGCGCCCCCCGCTGACGGCGTCGCACTGGGAACTCGTCCTGCTCCAGCGCCGACGCGGGCGCTCGGGACTCGACGACTCGGAGCGGGACCGGCTGGGCAGACTCCACGACACCTGCCTCGACGAGCCGCATCTCGGCGAAGAGGGGAAGGTAACCTGCCTGTTGACCCGGCCGTTCAGCCGCACCCTCGCCGTACCGGAGTACTACCAGTACACCTGCATGCATGTGTACGGCTGGTTCCTGGACCGGTATCCGGGCGACCCCGTGCACGGCGTACTGCTCGCCGCTCACGCCACCGTGGCCGACCTGGCCGGGATGGAGCGGGCCGGTTGGCCGGCGACGGACCGGCCGGACCACATCGCCGAGCGGATCGAGGGACTCGACGGCCTGCTGGCCGCACTGGGCGATGTCCGAATCGACCACGCCACCGGCCTCCGCGTCCGTGACGTGCTGGACCGCGCGGCAGCCGATCCGGTGCTCTCCCGGCGCCTCGAGGTCCTCGCCGAGTGCACCCGCTTCCCCCGGTCGGCCAAGCACGAGGAGCATGTGTTCCTGCGCTCCGTCCAGGCGTGCGAGATGCTGTTCTTCCTCATCAGACGGCTGGCCGTCGAAGTCACCGTGTCGCACGGCGAGTTCCCCGCTCGTTGCGCCGGACTGCTGGACCTGGCCGGGGACTGCGCGCAACTGCTCAACGAGGTCTTCCAGGTCCTGCTCACCCTCTCGCCCGAAGGGTTCATGACCTTCCGGGACGAGACCGGAGCGGCCAGCGCGGTGCAGTCGCTGAACTACCACGCGATGGAGATCGCGGTGTACGGCTACGACCCGCGCAAGGCCCCGGTCTTCGCCTCCGTGGAACACCTCACCGCCTTCAACGACGCGGGTGTCCGCGAGCACCGCTCACTGTCCGCAGCGACGGCCGGGACAGCGGACGCAGCCCTGGCGGCGGGCTGGCATCGGCTGGACCGCACCCTGTCCAGGTGGCGTGGCGGCCACTACCGGTTCGCCCGCACCTACCTGCCCAGCGGTACGAAGGGCTCCGGCGACACCGAGGGCGCCGCTTACGTACGGAAGTTCGTACGCAAGGACGTCTGCCTGGCGGGCGTCGACCCCTTCGGCGGGCTGCCGCTCCTCTCGGGTTTCCTCTACTGCTGACGCCACGACACGACCGGTCACGCCGGGCGGAGGGCCCGCTCCCCAGGGGGGACGCTGTTAATCAATTCGGGCCCTGTTGCTTCGCCCCGTCGGCTTGGTCGGCGGGGCGAAGTGCTGCGAAGTGGCTGGTGCGGGTGCGGGCCCGGGGTGTTTCGGTGAGGTGGGCGTCGATGCGGGCGAGGTTGAGGGCGGCGCCGGTGAGCTGGTGCTGAAGGCTGGTCTTCGCCAGGCCCCGGTAGCGGGATCTGCGCAGGCCGCAGCGCCCGACGCCTTGGGAGATGGTGCCTTCGACGCCGGCGCGGATCTTGTAGCGGGCTTTCCACTCGTCAGTCTGCTGGAGAGCGCGGTTGCGTTGAAGGCCTGGTGCTCGTCGTGCTGCCGCAGGGTGAGTTCCCTGCGTTCGGCCTTGGGTGAGCTGACGCAGTCGCGCAGTGCGGGGCAGTGGCGGCAGTCGGCCGGGGAGAATCTGACCCGGATCACGGGAAGCTGCTGCTGAGAGCTGCGCAGAGCCCACTGGGTGCTGGTGGCTCCGTTCGGGCAGGTGACGTGCTGCTGGTCCCAGTCGATGGTGAAGGCGTCCTGGTCGTAGCCGCTGCCGTTCTTCGCCTGGGCGACGGTGACCGCCTGGAGCGGTCCGTGCAGCTCGATGCCGTGCTCGCGGCGGGCGGCCGCGATCTGGGAAGCGGTGGCATATCCGGTGTCGACCCAGTGTTCGCCAGGCAGGCAGTCCCGTCCGGCCAGGCCGTTGTGGATCTTCTCGCTCATCACGCTGTCGGGGACGGTGGCGACGGTCGTGGCCACGTTCGTGATCAAATGTGGGGTGTCCGGCTCACAGGTCTCGGTCAGACGGGTCTTGTTTCCGTCCCAGAGGATGTCGCGCTTCTTGCTGCCCCTGGCTTCTGGGTCATAGGGCGTGACCAGGCGCTTTGCGCCCGGCGGTCGGTCTTTTGGGTCCCGTCGCCTCACCTCGCCCCCGACCAGGTGGAAGTGCTGGACCCACATCTGCCGCAGGATCTTCACCTGCTCCAGCTCCCGGAGCGCGACCGGTGCCTGAGGCGAGAAAGACGGCCTCAAGCAGCCGCATCCCGTCCGTCCCGATCCGTCGGCCGACCTCCTCCCGTCTGATGTGGGCCTTGGGGAACCGGGAGTCCTCTGCCCGGGTGGCGTAATGCCGGAACCAGTCTGGTTCGGCGATCTCCGCCAGCCAGTCGGGGGCGGCCTGCGCGAGCGCGTTCAACGCCGAACGAAGCGTCTCCGCGACCATCTCCAGCCAGCACAGTTCCCTAGCCGCGGACTGCACATGCGTGGAGTCGGTCCGGGCCCGGCCTGACGTCTTCAGCAGGCCTTTGTCACGGGCCGCGGCCAGGATGCCGTCCAGCACCCTCCGCCCGGCGTCCGCTTCGACGAGGCGGTCCCTGAACTCCGACAGCACCGAGAAATCGAAGCCGGGATCGGCCAGTTCCAGCGCGAGGGCGTATTTGAAGTCGATCCTCGCCCGCACCGCCTCCGCGGCCTGCCGGTCGGTGAGCCCCTCGACGAACTGCAGCACCAGCACCAGCGCCAGTCGGCCCGGTGACCAAGCAGGCTTCCCCCGCGCCGGGAAGAGGTCGGCGAACTCCTCGTCGGTGAACAGCGGACCCAGCTCGTCCCGGACCCGGATCGCCAGGCTCCCCTTCGGGAACGCGGCCCGCGTCACCCGCACCGTCTCCGCCGGGATCTCCCCCGGCCCCTTCGGCTGCATAGACATCGACACCCACCCCATACGACAACGTCGGCTCCCAAGACACAACCGGGTCTTGGGAGCCGACGTCACGCACGGGCCCGAATTAACCAACAGCGTCCCATGTCGGCGGGGGCGCGTCGCGCTCTGCCGGGTTACGGCTTGCGGGCCACCGCGCCGTACAGCGAGATCACCGCGTTCTCGTCGACGACCTCGTCGACGGCGAGCTCGGGGTGCCAGTCGGTGAGCTGGACGAGACCGGGCTCCACGGTCTCCAGGCCGTCGAAGAACCGGGCGATCTCGTCACGCGTGCGCGGCGCGAGGGTGACGCCCCCCGCCGCGTACATGGCCACACCGCGCCCGACGGCGGCCGGGTCGAAGTCGGCGGTGAGCTGCGACAGGACGAGGTAGCTCCCGGAGGGCAGCTCGTCGACGAGCCGGGCGACCAGGTCGTGCGGACCGTCGTCGTCCCCGAGGAAGTGCGTCAGCGCCACCAGGGAGAGAGCGACGGGGCGCGTGAAGTCCAGGTTCTTACGGGCCTGTTCCATGATGCGCGCGGGGTCGCGGACATCGGCCTGGACGTAGTCCGTGGCGCCCTCGGGGGTGCTGCGCAGCAGGGCCTCGGCGTGCTTCAGCACGATCGGGTCGTTGTCGGTGTAGACGACGCGGGACTCGGGGGCGATGCCCTGGGCCACCTGGTGCAGATTGGGCTCGGTGGGGATTCCGGTGCCGATGTCGAGGTACTGCCGGATCCCGGCCTCACGGGCGAGCCAGCGGGTGACGCGCTGCATGAACCAGCGGTTCGTCCTGGCCACATGCTTGGCCGTCCCGTCGACGCCCATGATGTGCCGGCCGAGTTCCTCGTCGACCTGGTAGTTGTCCTTGCCGCCGAGGAACCAGTCGTACACCCGGGCCGGATGCGGCCTGGTGGTGTCGATCCGTACGGCGGCCGGCTCTGTCCCGGTCATACGAGGCTCCCTGAATGCTCTACGTCCGCGCTCTTGCGGTCTCTTCCGGCCGGACGGTCCCGTGATCCTCGCAGGAGGCACCCGTGCGCGGCAAGCAACTCATGCTTTGAGCAGGGCAGTTCACATGACGGGGTGTGGGGCGGCACGTTGGCCGCCGGGGTCGTGTCGGGTCCCCGGGCAGTCGGGCTTCAGGCCGCGGGCCGGGCCGCGCGGGTGTCCAGGGCGGCGCAGAGCCAGTCGTGGGCGGCGCCCGCGGTCGGTTCCGACGGGCCGCGGAGCTCGGCGGCCAGCTCCCAGTACCGGTCGATTCGCGGGTCCTGGGCGAGCCGGCCGCTGAGCCCGCGGCGGAACGCGGGCGTGTCGCGGGCGCCGCAGGCGTGGGCGTAGGCGGAGACGAAGCAGTCGAGCGCCTCGCCCGGCCGCGGTGCCCGCTGCGACCGCAGTTCCGCCGACGCCAGCGCGTACGCCTCGGCGAGCCCGTCGTAGAGCACGGCCGGCCGGAACCCCGCCTCCGGCTGGTGTGCCGCGGGCTGGCACGGCCCGGTGCCCGAGCAGTCGCCGGAGGTGAGGGCGTACAGCCGGGCGAAGGCCAGCACCTGCTCCGGAGCCGGGTCGGCCGGCGGCTGCGGGACCGCCTCTTCGACGATCGCGGAGACCAGCCGAGCCGGGAGCCGCGCGGGCAGCAGCCAGCGCCGCCAGAAGCGCGCCACCGGCGCGGTGTTCGGCGGGGCGGACACCGCGCCGATCAGGCGCAGCCGTTCGACACGCTCCTCCGGGGCGCAGTCCTGGAGGAGCCGGAGGGCGGCCTCCCGCCAGCGCAGCTCGGCCAGCCTGGAGCCGACCTCCCGCAGCTGCCTCGCGACGACGTCCTCCAGCGCGTCCTCCTGGTCGAGGACCCGGCCCACGGCGGGGACCGGCAGGTCCAGGGTGCGCAGCGAGCGGATCAGCCGGAGCCGCTCGACCGCCCCGGGGCCGTACCGGCGGTGGCCTCCGCTGCTGCGGGCCGCTTCGGGCAGCAGGCCGCGGTCGGAGTAGAAGCGGACCGTCTTGACGGTGACGCCGGCCTGCTCGGCGAGTTCCCCGATGCTCCACAGGCCGTCGGGCGAGGCTGCAGGACCACCGGGCCGGGGCCCGCGGTCACCGGGCGGAGTCGTGTGATCGCCGGGCAGGACGTCAAGGAGCGAGCCGTCGTCGGACAAGACTTGAACCTCCCTCAGGGGGAGTTCCTACGGTACCCGGCAGGACGGACGGCCCGGGCGGCCGGCCGTGCGGAACCGAGGTATGCGAGGAGACGTTCATGACGGCATTCATCCTGGTGGCGGGCGTGTTCACCGGCGGCTGGGTCTGGCAGGAGGTGGCCGGCCGGCTCCAGGAGGCGGGGGCCGAGGCGTATCCGGTGACGCTCACCGGCATGGGCGACCGCCGGCAGTCGGCGGGCCCCGGCACGGACCTGGAGACGCACATCGAGGACGTGGTGCGGCTGATCGACGCGGTGGACGCGCCGGAGGTGGTGCTCGTCGGCCACGACTACGGCATTCATCCGGTGCTCGGCGCGGCCGACCGGCGCCCGGAGCGGATCGCCCGCGTCGTCCATCTGGACGCGGGCATGCCGCAGGACGGCGATCCGGCGCTCCGTCTGGTGACCGACCAGGCGGTCCGCGACCGCCTGTCGCAGCCCGGCGGCGCCGACGACGACTGGCGGGTCCCGCCGCCGGCGGCGGGCGGATGGCAGCGCTGGGGCAGCACCGCCGGGCTCTCCGACGCGGCACTGGCCCGGCTCACCGATCTCACCGCTCCGCAGCCGAGGGCCACCCTCACCCAGCCCCTCCGGCTGACCGGCGCGGCGTCCCGGCTGCCGACGACCGGTGTCCTGTGCACGGAGAACGGGTCGAGCATCGCCCTCGTGGAGGCGATGGTGGGCCTGGGCGACCCCCGCCTGGAGGCGCTCACCGACCCGCGGGTGACGTTCTTCGAACTCGGCACCGGGCACTGGCCGATGCTCTCCTCCCCCGGTGAACTGGCCGAGGTGCTGCTCCAGGCCGCCGCCGGCGAAGGGCACCGCGTCTCCGGGCGGGCCGGCGAGACCCCCGCCCACCTGCGGCCCTTCCTCCTCGGCGTGCCCGAGCAGCGCCGCGAGCGGCTGGGCAAGGTGGACCTCCATCTGCCGGACGCCGAGGGCCCGCGCCCCGCCGTGCTCCTCGTCCACGGCGGCCCGGTACCCGCCGAGGTGCGGCCGACCCCGCGCGACTGGCCGGGCTTCACCGGCTACGCCCAGTACCTGGCGAGCCGGGGCGCGGTCGGCGTGACCCTGGACCACGGCCTGCACAGCCTCGCCGACTACGGGCGCGCCGCGGAGGACCTGGCCGCGGCGGTCGATCTCGTACGGGCCGATCCGCGGGTCGACGGGGAACGTGTCGCGCTCTGGTTCTTCTCCGCCGGCAGCCCGCTGTCCGCGGACTGGCTGGCGTCCCCGCCGGCGTGGCTGCGGTGCGTGGCGGCGACCTACCCCGTCCTCGCGCCGCTGCCGAGCTGGGGGCTCTCAGACACCCGCTTCCGGCCCGCGACCGCGGTACGGGGCGCGGGGCGGCTGCCGATCGTGCTGACCCGGGTGGAGCTGGAGATCGCGGAGATAGCGGCGACGGTCGAGGAGTTCCTGACCGCCGCCGGGGACTGCGAGGCCGCGATCGAGATCATCGACGTGCCGGGCGGCCACCACGGCTTCGAGACGATCGACCACACCGCCGAGACGCGGTCCGCGGTGACCCGCGCGGTGGATTCGGTGCTGGGGCATCTGCGGAGCTGAGGCGCCCGCCGGGCCCGGTCGCTGCCCGCGAGCAGCCGCACTCACCGGCTGCTCGCGGGCCTCGGGGACGGGCGGCCTTGACGGACCCCTGCCCGAGTCCCGCGCGACGTCGGACCAATGAGTTCTCGTCGCTGTGGCGGTCCTCGCTTACGTCCGCACACAGCGAGAAGGTGGCCTGATGACCAACCCCGGGACCGACCCCGTATCCGATCCGACAACCGCTCCCACGACTGACCTCGGCGGAGTGCTGAGCAAGCATGTCGACGGCGGGTCGGTGCCGGGCGCGGTGGCCCTCGTCGCCCGTGGCGACCAGGTGGAGGTCGGGACGGCCGGCCACGTCGACGTGGCCGGCACCGCCCCGATGGCCAGGGACTCGATCTTCCGTATCGCCTCGATCACCAAGCCCGTCGTCGCTGCGGCGGTCATGATGCTCGTCGACGACGGCAGGATCGGGTTGGAGGACCCTGTCGACGCGTGGCTGCCGGAGTTGGCCGACCGGGTGGTCGTCCGCACGCCGCAGAGCCCTGTCGACGACGTGGTCCCGGCGGTCCGGCCGATCACCGTGTTCGATCTGCTGACGTCCCGCGCCGGGTACGGTTTTTCGTCCGACTTCTCCCTGCCGGCGCTCGCGCCCCTGGTCAACGAGTTGAAGCAGGGCCCGCCGCAGCCGCAGGCCGTCCCGGCGCCCGACGCGTGGCTGGCGACACTGTCCCGGATTCCGTTGCTGTACCAGCCGGGCGAGGCATGGCTCTACAACATCTGCTCCGACATCCAGGGCATGCTGATCGCCCGGATCTCGGGCGGCCCGCTGCCCGACTTCCTCGCCGAGCGGGTCTTCGCGCCGCTCGGCATGACGGACACCGGCTTCCACGTCCCCGCCGACCGACTCGACCGCTTCACCGACTACTACCTGCCCGGCCAGGACGGCGGACTGGAACCGGCCGACCCCGCCGACGCCGGCAGCCAGTGGAGCAGCCCGCCCGCCTTCCCGTCCGGCGCGGGCGGCCTCGTCTCGACGGTGGACGACTACCACGCGTTCGCCCGTATGCTCCTCGCCGAAGGCGCCGCTGCCGACGGCCGCTGTCTGCTCACCCCCGAGTCGGTACGGCGGATGACCACCAACTGCCTGACCCCGGACCAGCGCAAGGCCGGTGGCCTGTTCCTGGAGGGCATGGGCTGGGGCTTCGGCGGCGCGGTCGACGTCGAGGCGGTCGAGCCCTGGAGCGTCCCCGGCCGCTACGGCTGGGTCGGCGGCACGGGCACCGCCGCGCACATCACGCCGTCCACGGGTGCGATCACGATCCTGCTGACGCAGGTGCAGATGTCGGGCCCGTCGTTCCCGGAGCCGATGCGGGACTTCTGGCGGTACGCGGCAACGGTGTGAGGGAGAGCGGCCGCTCATGGGGGGTGAGGGAGGGCGGGCCGCTCATGGCCGCCGTAGGAGGGAGTGCGGCGCTCGGCGGCTCCTCCCGCTCCCGGAGCCGTAAAATCCGAATGCGCCGCGGCCGGGACACGTCACACACTTTCCCTCGTGATTTCCCTGCAGCCCGTCCTCGAGACGTACGCCCCCGCCGGGTTCGACCTGTGGCCGGTGGCCGGGTCCGTGCCGTACGGCTTCCTCGCCCTCGACGGCACGCTCGGCCCTGCCCAGGTCGGCACGGCGGTGATGCGCATCGCCGCCTGCAACGACGTCGACCCGGAGCACGACGGCCGTCCGCCCCGCCCCGCCGACCCGCTGGGGAGCTTTCTGCACGGACTGCTCACGATGCCGGACCCGCTCTTCGCGGCCGGGGGCCTGCGTGTCACCGACACCATCGTCGGCGCGACGCTGGTGCCGGGCTGCTGCACCGGGCTGGAGGACTGGCGCGAGTGGTTCGACGTGGTCGAGGCCGACCTGGACGGCGGCCGGGGACGGTTCGGCCACGACCCGTCGCCGATGGCCGAACGCGTCGGCGAGACCGTCCGGTTGACGGTCGACGCGGAGCGGGACGACAGCCCCGTCATCGAGGTGCCCGTCGCCGAACTGCGCCTCCTGCTCGCCGGCGCCGAACGCGACCTGGCCGCCTTCCTCCGGCTGGCCGCGGACTGGGCGGCCGCCCAACTCCCGGACCACGCGGGCCCCGTCACCGCCGCCCTGGCCCGCGCGCTGGACATGCCGGTGCCGCCATCCGGAACGCCGACGCAGCAGTCCCGAAGGCCGGGCTGAGACCGCTACCGCGGCGTCACGACTCCCGTGCGTCGGCCAGCCGGTCCAGCTCGCGCATGGCTTCGGAGTGCGCGCTCATCCGGGAGCTCAGGAGGCCGACGGTCAGCAGCGTCACGCCGGCGGCCGAGACGGGCACGGAGAGGCCGAGCACGGCCACGGCCTCGGGCCAGTCGCGTTCGTTCGCGCACCAATCGCCCCGCTGGAGCCCCTCGTTGGCCGTGCCCCACTCTGTGAACAGGCGCGACCGGCATTGATGGGGCGAGCGGTCGTCCGGCTCGTCGGCGACCTGGTACGGGGTGAGCAGCAGCACGGCGCACCACGCCCACAGGATCGTCGCCAGTGACAACAGGCCGATGCCCCAGTTGCGTATCCTCCAGGCCCGCTCGCGGAAATCCAGGTCGTATTCTCGTGATCGCACAGCCGGCGACGCTACCAGCCACCGCACATGCGCCCCGTCGCCGCCACCGCCTGGCCGGAGCCACGCGTCTGGACGAACGGCTTCCCCACGGTCCGGCCGGTGCGCATGTCCACCACGGACAGCTTCAGCGGGGCGTCGTAGTCGTGGTCGTCGGCGGCCGCTTCCCCGCTCCTGACCAGTCCGACACCGCCGTCCGGGGAGAGCCCGACGCCTTCGCTGTCCGCGTGTTCTTCGGCGCCCTGCAGGGCCGGGGCCAGATCGAGCCGGTGCAGTTGGCTGCTGGCCCGCGTGGTGTAGGTCAGGGTGGCGGTCCGTTCGTCGAGGGCGGCCTCGTTCAGGTCCCAGCGGTCGCCGTCACGGCCGCCGTGCTCGGTGACCGTGAGCAGCGGCTCCCGGCAGCCGCTGCTCGGCCAGACCTCGACGCCCTTCTGGGCGGAGTGCCCGACGACGAACCGTCCTTGGGCACTGATCCGGACCCGGTCCAGCTCGATGTCGGCGTCACCCACCGCGCGGCCGTTACGCGCATCGACGACGTGCAGCCGGTCGTCGGCGCTCAGCAGGACGCGGCTGCCGTCCCCGCTGAATCCGAGAGGGGACTCGCAGGAGGACGGGGCGTTGTTTCCGACGTGGGCCGGACGGCCGCCGACGAAGCTCCAGAGCGTCCGCCCCGACACGGTGCAGGCGGCGTATCGAGTGCCGTCCGGCGACAGGACCCCTCGGCCGAAGCCACGGGCGAACCGGTCCGACGCGACAATCGGAGTGCCGGACGGCGACAGCAGGCGGTGCGCCTCGCCCCTGCTTCGGAGAGCAGCACATGCCCCTTGTCGGACAGTTGGACGGGGCGCCGGCCGGGCCGTCCGGGGAAGGCCTTTCCGGCGGCCTTGCCGTCGTCCGTGGACACGATCCGGTAGGCGCCGCTCTCCTCGATCAGCGCCAGCAGCCTGCCGTCCGGACTGACCACGGGCGGCTGCGCACTCCCGGCGCCGGTCGGCCCCTCGTGGGTGAAGGCCGGACGCCGGGCGGCGTCCGCGTCCGCGTCCGCGGTGAGATTCCAGGAGCGGGTGACCGACGGCCGCACCGACGTGATCACCGGAGCGGTGCCCGCGAGGATACCGGCCGCCTCCGACATCCCGTGAGCGGCCGGGGCCGGCCCCTGACCGCAGCCGGGGCGGGCCCCTCGTCACCGCCGGGGCGGGCCAGCGGCGTCCGGGCGGGCAGCCCGTGGTCGGTACGGGGGCACCCGCGCCCGGCACACGGGGTCACGTCCAGGGCGGGGCTTCGCCCGGTGCGAAGGCCGTTCGGGGCCCTGGTGCGTGACCGACCGCTCAAGGACCTGTGCCGGCGGCGACTCCATGGCGTCACGCCGTCGCGGCGCACGGGTGCCGTCTCGCCGCGTCAGCCGGCGGCGCCGTCCAGCACCTCGCGCAGCCGCTGGGCGAATTCCTCCGGCGCGCCCGCATGGCCGAACTCCCCGCCCAGGAACCCCGCGTGGTGGGACGGGAAGACGGTCATCCCGAGGTCCAGCCGGGCGGCGATCTCCGTCGCGGTGCGGGCGCAGAACTGGCCCTCGGACTCCTTGCCCGCCGCCACGACGATGCGGGTGGAGGCGGTACGGAGAGCGGAGAAGTCGGGCAGGTAGCCGGTGCAGCGGCGCAAGTTCTGGCCCAGCAGCGGGTCGTCGCGGGAGCCGTCGTCCTCGGCCGGCAGCCCGAAGGCGGCCGGGTCGGGGGCCGGCTCGTCGGCGGGGTTGTCGGGGAAGAGCCCTTGCCGGCTGGTCAGCGCGATGAACTTCGCCATCGCCGGTCCCATGCCGTCACGGAGGTACGTCGCGTGGATGTCCTCACAGGCGGCCAGCGCCGCCTCGCGGTCCGGCAGGACCTGTGCCGTCGGCGGCTCGTGCGCGACGAGGGTCCGCACCAGTTCCGGGCGCCGCGCCACCAGGGCGAGCGCGTTGACGGCCCCACCGCTGCTGGCGAACATGTCCACCGCGCCGGCGTCGAGCGCCTCGATCACGCGCCGCAGATCGTCGGCGTGCTCCTCGGGACCGACTTCCGGCGCGGCGTCCGTACGGACGCTGCGCGCGGTGCCCCGCGGGTCGTAGGTGACGACGGTACGGTCCGTGAAATGCGAGGCAAGCGTGGCGAACCCGCCGGCGTCCATGGGCGAGCCGACCAGGAACAGGGCGGGCTTCCCGGCTCGGTCGGCGTACCGGATGTCGTACTGGAGCGTGGCGCCGGGGGCGTCCAGCGTGCGGGTCTCGATCTCGGCCATGTGCGTCTCCTCAGGTCCTTGCTGTCACGAGTGGAGACCGGCGCCTCCGGCGGAACTCATCGCTCGTGCGGACCGATTCTTCGCGGGGCCCGGGCCTGCCGCCCCTGCCCGCCGGGGAAGGAGCGGCGTACGGCCGGGGTACGGGCCCCTGCCGCCGGTCCTGGGCCGGGACCGGGACCCGCCGCGGGCGCTAGCTCTGATCCCGCTCCTCGTTCTGCGACCCGTCAGGTGCGCCCTCCCCCCGCTGCGCCGCTTCGGCGATGCGTTTGATGTTCGCCAGCCGCCGGTCCCAGTCGGAGGCGAGTGCGGCCATCCAGCGTGCCGTCACGTTCAGCGCCGCGGGCCGTACCGCGTACCGCACCTCGCGTCCGACCCGGCTGCCCGAGACCAGCCCGGCGGCGTCCAGGACGGCGAGGTGCTTGACGACCGCCTGCCGGGAGACGGGCAGCCGCTCGGCGAGCTTCGTCGCGGTGACCTCGCCCTGCTCGGCGAGCAGGTCGAGCAGTTGCCGGCGTGTCGGGTCGGCCAGCGCGGCCAGGACACCGTCGACGTCCTCGGCCGCGCCGCGCCGCGGTTCGTCGGTCACGCGGACGCCGGCTCCTCGACGCGCTTCCGGAACGCGTCGAGCACCTGGGGCCAGCCGCCGGCGTTGTCCTCCAGCGCCTTGCTGCGCAGCTCCTCGGAGCCGGCCAGCGCCGCGAAACCGCTCTCGACGACACGCAGCCGCGTCTTGTCGCCCTCCGCGGTCAGGGTGAACTCGACGAGGGTGCTGTTGTCCTCGCGCAGCTCTTCCCCCGGGAACGCGCTTGCCCAGCGGTACGCCAGGTAGGCGGGCGGCTCCACCTTCTCCACGCGTACCGGGAAGTCGCCGTACTTGGCGTTCCTGGCCACGATCGACGCGCCTTCCTCGGCCACGGTGCCGGCCAGGCCGTCCGTGTCGTCCACCCAGAAGCCGGGCTCGGCCACCAGCGGCCAGACCCGCTCCAGGGGTGCGGCGATCAGTGTTTCCCGTTCGATCCGGTCCTCGCTCATGAGTGGCTCCTTCGTCCGTCACCGTCGAGTGCAATCGTGCAACTCCAGAGTTGCACATCACCTCGCGAGCCGCAACCAACGGGTTGCACATCCCGGCGGATACGTCATCGCTCGGGCGGGTCATCATGGAGTGATGCTGGTCGAACTGGTGAAGGTCGCGAAGTTCCCCTCGAACCCATGGCTCGCACAGATCCGCACCCCGTACGGCCACGCCGCGGTGCGCTGGTGCGGCGACCGAACCGCGGAGCCGGGCGTGTACCACGTCGAGTGGACGGTCGACCAGAACCTCACCTGGGGCCGGAACGCCAAACCGTCCGCCACCCACGGCCCCGGCATCCGCACAGGCGGGCACTGCGTCATCCTGCGGGGCCGGCTGAGCGTGGAGGAGGACGGTGCAGGTGTTCTGGACCTGGGCGGCGCTCTGATCCTTCTGGACCTCACCGACCCGGTGCCCGAGGGCGTCGCCGGCACGTGGATCGAACTCCGGGTGGAGCGCGAACGGATCAGCCTCTACCCGTACGTGCTCTGATGCGGCCTCAGCCTCCGCCCGACGGCCAGGGCGCGGTTCAGTCCGCCGGCGACGAAGCTGGTGCCACGTCGGGCGCCAGGGCCGGTTCGAGTGTCGCCCAAACCGTCTTCCGCACGGGCGGCTCCGCGGTGAGCTCCACGCCCCAGCGGGTCGCCAGCGCGTCCACGATGAGGAGACCTCGCCCCCCCTCCCTGCCGACCTCGTCCCCGGAGGCGGGGGCAACCGCCATCAGCGGCAGCCGCTCGCCGCACACGTCGGTCACTTCGATACGCAGCACGCCCCGGACGTCCAGCAACAGCGTGAGCCGGAAGTCGCGGCCCGGTACGCGCCCGTGCTGGACGGCATTGGCGGCCAGCTCGGCCACGATGTGCTCGGCCGACTCGGAGGGCTGCTGCCAGTCGGCGAGCTGCCGCTCCGTCAGCCGCCGCGCCAATCGGGCCCCGCGCCGTGTGGGCGACAGGAGCACAGTGAAGCGGTGGCCCTCGCGGGCGGGCTCGGAAGCAGACGAGGAAACAGGTGAAGGCCGGGACGGCATCTGTACGTTCACGTCATTGAGCGTGGGTGACGGATCACCTCGACGGCCAGCGGATCGGCCGGTACGAAGGCGCTCGGTACGGGTGCCGACCAGGGCCGGTACCGGCCTGTCCTCGACGAGCCCGGCGGCCGGCGGTACGCCCGGGCATCGCCGGGTTACAGCTTGCTTCCTCCCCGCAGCGACGAAAGGACCACGCGCCCGTATGGCGTCGTCAACGCGGCTGCCGTCGCGGCGACCGACAGCCCCAGCGCCATCAACAGGTGCGTCACCGACTTGTCGCCGAGAACCTGAAGAATGGCCAGCGCGGTCGTCAGGGGCAGGCCCAGAACAGTGAGGATGCCGAGCGCCCCGCTGATCTGCTGGCTTTCACGGGTCTGGACGAGCCGGCTGTAGTCGGCGGCCTCGGCAAGGATCTCGGTGAAGCGGACCGGGAGGCGGTGCTGTTCCTGGAAGGCGAGCAGCAGATCGTTCGCCGGGCCGTGGGCGGTGAGGTGCTGGCGCCAGTAGGTGCTGCGGAACCGGGCGATGTTGCGTTCCAGAGCGGCGACGTGGCGGGCGAGTCGCGGTGAGTCGAAGACGTCGGACAGTTCGTCCGTGAGCTCGTCGATGTGGTCGCGCTGCAACGAGCCGAGGAGCAGAGCGTCGAGGTAGACGGTGCGTGAGTGCAGCGCACCGAACTCGAAGAAGTCGCCCGCCCCGGTATCGGCCCGGTGCCCGAGGAAGGCGGTTCCCTGCCGCAGCACGAGCGCGCTCCAGTCGGCCGAGATGCGCAGCGCACTTGCCAGTTGCCGGGTCGCCGTCTCAGGCGCCAGGGGGAAGTCGTCCGGGTTGGACCGCGATGCCAGCTGCCACAGCCACCGATCGGCCGTGCCGGGCAGTTCTCCTTCGATGCCCTGCCGCAGCGTCGCCGTGTGATGGGCCCGTGGCGTCATGAAGGCGATGGTGTAGGGGCGGGCAATGGCGAACGATTCTCTTGCGTCCCTCAAGTCGGCGACGTCGGCGAGCAGGAGTGTGGGTGCCAACGGCCCGCCGAGAGGGGAGGGTTCACTGGACGGACCCCTGCCGCCTATCGCGCGCAGCACCGGCAGGAGTGGTCTCTCGACGCTCAGGTGCAGGACCGCCAGGGCATGCTCCGGACCGCGGGCAGTGGCTGTACGCAGCAGCTCCATCCCCGTGAGATGCAGCCCGTCGTGTTTGACGTCCATCGGGCTGTGCCACCGCCTCGGCCGGCCAGGTGCTCCGTACAGGACCCGGGCCGAGGCAGGGGCGAAGTACGTCGAACGTGTCTCGGCGTCGGTGCGCCGGCTGCCCAGCTCGAACGGGAACGGCCCCTCTCTCCATGCGGGCGTGCCCCGTAGCCGTACGGGCAGGACCACCGTCAGCTCCTGGCGCGCACCCGTCACACGGTCCAGTGCGGGCGTGGCGGCCGTCATCCGTAGTACTCCGAAGCGTCGGGCTGGTCGAGGCGGATCACGAACTCGGCCCGGCCGTACCCGTCGGCCGCCACGTGGAAGCGGACATGCTCGCCGGTGCGGATGGTGCGGAATCCCTCGGTCACGATCTGCCGGTAGTCGAAGGTGTAGTAGCGCTGGTCCTCGTCGTCCCGGACGGTGTAGGCGCCGACGGTGCCGTTGACCCCACCTCCGCTCGCCCGCCGGTCGACGATCGTTCCGTGGCGCGGCCCGCGGCTCATGCCTCCGTCCTTCCTGTGACCGGTGTGTCCGGCAGGTCCTCGACGCACCGGAAACCGACCGCGTTACTCGCCCCGCGCTTGCGGTACAGACCCTTGCTACTGGTCTGCACAGCCCGCATGGGGTTGTCGTAGCTGCCGCCGCAGATCGCCGCTTCACCCGGGTCGCCGAGGCTTGTGGAGGTCCACTCCCAGCAGTTGCCGGCCATGTCGACCATGCCGAACGGTGAACGGTTGCCGGGGCGCCGGTCGACCGGGGTGACCCAGGCCCGGCGCACGGCATCCTCGGCGAAGTCGCGATACCAGGCCTGGTACGTGACGAGCGGCCGTTCCACCCAGGCGTCGGCGCAGTTGACGTCCGCCCCCGACGGGTCGTCGCCCCAGGGGAACAGCCGCCCGTCGGTGCCGCGTGCGGCGGCCTCCCACTCCAGGGCGGTCGGCAGACGTTTGCCTTCGAAGGCGGAAAAGGCGTAGGCGCTCCACCAGTTGACGCACACCGCCGGGTAGGAGTCGTAGCGTGGGTCCTCGTAGTAGTCGGGTTTGCGGAGCCGGTCGACCCAGGGACGGTGGGTGATACCGGCCGGCTGCTCAGGATGGTCCCAGGGTGACGTGCCGTCGGCGTCAAGGGCCTCCAGGAAGCGACGGTAGCGGGCCACGGTCACGGCGTGACGGTCGAAGCGCACGGGCCGTTCGACGCGTCGCAGCAGCAGCCGCTCGGCCGGGCCGACGAGGTAGGTCCCGGCGGGCAGGACGCAGTCGGCGCTCCCGGACCCCGGCGCAGCCGAGGGAAGGGAGGCCAGGAAGGACCGCACCTGTTCGGTGACGAAGGCGCCGCCCGGCAGGGCCGCCGCCGTGTCCCGGTGCGCCGGATCGGCAAGGTACCGGGCGGCGAGCAGTTCCTGGTACGCGCTGTGGACGAAGGCGACATGGTCCGTTCCGGCCGGGCGCAGTAGCGGGGCGAGTACGCAGGCTTCGAGTTCCAGCCGGCCGTCGGTGAAGGCCGTCACGCCGAGCAGCCGGTGCAGGTCGAGCAGGGAGAAGACGGTGCGTTCGGCGAGGAACGCCTGTCCGAAGGCCGCGGGCAGTCTCTGCTCGGTCTCTCCGGCATCCTGGTCGGCGAGGGTGCGCGTGATGTGCGCGGCGAGAATGTCGGCGAGCGGACGCCCGGTGGACAGTTCGAGTGCTGCGGTGAGGCGCTTCTCCAGCGGGGTGGCGTCCGGCTCGGCGAGGCGCACCAGATGGAAGTGCGGGACACGCGCCGGGTCGACGCCGTTGACGTACATCTGCTCCACCAGTTGCTCGGAGCGGCCGGCGCCGCTGTCGAGGAGCTGTCGCACCTGGGGCGAGTCGGCAAGGAAGGACACTCGCGAGCTCATGACGACCGCGGATTCCGCGGACAGGACGGCCGCCAGGTCGGCGAACAGCCGGAGGAAACCGGCGGGGCTCGGCTCGGCAACACCTTCATCGATGGCGTCGAGCACGCAGAGCGCGGTCCCGGAGCGGATCAGGTACAGGAAGAGGTCGTAGGCGCGGGCCCGGTCGGCGGCCGCCATGGAGGGCGCGAGGAGGCGGGCGGCGTACTCGGGAAAGGGTTCGTCCTTCGGTTTGAGACCGAGGTCGAAGTAGAACCGGAAGCGCCGGGCCTGCGGATCGGTCGCCAGGGCGCGGAGCAGGGTGCTCTTGCCGCTGCCGGGGCGCCCCGTGACGAGGACGTTCGCACTGCCGCGCGCGAGGCCGGTCAGCAACGCGCCCGCGTCCCCCGACTCGGTCGTCGCCGATTCGCCCGTGCGTGGGTCGATGGACAGCACCGCCGCCGGCACGGCCGCGCGGGCCGCCGGGGGCGTGTCGGGCGCGGTTCTGCCCGTGAGGGCCTGGAGGTGCGCTTCGAGGTTGACGAGGGTGTCGACGAAGCCGTCGTAGCGGACGATCCGGAAGTCGTGCCCCAGCATCTCCCGGAGGGCGGCCGAGCCTCCTCCGGGCTCGTCCTCCACGATGACGAAGCGGGTGAGCTTCGGCAGGCGTGTGCGCAGCAGCTCGCCCCCGCTGGAGGACAGCACGGTGCGGAGGTCGTCCGCGTCGCGGGAGAGCATCAGTTCCACGTACTCGAGCCGCATTCCGGACTCGCGACAGAACAGCTGGTAGACGGTGTCGGAGCTGAGCACGAAGCGCTTGGCCTGGCGGTAGCCGAGGGTGACGTACAGCCCGGCGAGGAACTCGCAGCGGCGGGCGACCTCGGGCGCCATGTCGGGTTCGCCGCCGAGAAGGGCGGCACTTCCGGTGTCGGTGAACCAGACAAGCACGTCCACGAGGCGGCGGACGGCCAGCAGGCCGTCCTCGTCGCTGATGTCGTAACCGTCGTGCGTGGACCGGTTGCGGAGCCGCCGGATGTCGTCCAGGGCGTCCATCACCGTGCTGCTGCGGATGTGCGGACGACAGCGTTTGACGAGGTCGTTCAGCGCCTTCGTCGACGGATCGCCCTCGATGCCATGATGCCGCCACAGCTCCTTGAGGAGTTTCTCGGTGAGCTTGCCGATCAGGGCGACGGCGTTCTCGGGATAGCCGTCGTTGAGCGAACGCAGCGGGCGTTCGAGGTCGAGTCCGAGCCGGTCGGCGATACGGGAGTGGTCGTCCAGCTCGCCGCGTAAGCGCCGCAGACGTTCGTCCACCACGGTGCTCACGCCCTTTCACCCCGGCGCTCCGCGAGCACGAAGGCGAACCGGTCCGGAAAGACAAGGACGGACTCGGGGTGGGTCGCGCGCATCTCCTCGATGCCCTTCTCGAGCTCGCTGTCGGTGAAGGTGGAGAGCAGCGACATGTAGCGGGCGCGGACCATGCCCAGGTACTTGTCCTTGTCGATGCGCAGTTCGTGCTCGACGTGGCCGAGTCCGGCGTCGAGCCCGGCGGCCCGCAGGTGGCCGACGATGTCGTTCGGGTCGGGCTGCAGTTCCGCGAACCGGGTGAGCGCGGCCTCGAACAGCGGGTACCGGATCGTGGCCGGCAGCATGACGACCAGCAGTCTGCCGCCCGGGGCGAGCCGGTCGGCCAGCCCGCGGAGGGTTCGCGCCGGGTCGGGCAGATGGTGGACCGACTCCTTGAGCCACATCGCGTCCAACTGCTCGTACGGGAGGCCCACGCGATCCTCCGCGATGTCCTCGGCGGAGGCGACGAGCGGCGTCAGCCCGGGCGGGGGCGGTGAACCGAGCTGTTCGAGCATCGCGGCGGAGGGGTCGACGCAGAGGATGGGGTGCTCAGGTCCCAGGGCGGCGGCCACCTCTCGCGCGAACAGCCCCGTACCGGAGCCGATGTCGGCGACCCGGTCGGCGGGCGTGAGGCGCAGGGCCTCCGCGATACGGGCCGACATCCACGGGATGTACTCGGGCCCGTAGACCCAGTGCTCGTCGTACTCCGCGGCAAGTTCCTCGTAGTGCCCCCGCACATCGCGCTGCTCCACGATCCCCCTCGTGTGTCACCGGTTCTGTTGTGCCGACCACAGGCCAGGCTATCGCGCGGTGGCGGGACGACAACAGCGCGTAGTGCGAGGACCGTCGCTTTGAGCCCGGGTAGCGGGACGCGCAAGGACGGACCCCCAAGAGATCCAGTGCAGAAGGCGATCCACCTCCTCGGATCCCCGATGCCCCACCGAAGTTCATGCCCTTCTTGTCGGACGTCAGCCGTAGGCTGTTGTGGGGAGACTAGGGGAGACGATGATTGACTACCGCAAGGCGACCGTTCCGGTATGGACGCTGGCTACAGGTGACGTCAGGGTGCCCGCAGTGACCGGAGACAAGCCGGTGACTGCTGAGCGCTTGGCTGAACTCCGCAGCGTGCTGGCGGCACTTGCCGACGAGCCGATCGCCACACTTGAGATGCATCCGCTGCCCGACAAGCTCGACCGCAGCCGAGGCATCCCGCTCGATGCTGTCAGTCCCCTGGCACAGCACCTGTCGCAGCTCGTCACGCAATCAGCGCGAAGTTCCTCTACGGCGGCCACGTCGACCGCTGCCGGTGAAGGCCTGTACCGCATGGTGGTCCCGGCGAAGGTCGCCGCCCAGTTCGGGCAGGGCATCGTTCGTCCGATGGTGTCGAAGGCGGCGGCCGGTGGCATCCACAGTGCACTCGTGAACTCAACAGGCATCACCGCCAACGCGACGTTCGTGCCGGTCGGTAAGGCGGCAGCGGCGGGCGCAGCCGGTGGAGCCGGTGCGACAGCCGGCGTCGCGGTCGCCGGCAGCGCGGCGCTCACCGTGGCCGCGCCGCTCGTGCTCATGGCGGTGGCGGTGGGCGTGAGCGCGAATGCCGACGCCAAGCGCCAGGAAGCCATCGAGCACATCACGGAACTGCTGGAGCAACTGCACGAACAGAAGCTCGATGACGAGCGCAGCGAACTCGACGGCTGCCGCGACGCCATCGACAAAGCCACCGCCATTCTGCTCGATCAGGGCAAGCTCGGCGCCTCGCTGGGACTGGACTCGGCAGTGCATGCCATCAACACGGCGCTGGGCCGCGCCGACCATCGCCTTGCCAAGTGGAAGAGCGCACTCGACAAGCTGCCCGACGGCAAGGCGGTCGAGATCGGCACGCTGACCGAGTCGTTCCCCGGCGTGGACGACCAGGGCGGCACGTTCCGCACCCACCTCGAACTCGCGGCCCTGGCCGTTGCGCTGAAGCGGCGGGTCAACGTCCTCCAGGCCGTCGAGCATGCGCAGAGCGACCCTGGGAACCTGTTCGAGAACTTCACCCGCGCACTCAAGCGCGACCAGCAGCGCCTCGACGAACTGGAGTCGGGCATCGCCGGTGTCCTGGTACGCCTGTCGGCGCTGGAGCTGGCCCGCCCGAACGGTTTGCGGCCCGTCTTCACGCAGAGCGAAGTCGATCGCCTGATGCGCGCGGCACACCGGATTCACCAACTGGGCGACGGCATCACGGTCGACAACCGCACCACGGACGTGGCGATCGAGATCGCCCGCGACAAGGACGGCTCGGTGGTCGTGTTCCCTGCGCTGGCGGCGTAGGCGCTCGCACGCACTTGGCGATCGCGGCAGCGGTCACGGCGGGGTTCATCAAGCTCGGGTGCGTACGACTGTGGTGGTACTCGACTCCGCTCGTACTGGTCCTCACGGCCGTGCGTCGAAGCCGGTCAGTGGTGACCTCAAGGAGACGCGGTCGTCTCGACCTTGAAGAGGGGGCGTTCCATGGCGTCGGCGAACTCCAGGGCTCCTGGCTGGGTGTCGGGCACCATCAGCAGGGTCGTCCCCCGCACGAACTCGCCGGGCCGGGGGTCGGCCTCGTTCAGCAGGAGCTCCTTGACGAGCCCGACTCCCGCGCAGTCACCGCCGATGTGCTGGTCGGTCGTTTTCGTCTCACCGTCCTCGCCCGTCCACCGTGCCTGCGTCAGCGGCACGGTGTCGAATTCGGTGCCGCCCGTGTTTTCGACCTTGAACTCAAGACATACGAACGTCGTGCCCTGGTCGGCGACCTCGGGATCGAGGTACTGACCCTGCGGGAGCCGGTCGGCCTGCTCGAGCCCGGTGAGCGTCACCCTGGCCTCGGTCGCCGGCTGGTCCAGGACGTCGTTCCCGGGGATCTTCACCGTCAGGCTCTCGCCCTCTGCGAGGACGGGCACGTCCTCCGGTGACGGGCTGGGCGTTACGACCAGGGCGGCGACCTGGCCGGTGACGGCGTCGGCGGACGTGCCGGGCCCGGTCGCGCCGACGCCGCTGCCACCGCATCCGGCCAGCAGGGCCGCGAGCGCGGTGGCACCGACGGCAGCAAGGAGAGTGCGTCCCTGCGGGCGCTGCGGTCTGCCGTTCATGACGGCGGCTCCCTTCCGAAGCCCCTCGTCACCAGCTTCCGCCCGGCGGTCGCAATCCGCAGGTCGGCAGAGCGGTGCGCGGGCGGCGTGGGGACCGTTCCGGCACACGATGGGGTGCTGTTCGTCCCCGTACAGGTACGAGGCTGTGCACGCGTCGTAACCTGCCGTAGAGGTCCGGTACACGGTGGGTGCCGTACCGGCCGGAGGTGGCACAGGCTGCGACGGAACGGGGGCGGTGGCGGTATGGAGCTGATGGGACCGGCGGACGGTGAGGATGAGGCCGAGGACGCGGCGGACCTGTTCCGGGTCGTGGGGCGGCAGGTGAGGCTGCTGAGGGAGCGGGCCGGGCTCACGCAGAAAGAACTGGGCGAACGGCTCGGGTACAGCGAGGAGATGATCCGCTCACTGGAGTGCGGACGTCGAACGCCCCAGCCGGAGTTCCTGGACGCGGCGGACGAACTGCTGGGCGCGGGCGGCCTGCTCGCGGCGGCGAAGGAGGACATTGCCCGGGCGAAGGCTCGGGCGCGGGTGAAGCATCCGGCGTGGTTCCGGAGCTACGCCAAGTTGGAGGCCGACGCCGTCGAGGTCCACGAGTACGGCAGCCATGCGGTGCCCGGGCTGCTCCAGACCGAGGCACACGCGCGAGCTCTCTTCGCCATGCGCAAGCCGTTGCTCGACGAGGCAACCATCGAGCAGCGCGTCGCCTCGCGACTCGATCGCCAGGAGTTGCTGACCCGATGGCCCGCTCCGATCCTGACGTGCATCATCGAGGAGTCGGTCCTGCGCAGGCCGATCGGCGGCGAGGCAGTCCACAAGGAGCAGTTGGAGACGCTGCTGAGGCTCGGCCAGTTGAGAAGCCTGGAGCTTCAGGTCATGCCTACCAGGAGGGAAGAGCACGCGGGAATGGGTGGCCCGTTCATTCTCCTCACTCCCAAGTCCCGTCCGCAGGTGGCCTACCTGGAGGTCCAGAACATCAGCCGGTTGGTCACCGAACCCGACGAGGTACGTATCCTGGCCGCACGCTACGGCAGCATCAGGGCACAGGCACTTACCCCGCCTGAATCCATGGCTGCCATCAAGGAGTTGTTGGGAGAAGCATGACTACCGATGGCGCCACCCCGTCTCTCGCGTGGTTCAAGAGCTCGTACAGCTCCAACGAAGGCGGAGCGTGCATCGAAGTCGCGGCTATCGAGCAGGCCGTGCACGTCCGCGACTCCAAGGACCTGGCCCGCCCCCCGTTCAAGGTGGAGCGCAACGGCTGGGCAGACTTCGTGCGGTACGCAGCGTCCAGCTGACGCGGCCTGCGTGGTGGCGGCCCGGATGGGGCCACCACCACGCGCCCTACGACCGCTTCGGCGCGACCGCCGGCCGGCTCCAGTCGCGCCCGCGCTCGACGCGTTGAGCAGGGCGAGGGGCTTGTGCGGCCATTGGCCCGCCGCACCATGACGAAGCCGTGAACCGGCTGCAGTGAAGCGGTAGGGCAGGGCCTCACGCCCGGACACCCGGGTAGCGCCCTGCCCTCGATCGTCGTGGACGAATGTTCTCGACAGAGTGCGAGGGCGACGGCGTGCTGGACGTGTCGCAGCACCCGGCTGAGGACGCGGCGGATCTGTTCCGCGTCATCGGACGGCACTTGCGACTGCTACGGCGACGGGCCCGGGCTGACGCACGGGAACACTGCGAAACGGGGCCAGGGGGTCGGAAGCAGCGGCCGGGAGCCAGTGCCGCATCAGGCAACGTTCGCCCTCAAGTCCACCTGGTCTGGAACCGTTTCAGTCATCCTCCAGAGACCTTCCCGGTTCGTGTCGCCGCGCGAACCTGGCACGAGCGACGTCGTGGGCGCTGCGCAGAAGCTGCACGACTGTGTCCGTTGTCCTCTCACCAGGATTGACGACACAGATCCAGCCGAGCGCCCCGTACACCGGGTGCGGCATCACCCTGTCGGCGGCTGCGTAGTCGCGAGGTCGGGTGAGGCTGCGCGGTTCCTCCCCCGTGAGTTCCCGGAACGTCGCACGGTCGGCGTGGATGTTCACGCGCCAGCGGCCCGGGGGGTCAAGGTCACAAGCAGCGTCGTCGGGGTAGTTCTTGGTGACGATCGTTCCGTAAGGCTGGACGTTCTGTGGCATCTGGCCGTCGGGGGCGTAGTAGAAGAACGCATCCCCCCACACGATCTCGGGGAAGTCGCCGCCCGGCTCCGGGACAACCACGAGCGCACCGGCGAAGTCTCGCACGGTCGCGATGATCTGTTCCATACTCATGGTTCAAGCATCACCTTAAAGTGCTTATGTGGGGTTGGCCGATGGGCGAGGCGGTGAGCGGTTCGCAACGGGTACCGCTCCGAACCGCCGATGTCGCCAAGGAGTCGGGGTACTCGGTGCAGCAGGTTCGCGACCTGGAGCGGCTGGGAGTCATTCCCCCAGCCGTTCGATCGAGCAACGGTTACCGGTCCTACACGCCGCTGCACGTGCACGCCCTGCGCGCCTATCGAGGACTCGCAGGTGCTGTTGGGCCTGTCACAGCCCGGCAGATGCTCGCGGAATTGCGAACCGAGACGATCACGGAGGCAGCCTCAGCGATCAACGCGGTCCATGTTCGGCTCGCGCGGGAACGCGAGGAGGCACTGCGCGCTCAACAAGCGTTGCGTGCGATCCAGGCCGAAGCGAATGCACCCCAATTCGAGCAGGAGAGCGACGCGATGACGATCACGGAGCTCGCCAGGGCGCTTGATGTACGCCCCTCGACCCTGCGGTTCTGGGAGCAGGAAGGGCTTGTCACCCCCGACCGGGTGACGTCACTGCGAGCGCGCCGCTACGAGCTGTCAGCCATCAGAGCGGCCCGAATCGTTGCGGCCCTGCGCAGCAACGGTTACGGCATTCCCGCGGTGCGCGAGATCATGGGCTCCCTGCATCAACTCGAGGGCCTGGGAGAGACCCGACGCATCCTGCAACAGCGTCTTGACCAGATCGCCATGCGGACCGTGGCGCTCCTCCGGGCGGGCGCAGACCTGGCAGCCGTCGTCACCGCCGCCCAGGAACCGACGACCACCTAGTGCCGCATCAGCAACGTTCGCCCTGTCATGAGGCAGCGCTCGGTCCGCTCAACCTGATGCCCCACCGGACCGGCAATGGGCCGAACGCGGCGGCAAGCACAAAGACCCCGACCGCGAACCACGCCGCAGGCGACGGGCGACCTAAGAACCGTTACGGCGGAGTGCGGCACCCGTTCGCCGCCCTGCGCCACTTCACTCTCGACGGCACCGACCACGCCGACCACAACGAGCAGGGCAGCATGATCCGCCGCTACATCATCCGGCGAAACCGCCACGTCGACGACCGGCGCCTACGCTCCGTCGTCGACAGGGCCAACGTCGCCTGACCGTGCAAGAAGGCAGAGAAGATGACCACGCAGACCGACCATGTCGACCACGAACTGATCCGGGCAGCGGCGCACGTCGCGGCCACACGCTGCCGGGGCGACAACCACACCATGGCGGCTGCGGCCCGCGCCCGAGACGGCCGGATCGTCACCGCGGTGAACGCCTATCACTTCACCGGAGGCCCGTGCGCGGAGCTGGTGCTGATCGGCACCGCTGCCGCCCAGGGTGCCTATGACCTGGACACCATCGTCGCCGTGGGTGACCGCGACCGAGGCGTCGTGCCCCCATGCGGCCGCTGCCGTCAGGTCCTTCTCGACTACTTCCCAGCCCTCAAAGTCATCGTCGGGACAAACGACAGCCTCCGGACGGTGCCCATCATCGACCTGCTTCCCGAAAGCTACATCTGGGCGGACCACCAGCTCGACGCTGAGGAGAGCACACCACTCAGCACGAACTGACGGCCCCAGGCGGTTACAGACCAAACGTTGTCTGCTGCGGCACTAGGTTGCGGCTCTCTCGCACCAAGGCCCCGGGCGGATCCGCCGGGGAAGGACGTCCCGCCGAGGCTTCCGCCCGGCATGGGGCATGATCGAACCGTTTACGTCGCCCCGGCATGGAGGTTCGGACATGACCCCCGGCAACCCCTCTCCCACCGAGCGTTCCGGGCGGGCGCGTCCGTCGCCCAACGGGCTCGTCGGGGTCGGTGTCGTCGTACGGGACGCGCGGCGGCGGGTGCTGTTGGGGCTCGGGCACGACGGGCGGTGGGAGTTGCCCGGCGGCAAGGTCGATGCCGGGGAGGGGTTCGAGCAGACGGCTGCCCGCGAACTGGCCGAGGAGACCGGGCTGGGCGCGGACCCCGCCGATGTGCGGATCGGCGCGGTGCTGGTCGACGTGGCCGCGGACATCGCGCACGTGACAGCAGCCGCGTACGTCGAGCGGTTCACGGGAGCGGCGGAGGTCCGGGAGCCGGACAAGATCGTGCGTTGGCAGTGGTTCGAGACGGACGCGCTGCCGGCCGGGCTTTTCGCCCCGTCGGCGGCCGTGCTGCGGTCGTGGATGCCCGAACTGGGCCTGGTGAGCGGTACGTTCCGGTCGTACGCGGACGGGCGTACGGGTGGCCCGCGCCGAGGCCCCCTCGGGGCGTGAGCGCCGGGCCCGCCCGGCTGAACCGGACGGGCCTGGGCAAGGGACGAGGGGCGGCGGTGGTTACGGCGTGATCGCGTTGCCGCCGAAGGTGACCGTCAGCCGCCCGTCCGAGGCGTAGGACCAGCGCATGGTGCCCGCGTAGGAGGAGCACCGGGATCCGTTGGAGCCGGTCCAGAACTGGTTCGAACTGTCGGCGTTCCCTACGGTCTTGTCGTTGGAGCCGTCGCCGCTGCGGCACGAGACGTTGTTGCGGAACACCGAGGTGCCCGCGTCGAAGGAGAAGTTGCGCTGGGCGTTGTCGATGCTGATGTTGTCGGAGACGGTCATCGTGCCCGGATTCCGGTTGTAGGTGAACCCGTGCTTGCCGTTGTCGTAGGCGATGTTGCGCCGGATGACGTGGTCGACGCCGATGTCCTCGCCGCCGAGCTTGTAGCCGTTGCGGTCACCGCTCGAGTTCTGGGTGCCGTCGGACAGGGTGCCGTTCTCGTAGGCGAGGGAGTCCTCGATGGTTACGGCGCCGATGGGTCCGGTGTCCGTCTTGGTGTAGAGGTCCCAGCCGTCGTCGATGTTGTTGTGGGCCACGGCGTAGCGGAACACGTTCCCGGGTCCGGAGGTGAGCTTCGCGGCGAAGCCGTCGGCGTCCTCGCCGTCGGAGTCGGCGTTGTCGTGGGACTCCGCGCTCAGGATGAGGTTGTTGGACGGCCACTGGTCGCGGGGGGTGGTGGAGGCCATCCGCGAGAGCTGCAGCCCGGTGTCGCGGTTGAAGCGCGTCACCGTGCGCTCGATGACGTTGTTGCTGCCGCCGACGAAGATGCCGTTGTCACCGGCGCGTTCGACTACGAGGCCCTTGAGGTGCCAGTACGAGCCGTTCACGGCGAGCCCGCGGTTCGACGAACTCTCGCTCTGGGCCGAGAAGTTGAGCACCGGAGTCTCACCCGGGTAGGCGGACAGCTCCGTGCGGTCGCTCGCGGTGCCGTTGTTGCCCTGCGGGATGGTGATCGTCTGCGAGGGGCGGTACGTGCCGCCCCGCATGACGATCGTTCCGCCGGGCGTGACGCGGCTGATCGCGGAGGTGAGCGTCGTCGGGTCGGACTGCGTTCCGGACGCGTTGTCGCTGCCGTTCGGTGACACGTAGAGCGCCGAGCCGGACGGCGGCGGGGTCGTGTCGCCGCTCGTCTCGACGTCGAGGTAGTCGATGTTGGGCAGGCCCGCGGAGGAAGTGGGGCTGAGCCGGATGGTGTTGCTGCCCGAACGCACCGGCACCGTGAGGGTCTTCGTCGCCCACCTGTCCCACGCGCCGGTGCTCTCGAACGACGCCGATGCGGCCGCCGAGCCGTTCACCGTGAGGTTCGCGGGCCGCGCGGTGCCGGTTCCGTTGGCGAAGCGGACCTGCAGGGTGGCCGTCCCCGCGGCGGGGGCGTTCACGGTGAACTGGGCGTGGGCGCCGGTCTGGTTGGTGCCGTTGCAGAATCCGCTGCCGGAGTAGCCGGTCCAGTCGGAGTCGATGGTGCCGGTGCAGACCGCGGGGGAATTCTCCGCCTCGTAGCGGACGGACGCGGCCTGCGCCGGGTTGCCGGACAGCGCGACGAGTGCGCCGGCGAGCAGGCCGGCGCATGCGATGGCGGCTCTTGATTGCATCGTTCGTCTCCAGGTGGGTTCGCTCGTCCGGCCCCGAGGGGCCGGTACATGGGGGTCGAGCAACTGCGCGGGGCTGACGTTCGAACGGTCCGGACGCGATAATCGGCTGGGTTCGCGAGCATGAACCCGGCGGGTGACCGAGGATCACGCCGGCACGAGCAGCGAGTGCGGTAAGCGCTTTCTCCGGAACCTAGGACTCTCCCCGGGTGACCGTCAAGAGACATGTAGTTGATTCTTATTCAGCATCCTGAACGCGCCATGATCCCGAACGGCCTCTCCGGATCCACTGTCAGACCCTCGCGTTAGAGTCTTTTCCGGGTCGCCCTCGCGTCTCGGGGCAGGCCCGACCACCTGGTGGGGAGGCGTGCTTGCCTCTCCGAGCTCGATCCACACACAGCAAGGAACCACGCGTGAACGAAACCTCGGCGCCCTTCCGGCTCCTCGCCGGCGCCCCGGAATCCCCCGTCATCCTGCACGTCCCGCACTCCTCCCGCGCCGTCCCCGCCGATGTCCGCGGCGGCATCCTGCTCGACGACGCCGCGCTCGGGCGGGAGTTGGACCACATCACCGACTCGCACACGGCCGAGATTGCCGCTGAGGCCGCGGCATCGGCGGGCGTGACGCCATGGCGGTTCGTCAACGAGCTGTCCCGGCTGGTGATCGACCCGGAGCGCTTCCCAGACGAGCGGGAGGAGATGCTCGCCGTCGGCATGGGCGCGGTGTACACGCGGACGACCCACCGCGAGGACCTGCGCGCCACCGGCTTCGACGGCAGCCCGCTGATCGACCGTTACTTCCACCCCTACGCGGCGGCAATGACCGCGGCCGTGGACGAGCGACTCGCGGCCGTGGGGCATGCCGTCGTCATCGACGTGCACTCGTATCCGACCGAGCCGCTTCCGTACGAGCTGCACGGCGACGGCCCCCGGCCGCCGATCTGCCTGGGCACGGACTCCTTCCACACTCCGCCGGAGCTGGTCGCCGCGGCGCAGCAGGCGTTCGCGGGCTTCGGCGGGACGGGCCTGGACAGCCCGTTCGCCGGCACGTACGTGCCGTTGCGGCACTACGGCAAGGACCGGCGCGTCGCCGCGCTGATGATCGAGATACGCCGCGACGTCTACATGACCGAGCCCGGCGGCCCGGCAGGCCCCGGCCTGGGGGCGCTGGCGAGGGCGCTGGGCGAACTGGTGGACGCGGCCGGCACGTCGGTCTGACGGGGCGCGACGATCGGCCGCGGGCCACTCCCGCAGCGCCTCGGCGTCTACGGCGCCGCCGGCGGTGGCCGTCCACGGCCGAGTAGTCCCGCACAGGCGCGCCCCTCGATCGGCGGACTCATCGGTGTGCCGTCGTCGCACGAAACGCGGAGGGGTCTGTGCGACGACACGTGGGGATGCCGTCCCTACGTCAGCGGCCTCAGCACTCCCCGGCGTTGCAGCGCCACCATGCTCGGCGGCACGCTGCGGGGCGTCCCCGCCCTTGATGAGCACCCCGGCTTCGATGTTGCGCCGCGCCGCGGATTCGGTGCTCCGCCCGTCGATCTGCCGATGGGGAGGGCGATCTGCCGGCTCCTGGCTCCCAGTACGCGGGGCTGGGCGCTGCAATGCCTTCAATGTGCCGGTCAAGCTCCTCGGGCGGCGCGGCCCGGTCGACGACGGCACGGAGACTTCCGAGGAGGTGGACGACTCTCGAGCTGAAGGTGGGGGTCTCAACGAGCTCGAGACCCTCCGCCAGGGCGCCGTCAGCCAGGCGGGCCTCGCCTGGCTGACGAATCTGACCAACCGCCATGAACCCTCTCTTGGGCCAACGGCTCTCTGCATCCCGGCTGACGTAAGGCCAGGAACCGCCTCGTTCATGCGTTCGTCTCATGGCATGCTTGTTGATCTTGTTTCTGCTTGAGCCGGGGGGTGCTGCGTCGTGGGGTACACGATTCCTGAGGGCGTCGACACGATGCTCGATGTGGTGGGTGTGGGCTGGCCGAACGTCGACGAGGACGCGTACCGCGACATGGCGGACGCGCTGCGGGAGTTCGCGGACGATGCGGACGACGACGCGGGCGTCGCCTACGAGCACATCCAGAAGCTGCTCGCCAGCGGGCAGAGCGAGTCGCTGACCGCGCTGGACAAGCACTGGTCGAAGGTGCAGGGCAAGCACAAGGACCTGGCCAAGGCGGCCCGGCTGGTGGCAGGCGCGCTGGACCGGGTCGCCGACATCATCGTCGCCCGGAAGATCGCCGCCGTCGGTGAACTCGCCGACCTGTGCGCAACGGTGGGTATCACGCTGGCGTTCGCTCCGGTGACGGCCGGCCTGTCGACGCTGCTCGCCGGAGCCAAGATCGCCGCCACCCGTATCGCCTTCAAGCGAATACTCAAGGAGATGGCCGAGGCGGCCGTCGCCGAGATCGTGGCCACGCTCACCGAGCCCGCTGTCGCCGCAATCGAAAACATCGTCGCCGACCTCGCGATACAGACCGCGCTCAACGTCGCAGGCGTCCAGGACGGCTACAACACCGACCAGACGGTGCAGGCCGGCAAGGACGCACTGCAGATCAACTCCGTCGGCGGACCGAGTGGACCGGGCCGCGGCGTCGGCCCGGAGATCGACCACGACGCCCACGGCAACGTCGGAACACACCTGGCGAGCGTGCAGGTCACTATGCGGGAACGGGCGGGCAGCAAGCTCGGCAAGGCCAAGGGCCACCACGGTCGCGCCAAGGGCAAGGACTCCCTCACCGCCGTCCTCGACACCACCATCGATGGCGTTACCGAGAAACTCACCAAGGCGCTCGACGACCTCGGCGACCACCTCGGCAAGAAGGTCCCCGACGCCATCCGCGGCGGCTCCAAGACCCACAAGGATACCGACGGAGACGTCCGTGACCGCGTCAAGCGCATTCTCGCGAAGGACGGCAAGGACGATGGAGACCTGAAGGGCCGACGCGACGGTCCGCAGCACGGGAAGCCCCGTCTGCCCGAGTCGATGCGCAAGGCGCAGGACGCTCCTCGGGAGAATGGTGTCTCCCTGGCAGCGCGCCGCTGTGAATCCGACCCCGTGGACATCGCCAGCGGTGAGATGGTCCTGCCACAGACGGATCTGGAGCTGTCTGCCGTCCTCCCTTTCGTGCTGCGGCGCACCCATGTCTCCGGGTACCGGTACGGCCGCTGCTTCGGGCCGAGTTGGGCTTCAACGCTGGACGAACGCTTGGAGATGACTGGCAGCGGGGTCGCCTGGGCGCGCGAGGACGGATCCGTGCTCGTGTACCCGGCGTTGCCACAGGCCGAGGACGAGGAGGTCCTGCCGCTCGAGGGCGACCGCATGCCGCTGACGTTCGTGCGGCGTGACGCCCTCGGCGACGCCGTGTACGCGGTGACCGATCCGCTGACCCGACTGAGTCGGCGGTTCTCGGGCAGTCCATACCGTAGCGGGGGCCTCTACTGGCTGCGGGAGATGGTGGACCGGAATGGAAACACGCTGCACATCGGCCGCTCCAGGGACGGCTTGCCGTCGACCCTGCTACACGAATGCGGATACCGCGTCCTCGTGGACTCGGACGCGGAGTCCGGCCGCGTCACCGGCTTGTCGCTCTCGAGCCCGGAAGGGCCCGTCGCAGTCGCGTCGTTCGGTTACGACGGTGACGGAAACCTCAACGCGGTCACCAACTCGTCCGGGCTTCCGCTGAAGTTCACCTACAACTCCAGCGGGAGAATCACCTCCTGGACCGACCGTAACAACTCGACTTACACATATGTGTACGACGACGCTGGGCGGGTCTCCCGCACCGTCGGACCGGACGGATTCCTTTCCTCGTCCTTCGCGTATGACACCGCCGCCCGCATCACCCGGTTCACCGACTCGACGGGCGCCACGACCGTCTTCCACCTCAACGATCTGCACCAAGTGGTAGCGGAGACCGATCCTCTCGGTCACACGGTCACCAAGACCTGGGATCGGTACGACCGCCTCCTGAGCCGCACGGAGCACGACGGGACGACCACCACCTGGACCTGGGACGAACGCGGCAATCTCGTCGCCGTCCAGGAGGCCGACGGCACAGTGGCCACTGCGGAGTACGGTCACGACGGCATGCCGACTTCCCTCACCCGGGAGGACGGTGCTGTCTGGCGCTATGAGTACGACGAAGCCGGCAACAACACGGCACTCATCGCACCGGACGGAGCCGTCACCCGCTACCAGCACGACGCTCACGGCGCCATCGTGGCAGTCACCGACGGCTCCGGCGCCACGGAGACCTTCCGGCCCAATGCGGCCGGATTGCCCATGAGCCGCACCGACGCCTTGGGGAACACCTACACCTTCACCCGTGACGCCTTCGGCCGCCCCCGCACCATCACTGATCCGCTCGGCCACGTCACGACGTTGGAATGGAACGCCGACGGGCAACTGCTGAAACGGGTCGACCCGGACGGCACCGTCCAGACCTGGACGTACGACGGTGAGGGCAACTGCCTCACGCAGACCGATGGCAACGGCGGTCGCACAACGTACGAGTACACCCACTTCGACCTTCTCGCGTCCCGCACCGAACCGGGCGGCGCGCGCTACGAGTTCCGATACGACACCGAGCGCCGCCTGACCGAAGTACGCAACTCAGCCGGACTGACCTGGCAGTACGAATACGACCATGCGGGACGCATTGTCCGCGAGACGGACTTCGACGGCCGGACCCTCGACTACACCCATGACGCCACCGGCCGGCTCCTCGCCCGCACGAACCCGCTCGGGCAACGGGTCACCCATCACATGGACGCGATGGGCCGCCTGATCGCCAAGGACGTCGACGGAGCCATCACGTCCTTCACCTACGACCGTGTCGGTCGTCTCACCACCGCGCAGTCACCCCAGTCGGTCATGGCACTGGAATGGGACGCCGGGGGCCGGCTTGTCGCAGAGACGGTCGACGACCGGACGATGCGCTACGGCTACGACATCCTCGGGCGCTGCACAGAGCGGATCACCCCCAGCGGAGTAGTCACCTCCCAAACCTATGATGCGGCCGGTAACCGGACACGGCTCGAGCTCGACGGAAACCCTCTCGTCTTCTCCCATGACGCGCGTGGCCAGGAAGTCAGCCGCACGCTGGCCCTGCTCGACCAGCAGGTCACGCTCACCACGGCGTGGGACGCGCAGGGCCGGATGAGCGGGCACACTCTCGCCGCCGGGGGCAGGACACTGGGGTCTGCCGCACGATCGGGTGACATCTGAACTGGCTTGCCCTGTGGGGCGGGTGGGAAGGATGTCGCTGTGCCCAAGCCTTATCCGGAGGAGTT
>NZ_JBSFUW010000053.1:0-39849 GCF_053591995.1 Streptomyces sp. NPDC002835 | reverse complement strand
CGCGGTCTCGTCTGGGGCCTGGAGTTCGAGGACAAGCCGCGCGCGTCCGCCGTCTGCGCCCGCGCCTTCGAGCTCGGACTGCTGCTGGAGACCTCAGGGGCGCAGAGCGAGGTCGTCAAGCTCCTGCCGCCGCTGACCATCTCCACCGAAGACCTGGACGCGGGTCTGCGCATCCTGGCCCGTGCCGTGCGCGAAACAGCCTGACAGCGCGGACGCCCGCGGCGCGGGAGCACCGCGCCGGGCGGCAGCTCGCCGCGGCCCTCAATGAGGACAGGGCCCCTGGCACAGTTCGGAGTTGCTGAAACGCCGAGCAGCGCCGGGAGCCCTGTTGTCACTGTTGATTGCCTCGCTCACCGGTCCACGAACGCGGTCGATCAGCACGACCGTGTCCGGTCCTACGACATGGACCTGACCGATGCCGAGTGGCGGGCGACACCGGTCGACTTCCCCGCGTGCATGCCGTCGGCGGGGGACTGGGCTGACCGCCGAGCTCCACGACCGGCTGCGCGGGAGGGTCCGCGGGGCGGTGGGGCGGGAAGCAGAGCCGGCGGCCGGGTGCCTCCTCGGGCACACCGCCATGCTCCACGCCTCCGGGGCACGCAGACCTTCTGCCATTCTGCGTGCCATGTCCGCACGAAATCGAAGACTGCCCCGGCACCGGGCCTGGCCCCTGACCACCACCGACATCATCGAGAGTCTCGGCCCTCACATGTCCCGCGTCACGGACTTGGAGTTTCTCACTGGACACGACGGCGGGACCATCGTCCTGGGAGCTGCATGGGTCGCTCCGGATCCCCGCAACTACGGCCGCGGCATCCACCCGGACATGGTCGGTGTCAGCCTGGACGTCCACCCGGTCGACGCCACTGAACGTGCTGCGATCCGTGCTGTTCTGCGAGCGCAAGCTCTCCCGCAACTCCGCGAGTGGATTACGCGGGCGATCGCTGCCGACGAGACCTGGCGACTGACCCCGCACCAGCACTACTGGCGGCTCACCGACGGCTGCCTCACCCACCGCGACGAAGAGTGAACCGAGTCTGGACGACACGTAAGTCCCGCACATGCGACCGCTGCCCATGCCCCGCCACGGAGTAGCCGCACCTGTGCACCGCGACGTCGGGCACGGTCGGGGGCGCATCGGCCGACGCAGGGGTCAGCGAGGGCATCCGGAACTGCATCGTGTCCGAAGACGTCGGCCCGGCCGGGTTCGGCAGTATCGGCATCCGGTGCGACCGGTTCGACGTCCCTTCGGTGCGGCACGGGCGCGCCCGTGGCTGACGGACCCAGACAGCGTTTGCGCTGGCCGAGCCGTCGATTTCACGCCGGTGTGTCGAGGGCGGCGAGGATGTCGGCGGGTTCGGCGCGGGTGGTGTAGTCGGCGTCGACGAAGGCCCAGCGGATCACGCCGTCGCGGCCGATGACATAGGTCGCGGGCAGCGGGAGGGTGCGCGGGTGGCCGTCGTTGACGCGCTGGAGGTCGAAGCCGAGCCTGTCGTAGACGGCGGCGAGGTCCTCGGGGAGGTCGAAGGCGAGGCCGTACTGCTTGGCGGTGTCGGAGCCGATGTCGCTGAGGACGTCGAAGGCGAGGTCGTGCTTCTCGGTCAGGGTGAGGGACTCGTCGGGGATCTGCGGGGAGACGGCCAGCAGGCGGGCGCCGCGGGCGGTGATGGCGTCGTGGTGCTGTTGGAGGGCGCGCAGGGCGATGTTGCAGTACGGGCACCAGGCGCCGCGGTAGAAGGTCAGGACGACGGGGCCGTCGGCGAGCAGGTCGTCCAGTGCCAGGGTCTGCCCCTTCGCGGAGGGGAGGCTGAAGCGGGGGGCCTTGTCGCCCGCGGTCAGGGCGCGGTCGGCCTGGCCGGAGTCGGCGAGTTCCTGGCCGGCCCGCTGCATGATCTCCCGGACCTCGGCCGGGATCTGCTGCTGACGTGCTTCGTAGAAGGCGCGCAGTTCGGTGTTGAGAGTGGTCATGGTGCTCGTTCCTCCTGGTTGGCGGCTGGAGCGGGACGGGACGCGGCGAAGGGGTGCGGGCAGTGCCTCGCGAGTAATCCTGAAACGACCGTTCCAGGATAGGGGTGTGCGTGGTCCCGCGCCAGCCGTTCGGAAGTGTCGATACGTCAGAGGCTGGTGAACGGGCGGTGGTCGGCCAGGGCGAGAGCCCGGACGAAGGCGCCGAGACGGGCGGCGTGGCGGGCAAGGGAGCGGCGGGGGCGGGGTGTCGACTGCGGCCCGTGTGCGGCCGCCCCGGCGGCTGGGATGCGATTCATGGAGGCATGGTCGCGGCTCGCGGGTGCTGCGGGGTTGATTCGTGGACGAAGCTGGACGCCCGCGCACCCGTGGGTGGCCTGTCCCGCTCTGAAGCTGTCAGTGCCCTTGCGGCGTGCCGGGCGGGGAGTATCTTGGAATCTCTATTCCAAGATGGCGGGGTGAAACATGCCGGACATCAAGCACTTCGATCCGGACGCCGCCCTGGAGACCGTGGTGCGACTGCTGTGGCGGCAGGGCGTGGCCTCGACCGGGATCCAGGACGTGGTGACCGCGACCGGGCTCAACCGCTCCAGCCTGTATGCCACGTTCGGCGGCAAGCAGGAGCTCTACCTCGCCGCGCTGCGACGCTACCTGGAGCAGCGGTCGCAGCCGATGTTCCGGCGCCTGGCCGAGGACGAGCGGGGCCTGCCCGCGATTTCCGAGTTCTTCGGGGGCCTGATCGAGGCCCGCTGCTCGGGTGAGTACGCGCGCTGGGGCTGCATGGTCTCCAACGCGCATGCCGGGGCCGAGAACAGCGATCCCCAGGTAAGCGCCGTCCTGGACCGGCACCACCGCGAGCTCCGCGAGGCGCTGTACGCGGCGCTCGTCACCGCCGACCGCGCCGAACAGCTCGCCCCCGGCGCCGACCCCGACGCCTGGGCGGATCTGCTGGCGCTGCTCGCCTACGGCGTCAATCTGCGCTCCCGTACCGGTGCGGACGCCGCGACGCTGCGAAGGACGGTGACCGCCGCCCTGGACTCGATCGGCTCCCGGGCGGCGGCGTAGACGTTCGTGGATCCGGCACTCAACCGGGGTTGGACGTGGGTGAAGCGCCCGGACGCCAGGGTGGGGAAGGTGGTGGTGCACACTTCCGTACCGTGAAGATCATAGAGGGCGAGCTACGGCGTCTTCGGACCGGACCGGGGGCCGAGGACAGCCGGCAGCGGCCGTTTCTCGTACGGGTCCGGTTTACCGCCGGGGATCCCGCCCAAGTCATTGCCGATGCGCGTGCGGTGCTGACGCGCGTGGTCGAGCGGACAGGCGACTGGCCTGAATTCGAGCGGTGGCCGCAGCTGCTGCCGACGTGGTTCGTCAAGCGGTGCGCGCCCGAGGCCACGGAGCCGGAGCCGGACGAGCCCTTCGATGCCGAGGCATGGCAGCGGCAGTGGCAGGCGATGACGCCGGAGCAGAGGGCCGCTGCCAACAAGGGTCCATGGACGCTGTCGGATTGGCTGCACTGCTTCGACCCGACCGAGGAAGGGGCCGGCGACGATCGCAGCTGGTGGTGGTGGTGGCACGCGGGAACCGATGAATCGGGAGGCGGCTGGATTCAGGTGGACACCACCGGCTGGCCGTTCGGCAGCGGTTCCCTGTCCTGGCTGATCGAGGCCGGCGGCGGCACGGATCTCACCTATGGACCGTGAGCGTTACGCACCGCGCGGAGCGCTCTGCAGTAGTGACCGACGAGGCAAGATCACTCTCTACATGCACAAAGCCGGGCCTGCGGCCGTCTCTTCCGGCACTTGCGGCTGCTTCACCAGGAGGGCGAAGCAGCCGCAGGGAGCCGCGGCGGCCGGGACGACCGCGGCCGGGACGACCGCGATCACGGGCAGGACATGGAGCGGCGGGTCCGTGGTTCTTGCCGGCACCCGCGGCCGGACAGGCCATCGGTTGCGTGGGCGTGCACGACGACTTCCGTGCTCGTCGCAACTTCCGGGTCACGAACGGGCGGGGACGGACGGCTCGCGCGGATCCTCGGCAGCCGGATGGCCCCGCACGGGGAGATGCGCGGGGAGTTTGAGGACGGTCGGCCAGCGCGCGTCGTCGGGTGCGACGACCAGGAAGCGGGCGTACCAGCTGTCGAAGAACGACAGGACGAACATCGGCAGCAGGGTCCAGATGGCCACCTGTTCCAGCGGCCCGTTGCCGGTGAGCGCGGCGATGATGACCACCACGAACACGTTCGGGTAGGTCATGGCGGTGTAGTCGTCGAGTGTCTGGACGTGGCGGCGCCGTTTGAGGAGGGCTGCGACGAGTCGCAGGCCGACGGCGATGCCCGCGGCGATCGGCGCGTACGTGGTGAAGCCGTCCAGATCGAGCTTGAGGGAGACCAGCACGATGAACGCGGTGAGCAGCAGCACCGCCACGTACCCGTTGCGTTCGCCGTACTTCGCCGTGCGGATCGGGGAACGCTCCCGCAGGCACTTGACCAGGACGTAGGCCGCCGTGACGACACCGGTCGAGGTGGCGGCGCTGACGGCGACGGCCGGCGCGACGTCCTCGCGCAGCGTCAGGGCGAGGACGGCCGAGAACGATACGGTCGCCGCCAGCGAGGAGAGCAGGACCTGCGCGAACGTCGGCATGATCATTCCGCCGAGGCAGCGGCTGACGGTCATCGCCACCACCGAGCTCGGGGTGGCGAGGAACACCGCGGCGATCGCCGCCGTGCTCGTACCGCCCGTGTCACTGCCCGCGTCCCACCAGCGCACCAGGACCGCGAAGGCGATCGGCAGGGCGAGGTAGCGCACGGCGACGGAGCGGAGTGTGCCGCGGTCGGTGACGAACGCCCGCGCGTTCTCCAGCTCGATACGGCACATGGTGATGACGCTGGCCAGCACCAGGAGGAGGAGCAGCAGGTACGGCGAAGCGGCGGCCCGCAGCCCCGCCACGTTCGCGGTCAGGCCCGCCGCCAGGCCCACACAGAAGACCGATGGATGGTTGACGACGATCCAGTCGTAGACCATGTTCATGGTCTTGTTCTCGTTCTTGACGTAACTGTGGATCCGGTCGCCTTGCAGCATCTGCGAGTTGGGCAGCCGCAGGTCGAAGGACTCGTCGGCGGGCCGGTCCAGGATGAAGCGGCAGATCAGCTCGACGACGTACTTGTGCGAGACGACGCAGACCACCTCGCCGCGACGCAGCGCTGGGAGCAGCTCCCGCTCGTAGAAGGCGTGTACGCGGTCCTTGAACTGGGCGAACGTCTCACCGCCGTGCATGGTCGGGCTGTCGGCGTTCATGGCCCGCTCGTACTCGGCGATGCCGTGGCGGCGCTGGAGGATGGACTTGCTCTCCAGCGTGTAACTGCCGAAGTCGCGTTCCATCAGCCGCTCGTCGACCACGACCTCGGGGCCGCCGGCGTCCGGAGCGTCGATACCGAAGATCATGTCGGCGGTCTCGTACGCGCGGGTCAACGGGGAGACGTAGACGCGGTCGAAGCGCCGGCCGCGGTGGCCCTCGGCGACCTTCTCGGCCTGGATGCGGCCGAGGAAGGTCAGGGGAGCGTCGCGTTGCCCGGCGATACGGTGGACGGAATTGCAGGTGGATTCGCCGTGCCGGACCATGAACAGGCGGCTGAGCAGCTCCTGCTCGTCGCGCTCTGCCATCATGAACCCTTCTTCGGGGCGTGCTTGACCTGCTCGCCGTAACTGGAGTCCCAGCCCGCCAGCTTGGTGATGTCGCAGAGGTTGTGGACCGCGTGCTTCTCCACCAGCGTGGCCAGCAGGGACACGGTGCGCCGGGCCTGTTGCGCCGTGAGGTCGAACTCACGGGCCAGGGCGGCGCCGAAGTCCGCCAGGCCGTCGTCCAGGATGCCGCGGTACTTGCGGCGTTCGGTGCGGTCCTTCGCCTGCAGGTAGTTGACGGCCGTGGGGTAGGCACTCTCGCGGGCGTAGCTCTGCAGACGCTCGCGCAGGCGGGTGGCCTGCGGTTCCTCGGCGGCGAGGTCGGCGGCGATCCAGTCGCTGCTGCGGATCAGGCACTGGTGGATGCCCTCGGGAATGTCCATCTGCTCCTCGTCGCTCGTGGCCCTGAGGCGGCGCAGTACCTCCATCGCCGTGTCGAAGCACTGGTTGCGCAGGGTGCCGATGCTGAACACGAACGCGCCGAGCCGGCCGCGGCGGGTGGTTTCGTCGCCCTGGCGCATCGGGCCGACGCCGAACAGGCCCGGTACCGCCTCGCCGTCGGCGGCGACGAGCTGTCCGTGCGGGCCGACCTCGATGCCCCGGCGGGTCTTGGTCTCCGGCTGCGCGTATCCGTATCCGTTGACCAGGCTGTTCCACAGAGGGTGGCCGGTGCGCTCGTAGTCGGTGTTGTTGCCCAGGCAGTTGACGACCCGGTCGACGACGACGTCCGGCTGGTCGGCGAAGACCACCCGGATCTTCGCGCCGTCCTCGACCAGGCGCATGTCCTGGACACCGGCGGACAGGACACTCACGGTCTTCGGGGCGCCGTTGAATTCGCGCATCCGGCTGCGCACGACGCCGCCGATCTCCCGCACGGTGCTGGTGCGGTGGGTGACGATCAGGCTCTTGTACCGGTCGAGCAGCATCCGTACATCGCGTGCGTCCATGCGGGAGATCAGCTCGATGACGTACGGCTCCCACGCCTTCATGACACGCTCGGGGAAGACGGTGTCGAGCGTACTGCCCGGCTGCACACCGTGCTCGTCACGCAGGTGCGCGTACTCCGTCTTCACTCCCGCCACCACCACCTCGGGGGTGAGCCTCTCGGCGTCGAGGAACGGCGGGCGGCGAGCCTGCCAGATGTCGTGCTCGTGATCGACCGGGTAGGTGCCGTGCAGGTGGCCGCCGCGCGAGCAGATCAGGATCTGTCCCCGGTGACCGGCGTGCACGAGCGAGATCACCGTGTCGAAGGCCGACAGCGCGGAGCCCGTGACGAGGACGGTCTCCTCGGGGCCGACCGCACGGAAACGCTCCTGAGCGTCGGGGGCGTAGGGGTCGGCGATGAAACGGTCGGAGTCCTTGACGCGGTGGTAGAAGGGCGCCTGCACCGGCGAGAGATGACCGGTCGCGAGGATCACCTGGTCCGACGGCAGGTCGTGCACAGCGCCCTGCACTCCGGTGTCGGCGTACTTGACGACGTAGCGGCCTTCGCGGCCGCGGACGTCGATGACCTCACCGGTCAACTCCCGCAGTGTCACGCCGGCGTGGGCGTCGGCGGCCGCGCCGCGCAGCCGGTCGGCCAGGTACTGCCGGAACAACCGCCGCGGCACGACACAGGCCACACTGAAGGAGTGGTACTGCCACTTCTGCGGCCACTCCGAGCGGTCCGCCTCCTCGTTGGCCCACTCCAGGAAGTCCTCCGGCCGCTCGCGGCGCAGGGTGATGCGACCGGCCTGGATGTTGAGCATGTGCTCCCAGTTGGTGGACGCCCGGCCGAAGGCGACACCGCCGTGGCGGTAGCCCTCTTCCCGCTCCATCAGGCATATCTCCAGTGGCGTATCGGCGAAGTGGAGCAGCCGGATGGCGGCGAGCGTGCCCGAGAAGCCCGCGCCGACGATCGTGACGCGCCGCGTGCCGGGAGCCGTGCTGCCCGTCGAGCCGTGCCGCGTGGTGCTCGCGTACATCGCCATGTCCGCCGTGCCGCGGTCCTGGCTGTAGCTGTCCTGCATCGTGCTGGCTTGCGTTTCCACGGTCTTGTCTCCTTTCGGTGGGGGAGGGAGGAGCCGGCGCCATGTGTGGGTGAAGCGGACCGTCACGGCGCAACAGCCGGGTGGTGGACGATGCGGCCCCGCTCCGCGTCGAGCACGGGCTCGGAGATCAGGTCGTCGAGGGCGGCCGGCGACGACGCTGCCGCCGACGGGGCTCTTGGACACACCGATCTCATGGCATCGCGATGCACGGACTCCTGTCCTGGAACGGGGGCACCCGGGGCTCGGGGGGACACCCGGGACGCCGGTGAGCCGGGAACGGGCCCCAGCATCAGGACGGAACACGGGCTTCCGGACGGATCGTGGACGATCCTGGATGCGCTCCGTGTCCGGGAGGTCTACAGACGGCAGTTGACAGGCACAGCGCCATGCCATCTAACTGGAAGCGATTCGCTCCACGTCGGTCGTTGCCCAGGTGTCCCATGGGGGAGGATGTTCGTGCCGCAGGTACTGGATCCGGGGAAAGCCCGCACCATGGACGAATTCATCGCGGAACTCAGACTGCTGAAAGCATGGGCGGGCAACCCGTCGATCACCGAGATCACGCGGCGCATCCACCGGGACTGGCAGCGGGCCGGACGCCCCCGCGGCGAATGGCCGGCCCGCTCCACCGTGGGCAACTGCTTCCAGACGCGCCGCCGCCGCCCCAACTCCGACCTGCTGCTGGCCGTGGTGCAGGCCCTCGCCGGCGCCGACGAGGCCGTCCTCTCCATGTGGCGGCAGTCGCTACGAGGCGTCCTCGGCGAAGCCGAAGCAGCCTCCCGGGTGAGCGCCTACGACCGGCTGCCCGCAGATCTTCCGGTATTCGTCGGCAGAACCGGCCTGGTGGCCCGGGCGCAGGCCCTACTGGCCCGGGACCGGCAGGCGACGACGCTCGCACTGGAAGGCATGCCCGGCGCGGGCAAGACGTCGCTGGCCCTGCACCTCGCCCACCGGCTGCTCGCCGACGAACACACCGGCGCACCCGTCCTGTTCGCCAACCTGCGCGGCTTCGCCCCGCACGGCCCGCCCGCCGACCCCGCCGCCGTACTCGAGGCCTTCCTGCGCCTCCTCGGCACCACCGGCGACCGCATCCCCCACGACCTCGGCACACGCACAGCTCTCTACCGGCAACTGCTGGCGGAAACCGGCGCGCTGATCGTCCTGGACGACGCAGCCGACGACGAACAGCTGCGTCCCCTGCTGCCCCGGGCCCGGGGATGCCGCACCGTGATCACCAGCCGGCGCGCTCTTCCCGGCCTCGGTGACAACGCCCGTCTGCCGGTGCCGCCGCTCGACCCGGACGACTCCGTCGAACTGCTGCGGGCGACAGCGGGAGGCGACCGCATCGGCCCTGACATCACGGCCGTCCACGAGATCGCCGACCTGCTGGGCCACCTCCCGCTGGCGCTGTCGGTCATCGGCCGCCACATGCGGGAGCACCCGGCCTGGGCACCCGGCGACTACTACCCCGAGCCGCTGATCACCCTGGCCCTGGAGGACGGCGTACGGACCGCACTGTCGGCCTCCGACGCTCGCCTGCCGCCGGGCGCGCGACGGCTGTTGCGCCTGCTGGCCCTCCAGCCGTTGCAGGAGACCGACACCGCCACGGCCGCCGCGCTCCTGGGCGAACCGCCTGCCGCGGCCGAGCAGCACCTTGCCACCCTGACGGCAGCACACCTGATCGAATGCACCACGCCCGGCCGCTTCCGGCTCCACCCCCTCGTCCACGCCTATGCGGTGGAACGCATCTGCATCGACGAACCGGCCACCCGCATCCGAGAGGCCCTGGGCCGCCTGCTGGAACACGGCCGCAGCCGCGATGCCGCTATACAGCTGGAGACCCGGACCCTCAGCGGATTCCGTCTGCCCCTGCCCCGGCAGCACTCCGCAGCCGACGCAGGAACCAGGCCGCCGCGGCCGGTGCGCGCGGGGCGCGTACTCGCTGCCTGACGGGCCTGAACGGCCGTGCGTGATGTTGTGGACCGGGTCCTTGTGCCTGCCGGTTCGTTCGGCGCACTGCTTCCCGGGGTGGGCATCACGTTGAGGGGTCCGAACTCGTCAGTACAGAGGACGAGTTCGGGCTCGTCCTCCTCGGGTCTGACCTTGCCGTCAGCAATCGCGTGGAGGTGTTCGACGTGGGCCTTCTTGGCCGCGTGGTCGGGGTGACGGGAGGTCCTCCAGGTCTTCAAGCTTGAAAGCGGACGCCTTCCTCGCGGAGCGCGAGCTCCGGCTTGTGGAACCCGTGACGCACGGGACGATGCCCCACCGTCGGGGTGGACAGTGGGGCAAGGGGTGTCAGGCCGATCCGGCGCCCGGTCGAACGCCGGCCGTGCGAGTCACCCGGCCGGAGCCGGCGGCCGCCTGGAACGGGTGGGTATGACCACAGTCCACATACGGGCGGCGACCGCGCGCGGCGTTCGGGACAGGAGCTTATTCGCCTAGCGCGTGTGGAGGGCCGCTGTCCGTCCCATGCGGGTGATCGCCTCGGTGAGGACGGCCCGGGAGGTGGCGAAATTCAGGCGGACGTGTCCGGTTCCGCCCGTTCCGAAGATGTGGCCGGAGGACAGGGCGACCCTGGCGTGCTCCAGGAACAGCCGTGCGGGGCCGGCCAGATCGGTGACGACGGCGAGGTCCGTAGTGCCTTCCTCCCGGTCGAGGCCGAGGGACCGGCAGTCGAGCCAGGCCAGGTAGGTTCCCTCCGGCCTGGCGTAACCGATCTCGGGCAGGTGTTCGGCGATGAGCCGACCCAACAGGGCTCGGTTCGCGTCGAGCCCGGCCAGCAACGCATCGAGCCACTGGTCCCCGTGGCGGTAGGCCGCCGTGTGGGCGATGACGCCCAGGTAGCTCGCGCCGTGGTGGACCTCCTCGGGCATCCGGCGCAGATCGGCGGCTGCCTCAGGTCCCGCGATGGCGAGCGCCACCTTGATTCCGGCCAGGTTCCAGCCCTTGGTCGCCGACATGAGGGAGCAGGCGTTCTCGGCCCCGGGCACGCTGAGGTAGGGCGTGAACTCTGCTCCCGGCAGCACGAGCGGGGCGTGAATCTCGTCGGCGACGACACGGACTGCGTACCGGCGGGCCAACTCCGCCACGCCGGCGAGCTCCTCGAAGGTGTGAACCGTGCCGGTGGGGTTGTGCGGATTGCTGAGGAGATAGGCGATCCCGCCCTCGCCGCTCACCCGCCGGGTACGCCGGAACGTCTCCTCGAGCGTGTCCAGGCTGATCCGCAGATCCCGCCCGAGCGGCGCCTCCACGATCCGGCGGCCGTCATGAGTGACGAAGGCGTAGAAGGGCGCGTACACCGGGGAGTTGACGACGACGGGGTCGCCGGGATCGGTGATCAACCGCAGCACCTGGACCGCGCCCGTCATCACGTCCGGAAGCACGGCGACGCGGTCGAGGGCCACGCCGTCCCACTTCCAGCGTCGCGAGGCAAAGCCGGCCAGCGACTCGGCGAACTCGGTTCCGGCGGGGTATCCGGTGTCACCGATATCAATGGCCTCGCGCAAGGCGTCGGCGACCGGCAGCGCGAGCGGAACGTCCATCTCCGCCACCCACAGGGGCAGCACGTCTGCCGGATACGTACGCCATTTCATGCTCTTGCGCCGGCGGAGCTGCTCGAGCGAGAGCTCCTCGAGAGGGTTCGCACACTGTCCGGCCCTGGTGTCTCCGGAGCCGCGCACACCATCGGAAGTCACCTTCAGCATTGGACCGCCATCTCGGCCTCGGCGCAAGCGCCGAGCGGCAGGGACGCCGACGCCGACGATCACCGGAGCGCCCCGTGGTCCTCGCATGCGGTCGCAGTCGGGCCAAACGGCACGACAGGTCGGTGATCGCCGCGGCCTCGCCAAGCAGTGCCCGTCGCCGTGGCGAGGCCGGCTGCAGGCCGATCATCGCGGTGACGAGCCAGGAACCGGCAGGAGAGGATCAGCGAGCCGAGCATGGCCCTTCAAACTCCGAGGCGCTTGCCCTGTCGCCATTTCCGCAGGTGAGGGACGTCGTGCGCCTTGTCTGCGTGAAAAGCCGGGGTTGGGAGTCGGCTGCGTGGGATTCATGTCCCACCTGGGACAGCATCGGCTTCAGCGCCCGGCTGTCCCGGGCGTGGGCCGACAGCCGCTTTCCGCCTCGCCCGCGACGGCTTCGAGGCGGCAGAAGCAGGACGAGGTGATCGGTACGTCCGCCACGGCGAGCGCGAGCTTCAGCTGCTGGGCCACGATCTGCGCTTCTCCCGCTCTGCCCAGCCGCACGAGACACTCGTGGAACCCGTGCAGCGACCAAACGTTGCCGGGGTGTTGTGAGGCACGCGGCAGTGTTTCGTCGAGGCCCAGGTCGGCCCGGTAGACGGCCTCCGCCTCCTCGACGCGTCCCTGTTCGAGGAGCAGGGCGCCGTACGCGTGACGGGTGGGCTGCATCCATCCCCATGGCTCGTCGTAGGGAAGGCTGTCGTCGAGTGTGATCGACCGCTCCAGCGCGGCGAACGCGGCGTCGTGGTTGCCTTTGCGGTACTCCAGTTCGCCGTCGAGCATCGCCGACGCGATCGCGAGGATGTCGACGCAGGTGTTGTTGAACAGCATGCGTGTCCCGGGTACTCGGGACACGGCCTGACGGAACAGTTCGCGTTCGGTTTCGGCCTCGGGGATCCGGCCGGTGGCCGAGCAGGCGACGCCGCGGGCGTAGTGCAGCATCGCGGTGGTCACGCAGTACAGCCGCGGGTCGTCGGGCAGAGGCAGTTCCATGATGTCGGACCAGCGGCCGAAGCGGATGAGCACGTGCACCCGCATGGCGAGGAAGCTCTCCAGCCAGTCGGCCATGGGCGGACTCGGCACCCTCAGCAGTTCTTCGGGGATGGAGGCTTCGAGTTGTGCGGCGGTCTCCAGGGCGGTCGCCGACCGGCCGAGGAACATCGCACCGTAGATCTTGAAGTGGTAGTTGTGCGATCGGTAGAGGGTATAGAAGTTCATCGCGCCGGCCCGGGCACGGTATTTCTCGTCGGCGGCGATGGCGCTGGTGTTGTCCGCCACCACGCGCCGGTAGTCGCCGCAGAGCACGTCCAGGTGTGTGGGCATGTGCTGGAGGTGGCCGGCGTCGGGCACGAGGCCCCGGAGCCGGTCCGCGACCGACAGCGCGGCCTCGGGGGTGGGGGACATCTCCATGAGGTGGATGTACATGTGCAGAACGCCGGGATGACTCTTCCCGGGTCCGGTGCTGATCGCCTGCTCGAGGGCCGCCTTGGCCTCCAGCGTGCGGGCGCCTTCCGCAGGCAGGCCGGTCCGCAGATCCCACAACTGCCAGGGCGTGAGGTTCATCTGCGCGTCGGCGTGGAGCGCGGTGACATCGAGGTCGTCGGGTGCGAGCGCGTGTACGGCGCGCATGCTGTCGGCGTAGTCCTTGTTCCACACCGAGCAGTCCTCGACCGCTGCCGCCTGCGGGTACCGGTGCCGCAGCGCTCGGATCAGGGCTTGCTCCACGGCAGTGGCGCCGTCCGCCTTCTCGTGGGCGCGTTCGACGGCTGCGTGAGTGCGCTCGACGGTCCGGGCGAGTTCCTCACCCTCGAAGAACTCCCAGGGCTTGTTGTAGTTCGGACCGAGGGCGTAGGCGGTGCCCCAGTAGGCCATCGCACAGTCGGGATCCGCCGCGGCCGCGGCCTCGAAGCAGGCGACCGCTTCCTCGTGATGGAACGCGTACGACCAGACCAGCCCGCGGTCGAACCACAGCTGGGCGGACGCTGAGGACGTCGTCACCGGGCGGGTGTGGGTGCCGAGGTCGTAGTAGTCCATCCGTCTCTCCTGAGGGTACGGTCGGCCAGGGTGCACGGACGAGCCCCTCGGCCCGGCCGGACAAGTGGACGCGCCGCGACCGGCACGCACTGTCTCAACGGCGTGTACGCCTTCGGGGAAACGGCAGCCCGGAGGAGAGGTCGACAGCCGGCCGTCGGGCCCGCCACACCGTGGCGGGGAGGCGCGCCTTCCCGGCTTGCGCACGATGCTCTTCGCCTCCCCAAGTGCCGTGGGGCCGGCCGGCGGACGGATACAGGCCCCTGAGGGCGGGGGTGGGTTCGGTCCGCCGGCTCTCTGGTGGTCAGGCCTCCACGAGTTCCTCGGCGACGAAACTTTCCACGAACTCCCCTGCACGACGGTCGAGATCGGCGTACTGCGCCTCTCGCTCGGCGCCGGTGACGGCTTCGCCGACCAGGAGGCTGCCTTCGGCGTCGACGAGCTGCGGGCGTTCCTCCGCGTCGGTGAGCAGGCCGACGGTGGATTGGGAGAAGCCGCAGTAGTAGGCGATGCCTTCGCTCAGACTGGTCTCGAGGACGGTTTGCATGCCCTCCACGAGAGGGTCGCCGGCAGTGGCGCCGGCCAGGCCCAGCCACAGCATGCGCTTGCCGGCGAGGCGGGGCCGGCTGCGGCCGTAGGCGAACCCGTAGTTCCACACGCGGTCGATCCAGCCCTTGAGGATGGCGGGCACGTTCTGCCAGTACACCGGGAAGACGGCGACGACGACGTCGGCGTCGAGGATGCGCTGCATGTGGGCGTGCACTTCGGCCGAGTACGTCTTCTCCCGGTTGCCCCAGTCCGGCTGGTCCGACGTGTTCATCCGCGGGTCGAACCCCTCGGCGTGCAGGTCGAGCAGGTCGATGCGGTATCCGGCGGCCTCGAGCCGGACGGCGGCACGCCGGGCCGTGTGCGCGGTGAGGGAATCGGTGCGGTGGTGTGCGACGACCACAAGGGCTGTCCTGGCATGGCTGACGTGCTGCGTCACGGTGTCTCCCGACTGGGCTCGGTCAATTCGATGAATCCAGTACAGCCACGGTGACGTAGATGATCCATGGGAGAACCGCTACGAAACATAGGAGATCGTCTACGATACCTTCCGTGGATCCTTTGAGTTCGCTGCTGAACGGCATCCGGGCCGAAGGCTCGGTCGTCAGCCACGCCGTACTGACGGCGCCCTGGACCATCCGCTTCACCGACGACGCACCACTCACCATGATCACCGTGCTCCGCGGCGGGGGCACCCTGCTGCTGCCCGACGGCACCGAGCGAGCGGTCGGCGCGGGCGATACGGCCATCGTGCGCGGCCCCGCACCGTTCCACCTCGCGGACTGTCCCACCACGGTCCACAGCCCTCATACCGCGTACGAGATCGCCTGCTTCACCACGGATGCCGAGTGCACCGCCCAGGAACTCGGCGGTATTCACTGGGGCACCGACGCGCAGGAGGCGACCGCGCTGATCGTGGGCGCCTACCGCGCCGCGGGCCACCGCCACGAGCGGCTCCTGCGTGCCCTGCCGCCCGTCCTGGTGATCAAGGAGGACGTCGAGGTCTGTGCCTGGCTGGAGACCGCCGCCGCCGACGCCGCCCATCTCTCGGCCGGGTCGCAGGCGCTGATGGACCGGCTCCTCGACTGGGCCCTGGTGTGCACGTTGCGCAGCTGGTTCGACCAGGCCGGCACCGACGCGCCCAGCTGGTACCGAGGCCTCGCCGACCCCGTCCTCGCCCCCGCCCTGCAGGCCTTCCACGACCGGCCCGCCGAGGCCTGGACGGTGGCGTCCCTGGCCACGCGAGCCGGTGTCTCCCGGGCCCTGTTCGCCAAGCGCTTCACCAAGCTGATGGGTCGCCCGCCCCTCGCCTACCTCACCGAATGCCGCATGGACGAGGCCGAGAGCCTTCTGTCCGACACCGACCTCACCATCGCCCAGATCGGCAGGTCCGTCGGCTACGCCGACGCATTCGGCTTCAGCGCCGCCTTCAAACGCCACAAGGGGCTGAGCCCCAGCACCTTCCGCGCCACGGCGGCCTGACGACCCGACCGACCCGCGGGAAGACCGGCCGAACGAAGCCCGCGCTGCGCCGCGAACCGCAGCAGTTCTACGGCGACCACGATGCGCCGGGCGCCGACGTCGGGTGCGTCGGCCGCCACTCGCGGGTCCCTCTCGCAGGCCTGCGCGAGCCCGACGTGCTTGGCGGGGCACGGGAGTGAAGGAGGCTGTGCTGCTCATGCTGTTCTGATCACCACGTCGAACTCAGAGTGCCGGCACCCCAGCTCCTGAGGCGTGTCCGCCTGCGGCTCGGTCTCACCTGCCCCGGCTCGGCCGTCGGCAGGTGGGACCAACCGGTGCGGCTCAGCGGGTCCGGTAGTGCGCGTAGATCAGTCCGCTGCCGAAGGCACGCTCCTGGACCAGCTCGAGATCGAGGCGCACGCCGTCTGGGAAGAACCGCTTGCCGCCGCCGACCACGCTCGTGGTGGTGAACAGGTGGTACTCGTCCACCAGGCCGGCCACGATGGCCTGGGCCGCGAGGTTCGGGCCGTCGACGGTGAGGTCGTGATCAGCCCCGGCCTTGAGCTTGCGCACCGCGTCCGGGTCGAAGGTCCGCTCGATCCTGGTCTTCGCGCTGGACACCGACTCAAGCGTCGTGGAGTACACGATTTTCTCCGCGGCCTGCCAGTCGCGGGCGTACTGCAGGATGTGCGGCGGCTGGTCGGGCTCGGTGTGCGCGGTTTCCCAGTAGACCATCGTCTCGTACATCCGTCGGCCGTAGAGGTACGTGCCGACGGGGCGGAAGAGGTCGTTGATGAAGGTATGCACCTCCTGGTCGTCGGCCCCGGTGCCGAGGCCGCCCTCGGCCGCCTCGGCGTAGCCGTCGAGCGAGGTGATCATCGAGTAGATGAGCTTTGCCACGCGTCTCCTTCGGGTTCGACCGCGTCGGTCTGCCGGCGGTCCTGGAGGCTGTGACCTCCGCACGACCCGTAACTCATCGGTCGGCCGGCCGACCGGTTCGGTCAATCGTCAGATCCCGGACGAAGCGCACCTTGAGAGGGGGCTCTCGCTCTTCTCCTCTGATGGCCGACTGCGGTGATCGTCGCCTTCGCGCGCCGTCGTCGCCGTCAGCGTTGCCGTCACACTGACAGATCACCGACAGCGGTGCCGCCGGCCAGGCGGGGGTGCTCACAGAACCTCTGGCCACGGGTATTCTCTGGCGATGTCGAATCAGTCAGTGGCGGCGGGAGTCAGTCTTGCTGGTGTGATGGCGCACTGCGGCGGAAGCCCGGTGGGCGCGGTGGAGCTTCTGGTGGGGGCCATAGCCTCGGCACCGGCGGCTCCGGAGCCCTATGCGGCCCTCGCCGAGTTGTGGCAGGACCGGCGCGCGGAACTGAAGGAGGGCCTCGAAGGGGACGGCTCCTTGAACGCGGTGCTGGCGCAGGCGTACTTCTTGTTCCTTGAAGGGGACATGGACGACGCGGTGATGGCCCTTGGTTCGGTCACCGGTGTACGGCCCGACGCGGCATGGGGTGCTGCACCCTGGTTCGGCGATGCGCGCTTTCTCGGCGCGGTGGGTGCGGAGGCGCTGGCCGAGGCGTGTCTGCGGACGTTGGACTACGGCCACGACCTGGACGCCGCCAACTGGTCCCTCTACCTGGACCTGGCGGACGTGCGAGCCGAACAGGGCGACTTCGCCGCAGCCGCGAACCTCGTCGAACAGGGCCTGGAATACGAACCTCACGAGGTCTCCCTGCGCGCGGCGGCCGCCGCCTACCGCACACGCGTTTCCGGCTCGTCCGACGACCTGAGGGCCCTGATCGCCCTGGCGCCGGAGCTTGCGAACACCACCTACCGGAACCTGCTGATCGACTACGCATGTGCAGGGCCGAAGCTGCCTCGGAGACTCGTTGCCAAGGCCCACCGCATCCGTGAGAACTGAAAGGACTGTCGCGCCAACCGGTGCCGGCCGGGAGGGCCTTCCGGTTCCTGGTCACGTGATCCGCGGACAGGGCCTCGCCCCACAACAGCCGCTACTTCAAGCCGAGTCGGCGGATCCACTTGCCCGGGTCCTGCGCGGTGCCCGCCCCCTGCTGCTCGATGCGCAGGATCTTCGGTCGGATGACGGCAGCAGGTTCCACGCCGCACAGACGGAGGTGTTCGAGCGGCTGGGCGCGCGGAGTGTCGTCATGGCTCCGCTGCGTGCGCGGCGGCAGGTACTCGGAGCCCTCACGCTGGCTCGCGACCCGGAGCAGGAGCCGCTGACGGACGACGACGTCGCGCTGGTGGAAGACCTGGCCGACCGCGTTGCGCTGGCCGTCGACAACAACCGCCTGTATGCCAAGGCCCAGCACGTTGCCGAACATCTGCAGCGTTCTCTGCTGCCACCGCTGCCCGTCGCCACGGCCGCCCGCTACGTGGCCGCTCCCTCCGAGGCCCAGGTTGGCGGCGACTGGTACTACGCTTCCCCCCGCCCGAGGGCGCCATCGCGCTCGTCATCGGCGACGTGAGCGGACCGACATCCCCGCCGCCGTCGCAATGAGCCGGCTGCGCAACATGCTCCGCTCCCTCGCCTACGACCGCCGCGAACCGCCCAGACACAGCGAGCACCTGCCTTCCCGCACCACGCTGCTCCTCTACACCGACGGCCTGGTCGAACGCCCCGGCGAGGACATCGGGAACAGCCTGCACCGCCCGCGGCAACATGCCGCAGCCCCGGCACGCGAACCAGTCGACGTCCTCTGCGACGAACGACCGACCTTGGCCAAGGAAACCCGGACGACATCGCACTCCTCGCTGCACGCCTGCCCGCTCCATGGCAACGTCACAAGAGCGAGCACCGCCACCACCCGTTGCTGAAAGCGCTGCGGGCTGAAAGCTCACGCACCGGGCACAGGGCGTCCGTGGTCACCGTGACTCGGGCGGTCTGGCCCAGGGGCTGTTGACTCGCCGGGATGCGGGTACCCGGCGCGAATGAAGTGGCAACAGGTGGAAGGCCCTCCGGCGGCGACGTACGTGCTCGTCCTCGATCCGCACGAGGAGACGACGGAGGTCCTGACGGCCTTCGTCCGTGAGCGGGGACTGCGTGCGGCCCAGGTCACAGCGGTGGGTGCGTTCAAAAGGGCCGTCGTCGGATGGTTCGACCGGGACGAGAAGGACTACCGCCGCATCCCGGTGGACGAGCAGTGCGAGGTGCTCTCCCTGGTCGGGGACATCGCCGTCGGCGAGGACGGCCCGGCGCCCCACGTCCACGCCGTCCTGGGGCTCGCGGACGGGACGACCCGCGGTGGCCACCTGCTGGAGGGCGAGGTCTGGCCCACGTTGGAGATCGTCATTCGCAGCAGCCCGGCGACACTCGTGAAGACGTTCCGGCCGGAGATCGGCCTCGCCCTCATCGACCCCTCGAAGGAGCGGCGCCACGCTGGGTGACGTACGACCGGCACTTCCGTCGCCACCCCGCGCAAGGGCAGGCGGCGTGGCACCCGGCAGGGACGGGGACGGAGGTGAATGCGCTGTGAGGGCGACCTTTTCCCTCGGGCATGTGGCCGGCATCCGGCTCGGCGTGCACTGGAGCGTCCTTGTCATCGTCATCGTGCTCGCCCTGGGCCTCGCGGGCCGGTTCCCCGACGCCTACCCGGATCGGCCGGCCTGGCAGTACTGGGTCACCGGAATTCTGGCCGCGGTCGTCTTCCTGCTGTCGCTCCTGGCCCACGAGCTCAGCCACGCCCTCGTGGCCCGCCGCAACGGCGTGGAGGTCGGGGACATCACCCTGTGGCTCCTGGGAGGTATCGCCCGGCTGAAGAGTGAGGCACCCAGCCCGGCCGCCGAAGTCCGCATCGCCGGGATCGGCCCCCTGGTCAGCCTGTTGCTCGGGCTGGTCTTCGGGTTCCTGGCCGGGCTGTTCCGCGCCCTGTACGGGGCCGGACTGGTCGCCGAGGCACTGGCATGGCTGGCGGCCATCAACATCCTGCTGGCCGTCTTCAACACCCTGCCCGCCGCTCCCCTCGACGGTGGACGGCTCCTGAGGGCAGTGGTGTGGCACAGGACCGGCAATCCGCTGCGCGCCACCGCGGTGTCGACGGGCGCCGGCCGGGCACTGGGCTGGCTGCTGATCGCGATCGGCCTGTCCTTCGTCTTCCTGGGGGCGGCCTTCAGCGGAATCTGGTTCGTCGTCATCGGCTGGTTCCTCCTCGCCATGGCCACGTCGGAAGGCGGCCAGGCGAAGCTGCGGGAACTGCTCAGCGGGGTTCCCGTGCGCCAGGCGATGGGGCGCGATCCCATCACCGTCAACGCTTCCCTGACCGTGTCCGAGTTCCTGGCCGCGCCGGAGTTCCGGTACCGGCATTCCGCCTTCCCCGTCGTCGATCAGGAGCATCGTCCGGTGGGGCTGGTCAGCGTGAAGACCGCCGCCGGCGTTCCGGAGGTGGAGCGGGACTCCACCGTGGCCTCCGTGATGATCCCGATCGCGGACGTCCCTACGCCGCACCCCGACGAACCGCTGGTACGCGTCCTGCCCGGTCTGGAAGAGAGCCCGGCGCACCGCGCCCTGGTGGTCGAGAACGGCAGAGTCGTGGGCATGGTCACCACCTCCGACATCAGCCGGGTCACTTCCTGGCTGGCGTCCTCCACCTCGTGGCGACGCCGGGCCTTCTGAGCCCGGCCCGCTCATGAGGTGGCTGCCGTGCCGTCACGGTGAGGCAGGACGGCGGCGCGTCACCCGCATCGGTGGCCGACCGGGCCGTCCGGCCCAGCAGAAGGACGCCGCGGTCTCTGGCGGGGCACACAGAGAGATGCGTACCTCCGTGAAGCCCCTACGACCGAGCGAGAGATTCCCGTGGCCTTGAGAGAACACGTTCCCCACCGCCGGCGCAGAGCGGCCGCAGCCGCCCTGGTGGCCGGATGCCTCATGGCCGCCACCGGCTGCGGTGCCACTCAGGACGAGTACAACCCGCCGGGCGCCAACGCCCGCATCGGCTCGATGCTCATCCGCTACGCCCACATCGCCGAACCCACCGACGGGCCGTGGGAGCCGGGAGACAATGCCCCGCTGTACGTGTGGCTGTTCAACCAGGGCCAACGCTCCGACAGGCTGCTCGGCGCCGAAACGACGATCGCGCGCTCCGTCGACATCGTCACCGCCGCGGGCGACACCCGCGGCCCGGTGGACGTGCCGACCGGCAAACTGCTCGCGCTCAACGACGAGCAGCCGCATCTGCTCCTGCGCGGGCTCCGTGAGCAACTGCGCGGCGGCGACTTCGCCTGGGTGACCCTGCGCTTCGAACGGGCCGGCGAGGTAGCCCTCCAGGTCCACGCGCAGCTGCCGACCTACGAGGAGAAGGACGCCACCAAGGCCCCCGGCCTCACCCCGCCCTCGCCCAGCCCCTGAGGGTTCCCGGTGACGCCTTCCCCGATGCTGTGGCGGCACGAGTACGTGGCCGGGATGCCCGTGGCGCGCTGAGCCGCGTCGCCCGCCTGGTTCAGTGACCGGCCGCCGGGGTGACCGGCACGCGCTCGGTGAAGGTCCTGCCGCCGTCGCGGGTCTCGTAGACGCCGTCCTGGGTGGCGGCCAGCACACGGTCGGCGCTGACCGCGGTGAGCGCCTGGGGCTGCCCGCCGGGCACGGTTCCCATCTTCTTCCAGGTCTTGCCGCTGTCGGTGCTGCGGTGCAGTGCGCCGGTCGGATCGATGCCGTAGAGGGCGTCGGGCCCGGCCCAGGAGAGGTAGGCCATCACCGGTTCGGCGCCGGGGCCGAACGTCTTGCCGCCGTCGGTGCTCTTCGCGACGCCCGCCTGTGTGGTGGCCAGTACGAGGTCGGGGTCGTCGGGGCTGACGGCGATGTCGAGGGCGGTGAGCTCGGCGCGGTCGTCCCACGTCTTGCCGTCCTTGCTGACGCGGAGCAGGCCGTTGGTGCTGTCGTATCCGTAGACCGTGTTGTGGGCGTACTCCAGGGCGTGGAAGTCGGCCTCGCCGCCGAGGGAGAGGGTCTTCCAGGTCTTGCCGGAGTCGGTGGACTCGATCAGGCCGCGGTTGGCGTGGTCGCCGCCGCCCGGTGCGGGGTGGCCGCTGCCGAGGAAGGTGTTGGGGCCTTTCACGGTGAAGCCCATGTAGTCGGCGGTGTCGCCGGCCCGCTTCGTGGAGCCGTCGTCCTCGACGGCGATGACGCCCTCGTGGGTGGCGACGTACAGCAGGCCGTCGGCCGGGTCGATGCCGAGCCCGTGGATGTGGCTGACGGCCACCCCGGCCTCCGGTGATTCCTCGGGCGGGGTGTCGGCGTTTCCACCGCAGGCGGTCAGGGCGGCCGCAAGCACGGCCGCTATCGCGGCCACGGCGGGGCGGGGGCGGAAGCGGAACGTCATGGGAGATGTCCTTGTCGAGGGGGAAGCGGACGGTGTGGCATGGGCGACGCCGCCCGGCTGTTCTGCACTCCGCGCAGGGGAGCCGGATCCGTCACGTCCATAACCTATGCGCTTTCGGAGTTCCTGTCCGGTGGCTACGGCACCGTCGGCCGGTCTGCGCCTGGCTGCCCGATCCGCCGCGCGGCGAGCACCGGACGCATCGTGACTCCACCCGTATGAACGATCCGGGTGCTCTGGTTCGCTGCGGGCGCGCATGCCGTTACAGGGGAAGTTCATAGCCGCTGATCCAGGTCTGCATGTGGTAGATCATCAGAGTCCACAGGCCCGAGACCTGGGCGATACCGACGACCAACAGCAGGGCTCCGCCGACGCGCAGCACCGTACGGGTGTGGCGGTGGGCAAATTCGAACGCCCGCAGGGACTTTCCGAGGGCGAGGGTGAACACCAGGAACGGTACGCCGACGCCGACGGCGTAGAGGAAGGCCAGGAAGGCGCCGCGCCCCGCCGAGCCGGTGGTCAGGGACAGCGAGAGCACGGCGGCGAGGGTCGGGCCGATACAGGGGGTCCAGCCGATGCCGAACATCACGCCCGAGCGGGGGCGAAGCTACCAGATGCCCGGACCCGGGCCCTCGGGTCTCACGCGAGACGCTCCTCACCGGCGACGGGGAGATCGGGGAGTGGGCAGGTCCTCATGCTGGTCGCTGCCACTGCGGGCTGGGCGGCCAGGGCCAGCGGCAGTGCCAGCACCGCGCCCGCCGCCAGCGCTCCGGTCCAGACGACTGCCCGGCGCAGTGGCCGGGGCGGACCGAGGAGCCGTCGTACCCGGCCGGCGACTTGACCACCGGAGGCCGCCAGTGAAGCGGCCGGCACGCCGGCCCCGGCCAGCTCGACCAGGGCCCCGGCCAGGGTGAGGGAATCGGTACGGGCCGTCGCCTCGTCGTCGGCGGCCATCTCCACCAGCCGCCGTGTCTCCTCCGCCGCGGTACGGAACAGCACCACCTTCGGGAAAGCCCGCTCCAATGCCTCCGCGTAGGCCAGGACCAGGTGGTGCCGCTGACGGATGTGCGCCCGCTCGTGGGCGATCACCGCGTCCAGTGCGCGAGGATCCAGGGCGGCGAGGGCCGCCGAGGTCAGCACGATCCGGTGTCCGGTGCCTGGCAGGCAGTACACCGCCGGACGGTCATCCTCGAGCACCGTCACCCCCAGACCGGGATGCGCGCGACCGACCATCGCCAGCACTTCGGCGTGCCGACGGCGCTCCCGCCGTGCCTGCCACAGAGACGCCCCCAGGCACCAGCCGGCACGGCCCACCACGGCCAAGGCCAGGACCGTGCCGGTGGCGGCCGCCACGGCGCCGCCCGGTGTGGCGTACTGGGCGCGCAGCGCCATCACGCACGCGTGGAGCATGTCCGCCAGGTTGCCGCTGACCGGCATTGTCGGCACGGCCAGGACGAGCCCGGCCAGCACGACCGAGACGACGAGCGTGGCCGTGACCGCCTGCCAGGCCCAGATCGCCAGCCGCGGCGCCCGCACCGCCCAACCCGTACGGATCAGCAGCACCGGTGCAAGGATGCCGACCAGGCCCGCGTACCCGAGCAGCAGGATCGCGGCCCTCACGAACCGCTTCCCTCACGGCGCGCCGCGAGCGCCGCCCGCAACTCGGCGACCTCGGCCTCCTCCAGCCCGTCGAACAGCCGTACCAGCGTCGCGGTACGGTCCGCACCGGTCGCCCACACCTGGTCGATCAGCGACGCCGCGTACTCCTCACGGTCCTTCGTCGCCCGGTAGCGGAAGGCCCGACCGTCCTTCGCCCGGGACAGCCAGCCCTTGCGGTGCAGGATCTCCATCACCGTCTGCACCGTGTTGTACGCCAGTGGCTGCGACCGGTCGCCGTTGAGCCGCTCCAGCACCTCGCGCACCGGCAGTGGTGCGTCCGCGGACCACACCACGTCCATGATCGCCTGTTCGAGCTCGCCAAAGCCCCGCATCCCGGCCGCCTCCCTGATGAAAACCTAAGCGCCATAGTACGTGCCACGTACTTCGGTGCCGGGGTGGTCGCATCGACGACCATGGGGGCAAATCTCACTGTCCGGCGGTGAGGAGTCGGCTACTCCTCCAGGTCGATCCTGCGTTGCGGGTATTCCTCGCGACCGATTTCGCCGGCGGCGTACTGGCGGCGCAGTTCCTCTTGGGCATGAGCGTGGCGACTGGGCAGTTCGAGTCCCGCGCGGGCCTCGGGGAAGGCCTTTGGACGACAGCGTCTCGTGTGCCGTTACGGCGTGCCCGGGTGGACCGGGACATGTCACCGCTTCACGCGGCTGCGCACGGCGAGGATGGCAAGCCCGAGGAGAGTCGGCTCGACGAGGCGGGCAGTCACCGCGGGCCCGCGTCCACCACCTCTCGGTACGCGGCGAGGACCCGATCCGCATGCTGTCCGCGCCGATCCCGGCCACGGCGTACGCCCTCGGCTGCCTGCGGCGCCTTTGTCTACGGTCGTGGCCGTGGCCGTGGCCGCAGTCGTCGCGGTGTCGCCACCGGCATCGGTGCCGTGGCCGGAAGGCCGTTCGTTCTCACCCCCGGTGGGCAACGGCCAGGAACCGGTGGGGCGGTGGACGCCGTCCGCATGGCGGATCGGGGGTCCTGCCCGGCCGGCACGGTCGGCATACTGGCCGCTCTTGATCACCACTGCACCCGCAGGAGGAAACATGGCCGCCAGTTTCAGAACCGTCGTCGAGGTGGGCGCGGATCACGTCGAACAGGCCCGGGCCATCGACCGGTTGTTCCAGGACGCGATCGCTCCCGCGACCGTGAACTTCGGCTTCGGGCACATCAGGGAGGCGGCCGCCGCCGTGCCCGGCAGTGAGATCGTGCGGATGGTGCGCGGCTGGAGGCTCCAGGAGAACGCCCCCGTCATGGTCATGGTGCTGTCGCTGAAGGAGGCGGTGCGGCAGGCTGTGCCGCCGGAGTTGGCCGACGCGGGCTTCTGGGAGACCGTCGAGCAGGAACTGCTCCGCGCCTTCACCGGGCTCGCCGCGCAGGAGGGCACGCCGGGGCTGTCGTACTACGAGGAGGGCGCGGACCGCACGAGTTACTACCGGGACCTGTTCTTCGCCGTGCAGGACGCGGAGACCGGCGAGCACGTGTACGCGATCGTCTGCTGCATCGATGTGACCCTCGGCGTGGACAAGGCCCGGGCCGGCGTCCTGGAGGCCACAGACGTGGTGCCGTTCTCGATCCTGCTCAACGCGATCGTGCTGCGCCAGGAACTGTCACTCGCGGCCTGACCTCGACGCGTGTCGGCCCGCCGTCCCGGGCCGTTCCCTCCGGGCCTGGACGCGACGCCGCTCCTCGCCCTCGAGTTCGCCTCCGTGCTCACGCCGGTCTGGAGCCTGCCGGCGTCGCACCGTCCGGCCTCCCGCCGTGTGCTGCTGCCCGCATGCCGCCCATGTCACTGCTGACTCTTACTGCGGGCCTGAGCGGCTTCTCATCGTGGTGCCTGCGGAACCGGGCCCCGAGCGGTCCTCACTCGGCAGGTGGACGGGACTCACAGCTTCCGACGGCAGGACAGCGCGACGGCCGTGGTGGGTTCAGAGGGTGACGATGCTTCGCAGCGTAAGGCTGATGCCCACGGTGAGGACGGCGAGTGCGGTGAGGATCGCCGCGTAGCGGGTGTAGCGGCGCAGGGAGGGAAGGCGGCGTTCGCTCAGCGCGGCGAGTCGGCTTCCGCCGCCGGAGAGCAGTAGACCGGCGGCGGTCAGGGTGAGGGCCATGCCGAGGCCGTAGGCGACGACGAGCAGGACGCCGAAGAATGTCCGGCTCAGCGCGATGGCGCCGAGCAGGACGACGAGGGCCGACGGGCTGGGCACCAGACCGGCCGCGAGTCCTACGCCGAGGAGCGCCGGGAGGCCGGTGCGGCGCGGCTTCTCTTTCTCGTGGGAGTCGGTCTCGTGGGCGTGGCCGCCGTTGCCGTGTGAGGGGCCGGTCGCGTGCCGGTGTTCATGACCGTGGGGGTGGCCAAGACGGCGGCCGTGCGTGTGAGTGTGTGCCGGAGTCTCGTGGTGTGCGTGCTCGTGGCTGTGTCCGTGGTGCCAGTGTGCCGGTGGGCGTCCCGTCCGCAGGGCCCGTACCGCCGTCACCGCCAGCACCATCCCCAGCACCACGATCGCCGCGCCGCTGACGGTCCCCAGCCATCCCAGTAGTTCCTCTCCGGCGAATCCGGCGCCCGTGGTGAGGATCAGGCCCATGGCCAGGACCCCGGCGGTGTGGGTGGCCGTGACTGTCGTCCCGACCGCGAGGGCGGCGCGGACGCCGCCTTTCCGGCGGGCCAGGCAGGCGGCGACGGCGAGTTTGGCGTGCCCGGGCAGTGCCGCGTGGCCCGCGCCCAGGAGCAGGGTCAGCAGGACGGCGAGGAGACCTACCGGCAGCGTGAGGTCCCGGCCCGCGGTCAGACCGGTGAGCCGGTGCTCCAGCGCCGGGAAGAGCACGGTGCCGCGGTCCACGGCCTGGACCGGTGGTTCCTCGTCCGGTTTTCCCGGCCCGGGGGCACCGGGAGCGGCCCCGCCCACCCCTGGTTGCGTACGCAGCTCCGCCCTGGCCACATCAAGCGGCTGTTCGCCCCCGGCTTGCGGGTAGTGGCGCAGCACATCGCTCGGGCTCTTGGAGGGAACGGACGACTCGGCCAGCCGTACGCGGTCGCCGGGGACGGCGGTGATCTCCTTCCAGCCGGTCCGTGTCGCATCCGCCCCCGAGGCGAAGGAGACGTCGGCGGACCGGGAGAGATCGGCGTAAGCCCGCAGGGTGCAGGTCAGCCGGGCGACGGGGACTCCCGCGGCTCCTTTCCCGTACGTCAGGGCGGAGCGGCCGACCGCCCAGGCGATTCGCTCGCCGTCCACTGAGATCCTGCTGCGGCCGGCGAGTCGGGCGCACCGCTCGGCCGCCCGGTCCGCTGCTTCCGCTGGTGAGATCGTCCCGTCGTGGTCGGTGTCCGTCGCTTCTTCGTCCTGTGCGGTGGGGATCTCCGCACTGTCGACGACGGCGGTGTCCTCGATTCGGTCGTGCGACAGCCGCAGTCCGTCGTAGTGGTTGATGCTGAAGTTGCCCAGCGGGTGGGCGTGGGCCGTCGTCACCGCGGTCAGGCCCGACAGCGCCATCAGGGTCGCCGCGACGGCCGCCGCGCGGCGTGGAAACTTCATCGACTACCTGTCCGGGTCGGGGCGGTGAGGGAAGAGGTGCGGGTTCAGGGCGACGGCCTCGCTCAGACGACGGGATCCATCGGGCATGGCGAGTGCCTGCTCGATCGCGCCCCGGTGGTGGAGGAACAGCGCGTTCTTCCAGCCCGTCGAGGCTGCCCGGCGTGCGTAGGCCAGGGCCTCGGTGCTCTGTCCCGCGCGGTGCAGCGCCCACCCGAGTGCGTCGGCGACGATGACGCTGCGGGCGTGTTCCCACGCTCTGCGCGCGAGGTCCACCGCGGTCTCCGGGTCGCCGTGATCGGCTGCGTAGAGGATGAGATGCGGGTCGACGGGGCCGCCGTCCGCGCGGACCATCCGTACCTGCGCCGACAAGGCGGCCCGTTCGCTCCCATGGCGGGGTTGCCCGGTCGCGTGTCGAAGCTCCAATGCCTCCAGCAGGAACTGTGGCAGCGGCGTCCGTTCGACGAGCCGTGCGTACAGCTCGAGTGCCTTACCGGTGTGCCCGCGTGCTGCGGTCACCCGGGCGATTCCGGCCTGCCCGTACGGATGGTCCGGCACGGCGGCCAAGGCGCGCCGGTAGCGCCGTTCCGCCTGGTCCACCTTCCCCCGGGACCAGGCCAGGTCGCCCATGCGGGCCTCGGCGAAGCCGCGTTCGTCCGGTGTGACCGCGCTGTCCACGGCTCGCTGGAGTGCGATGGCGGCGTCCTCGGGCCTGCCGCTGGTCTCCAGGTCGTACGCGGCGCGGCTGTAGGCGGCGGTGGCCGGGGCGATGTCGAGCATCCGCTGTACGGCTGCTCGCGCCTGCGGATAGTTCCCGAGCTGGATCTCGGCGTCCGCCAGTACGGCGTACCCGTCCGGCCGGTCGGGCGCCATCCGGGTGGCGCGCAGCCCGTACGCGCGGCCCTGGGTGAACTCGTGCCGGGCGTTGGCGAGCAGCCCCTGGCCCGTCACGGCCCCGTAGTTGTCCACGGCGTCGAGGGCCAGGGAGCGGCGCAGCGCCTTGTCGGCGGCGTCGAGCCGGCCCGCGTCGAGGGTGGTGCGGGCCTGTTCGATCTCGGCGCGTGCCAGGGCGGCCCAGGCGGCCGGGTCGTCGGGGTAGGCCTCAGTCGCCTCGCGGGCGGCGTCGACAGGGCCGTTGCCCGCGCCGTGGGCGCCCGCGGGGGCGGCGGTGGCCCGGGGCCGGGAGGTGTCGGGACCGAGGTGCAGAAGTCCGGCCACACACACGGCCACGGCCACCGCCCCGCCCACGGCGGCGATCACACGCCTCACGGGCCCGCGTGCGGGAGGTTGAGGTACGGGAAGACGGTCTGCGCGTCGGCGGGCTCCAGGCCGACGACCGGCTGCGGGAGCAGCCCCGCGGCGGACGGCCCGGCGGGCTCGCCCTCCAGCATCCGGATCAGCGGCCCGTCGATGTTGTCGTTGAGCCGCCGCCCGTTCGGGAAGCCCTGGAGATCTCCGTCGAGGACACCGTGTGCCTTCGGGCTGGTGGTGACCGGGGTGCTGAGGTTCAGGCGCAGTTGCTCGGCGAGCACGATGCGCTTCGGGTCGGCGTCGGCGTTCATCGTGTGAGTGTTGAGGTCGAAGCCGAACGTGGCTCCGTTGTCCTTGCCGATGCCCTTCATGAACAGCGCTTGGATGTCGTGGCGCGGTGTCGCGGGTGCTTTGCGGCCCTGGGCCCTCTCGATCCGGTGCGGCGGTACGGGGTCGAGGGTGGCGGCCAGGAAGTCGCTCTCCAGGTGGTCGTCCTTCGGTGCGCGGGCCTGGAGCCGGTCCTCGGGCCCGCCGGGCCTGGCCAGCCCGATGGTGGAGCCGAACAGCGCGAACGCGACATGCGGGGTGCCGTGCCGGGAGACCTGACGGAAGGTGGGGGCCTGCTCCGAGAGACTGCGCTCCAGGTTTGCGCCCTGCCGGGAGACGGACGCCCACACGCCGACGACCGGGTTGCGCTTCGGGTCGCCGTTCAGGGCGACCTCGCTCTTGGGCACTTGCAGGACCAGGCTGTTCACGTTCAGCGCCGACAGCGGCTGGGCATCGGGCAGCCATCCCGGTACAGGGCCGCGGGTGCCGACTGTGTACAGGCCGAAGACCTGGGTGTCGGCCTTGAACGATTCCGCCGCCTGCGTGGCCACGGTCTGCCCGCCGCCGGGGAGTTGGCGGATCGCCTGCGTCCGCAACGTGCCGTAGTCGGGCATCAGGGTCCGACCGGTGTGGGTGGGGGAGGCGATCGCGTCCTTGAGGAGCGTCTGTGTGGCGCCGCCCGCCCTGATCTTCTCCAGGGTGTACTTCTGGCGTACTCCGAGCGACCGGTCGTCGAGCGATTTCACCGGCAGAGGCCCGACCTTCGGCCCCGCTCCGAAGGGCCTGCGGTCCTCGTCCCGGAAGGTCCAGCGGTACGTGGTGTCGGGCGCCCCGTCACCATCGGCGTCCGCGTGGATCTCGTACCGCGCACCGGTCGCGAACGGGAAGTCCACCAGCGCGTTGGCCGCGGTCCCGGGCACCTGGAAGGGGCGGACGTTGGCGATGAGCGTGACCATGTCCGCGTTGTCCGGGCTGGTGAAGGCGTACACGTCGGTCAGGTCCGTCGGGGAGTCGAGCACGGTCGAGGGGGCGTCGATGTGCCCGCCTGCCTCGCTTGTGCCCGTGAACTGCCCGGACAGGGCGGCGGCGGTGAGTGCGAGGGTGGTGGCGGCGAGGACGGCAAGCCGCCGACGGGACAGTGAGGTGGATCCGGACGTACTTGGGGTTCCCGGCACGCGTGTCTCCAGGGCTGTGGGTGGGGGAGTCGCTACAGCCAACAGCGCATGTGATCTTGGAGTGACCGTTACGCGGCACACACCACTCGTCACGTCACTCTTTCCCCCCGAATGGCCCAACCAGCGGCCCTCCTCGTCGCAAAGTCACGCATCGGCGGACATACTCACTGCGAAGTCGATCTTGGACAGCGTCGTTGCCCGTCGTCGAACTCCGGTGTCGGACCACACTGTTGGGTATTCCCGGGATGAGCTCCGACGCCTTTCCCCAACCCTCACAGATTGGAAACGCTCTATGCGTATGCACGCACTCCGCCGTCTCACCGTCCTCGCCGCCGTGGCCGCGCTCTCCGTACCGCTCGGGCTGACCTCGTCAGGGGCGGCCGCCCAGCAGCCGGCCAGCAGCAGCAGGACGGCAGCCGCCGCCGAGCCGCTGCCGGGTGCCTACATCTCCCCGTGGGGCGACGCCCAGGTGGAGATTGGTGACGAGACTCTCGCCTGGATGGAGCGCGAGGGCATCACTGTGGAGGCCATCAGCCCGTTCGTGATGGACGCCGACGGCCGGGGCTTCAGCATGCCGATCGGTTCAACGGCCGGTGACGGCCTCGATTCCAAGGGACGCATCTTCTACCCCGGCGGCCTCAAGGTCCACCACCTCCGATCCGGCAAGACGATCACCCTGAAGTCCACGTTCATCCGCGTCATGCCGACGCCCGCCTACTCCGCAGGCGTGTCGATCGACGGCAAGGCGCTCCTTGAGGAAGTAGTGATCGCCGAGTCCACCTACAGTGAGGTCATGGCCGGCGCCCGCCCCAGCACCACGGGCTTCCGCATCAAGAAGGCGCCGTTCTACGTCACCCAGGAAGCTGCAAACCTCTTCGCGGCGGGCACCGGAGCCACACCCCCGCGCGTCGGCAGCCTCTTCGGCACGCTCACGCCCAACTTCGACTACATCCCGGGCACCGCGAAGCCGCCGACGTTCCCGACCTTCCCGTAACTCCGCGCAGTATCCGAAGGGCCAGGCCGACACCTCACGCGGCCCGGCTCCTGGCGGTGCTGGGCAGTCAGCTCTTCCGCCCCACCGAGGCGCTCGGCGGGCGGAAGAGCTGTTCGGCACCTGGACCTGCGGCAAGAGGACCGGACGGCCTGCTACGGGTGCCACAGCGGATCCGATGCCCGTCCCGGTCGACCTTCATGCTGTCCTCGGCCGGGTCTGTCCTCGGTGCGACTGCGCAGCCTTCCGTCGGTCGAGCCGTCTCCAGGCCTTGGGGGCGATCAGGAGGCCGATGTCCGTGAACTGCCGGGTTCCGCCGGGCGGGTACAACCCGGTTCGTACGCGCGTCCGTTGAGCACCGCGACGGTACTCCTCGACGGGTCAGCGGCCGCACGATACTGACGATCTGGCGGCGGAGGCCGAGGTGCTCCTGGAGCGCGGATGGCTGGACCGGGACGCCGAGGACCGGCTCCGGCTCACCGAGGAGGGGGAGCGGGCACGCGTCGACCTCGCGCGCAACGCCCCCGCGATCCGCGCCGTCCTCCACGCGGGCATCGACGACGCGGACTACGTCACCACGGCGAAGGTGCTCCAGCAGTCGATCCACAACGCGGGCGGGACGGCCGCCTGACACACCGAAGAGTTCTGCTGATCGCCACGGGGCGTGCCTCGACACCACCCGGTACTGGACGGCTCTTCGGTTCGCGAATCAGCGCGGGAGCTGGGCGTGGATGGTCTTGCCGGGTGCGGGAGTGCGTGTGATGGCCAGATGGCTGGTGAGGCGACGGATCATGTGCCAGCCGAAGCCGCCTTGGGCACCTGTCAGGTCCGGCGTGCGCCCGCGGGGAAGCGCGGGGCTGGGGTCGCTGACCGAGGCGGTCACGGTGTGGGGGTCGGCGGAGAGCTGGAGGGTGTACCGGCCGCCGCCGTGGCGCAGCGCGTTGGTGACGAGTTCGCAGACCACCAGGGCGAGGGTGTCGGTCAGGGCCTGGTCGGCCGGCGGATGGAGCCGGGCGGTGAAGGCGCGGGCGGCTTCGCGGGCCCGGCGGATACCGGCAGCGCCGGCGCCCCGCACCATGGTCGGCGCGGGCGTTTCGGGGGCCGGGGTGGTGTCTGTGCTGTCCATGTGCGCTCCCACCTGTGTCGGGGTGTCCGCTTTTGCGTTGCCATGCCTGGTGCCCGATGTGTGCGCTCTCACGCCCGCAGTGTGTTCACAAACGCGACGTTCCAGCCGCATGGATGACAGATGGCCAGGCTCGCCGCTCCGCGAGGAGAGCCGACCTGCAGAGCCCCGGCGGCCGTCGAGACGGCCCCGGACCGGCCCGTCCTCACGACCTCGGAGGAGGCGGCAGCGGGCCGGTCGAGGGTCATTGACTCACTGCCGAGCACACATGGAAATCTATGTTGGCGAGAGTAGACATTGAGTGGTCGTGTAGTTATGGTTTCTCTCGTAGCCCAGAGAGACCGCACGGCCTGGCAGAGACGTAGTGCCGGGCAAGTGCAGTTCGCAGTGCCCAGCAGCGAAGACAGTGAGCAGCACCTCGGTGAAGGCGTCGGCTGCGGACGCGCGCACCGGGCAGTTCGGCAGTGGGGTTCCAAGCCAGGGCAGACGCAGGACGGGCGACGGGACGGCTGCCGAAGAGTGGCGCTGTCGCAGGCCACGAAGTGGTTCGCATTACCAGCAGTAGAGCAGTACCAGCGGTACACAGTTCTGGCAATCAGTGATCACAGAGGGAAGAACGGAGGAACCCGCGCCATCAGGATCGCCCGGGCAGAAGCCTTGAGCCCGGGTACCGCAGGACATCGACAGCGAGGTGGTCTCCGGTCAAGCAACCGCGATCCCCGCACCCCGACAGCATCTCGATCGGGTAAGCGGAAAAAGAAGGCCGGCACGGTCCCAAGGCCGGTAGATGGTGTAGCAGTTCCTTCGGGGCCCTGGTGCCAATCCGCACCGGGGCCCCTCCAACGTCCACCGTCCACCACAGAGAGGTGCAATGACAGCAGACGACTCGTACGGCCGTCTCGATGACGACGATTACCCCGCATACACGATGGGCAGGGCCGCCGACATGCTCGGCACCACGCAGAGTTTCCTCCGCGCCGTCGGAGACGCCCGCCTGATCACCCCGCTGCGCTCCGCGGGCGGCCACCGCCGTTACTCCCGCTACCAGCTGCGCATCGCCGCCCGTGCCCGGGAGTTCGTCGATCAGGGCATCCCCATCGAGGCCGCCTGCCGCATCATCATCCTCGAGGACCAGCTCGAGGAAGCCCAGCGCATCAACGCCGAGTACCGCCGCACTGCCGGATCGGCCAACCCCGCGGCCGCTGCCTGAAACGGTGCACGCCCGCCGGATCCAAGGCAGCTTGCGGCGTACGCGCTCATCGGGAACGACGGGTCGGGCTACCGCCGGCGTCCTGTCCCGCGCGGGATCGTTGGATCTCTGCCCGGGTCAACTGGTGGGAACTGTCGGTGAGAACGGGGCCGGCAAGAGTCCGCGCTCCGCCGGCGCAGACGGCGCTGACACCGGCGCGCACAGGCCGGCAGCACGGTGCGGGAGATCGACAGCAGGTCCCGTGAGCTCGACCTCTACCAGAGCGGTCTGTCCGCCCGACAGATTGCTTTCTCCCGATCGCGGCACCGGCGGCGAGATGAGCGCGTCGGCCGGCACGGGTGGGGCGCGACACCCGCCACCCGGCCTCCGTGCGTGTCACGTCACCGCCGGTGGCGTCTACCTCATCGCACCTCCCGCGCGTACGGCACCACGGTGATCCGGTCGATCAGTGGCGCGTAGCCGGAGCGGAGCGGTACGTCGGGGAAGGTGTCCGAGGCGTAGGTGGTGCCGTCGAAGTTCGGCAGTTCCTCGGAGCGGAACGTGATGCTGTTCTGTCCCTTCTTGAGGCGTACGGGGACGGTGAGTACCCAGAAGTCGTTCTGGTGGAAGGTGTGCGGGAAGCCGACGCGTCGTGTCTCTCCGCCGTTGACGCTGATGTCGGCGTGGCGGGCGAGCGGGTCCGGGTTGTAGTGGGTGGCCTCGGCCTGTTCGGGGTTGGAGCAGCGGATGCGCAGCGCGTACGGGCCGGTTCGGTCGGCGGTGACGGTGAACGTGGCGGTGTTGCCGTTGCCGGGCTCGCCGCCGATTCCTGTGATCGCCGTGCCGGAGGTGGCCGAAGAGAGCGGGGTGAGCGCGGCGGAGCCTGCGAGCTCGGCGTCGCCGGCCTCGTACGTACGTGCCTCGAGGGCGCCTTCGGTGGGCGTGACGGTGAGGCGGTCGACGAGGGTGGAGGCCGAACCGCCGCTCAGGGTCACCTTGTTGACGCCGCCCGAGAGGGAGACCGCCGCGCCGCGCCTGTTCTGGTCCAGGCTGAGGACGTCGTGTCCGTTGACGGAGAGTCGAGCGTGTGCGGCGCCGAGGGTATCGACCTTGAGGGTGGCCTCTCGGTCGGTCGCCGAATAGACCCAGAAGAAGGCGGTCTGGCCCTTCCTGAGCTCGGCCGCGCCCGAACCCGTGGCCGGGGCACCGGCTTGCTTCGGCAGCTCGTAGACAGGACGTGCCCCGCCGCTCAGCCAGGCCAGCTCGCCTTCATACACCTGGGTGTTTGCCGAGTTCTCGGCGAGGGTGAGGGTGAGCCGGTCGACGATGGCGTCGCCCTTCGTGGCACGTGTGCCGTCGGCGCTCTGCGCCGAGAGCGTCAGGCTGTGCCTGCCCTTGGTGAGACGGACCTCGGTGTCGGTGTGGTCCCAGACCACCCACTTGTAGCCCTTCGACCCCGAATGCCAGGTCGTCACCGCCGACCTGGCGGCCTTCCTCATCCTGCAACTGCACGAACTCGCCGCCCTGGCAGCCAACTTGAACCGACCGGACGAGGCCGGCCACTGGACACGGGCCGCAGAGGCGACCCAGACGGCGATGCTCGACCAGCTCTGGACCGACGGCCGCTTCGTCGTCCGGGGAGTCGACACCGGGCACACCTGGTACAGCTCCAGCCTCCTCGACCTGATGCCCATCGTGCTGGGCGAACACCTGCCGGACGATGTCAGCGGCGTACTGGCCGCCCGCATCGAGCCCCACCTGACCCCCTACGGCCTCGCCACCGAACTCCCCACCTCACCGCACTACCTCTCCGACGGCTACTGGCGCGGCCCCATATGGGCCCCCGCCACGGTCCTCATCGAGGACGGCCTGCGCCGCGCCGGCCACCATCGGCTGGCGGACGAGATCAGCGCCCGCTTCCGCACCCTGTGCGAGACCCACGGCTTCGCCGAGAACTTCGACGCCCTGACCGGAACGGGCCTGCGGGACCGTGCCTACACCTGGACCGCCAGCAGCTACCTCCTCCTCGCCGAAGCTCACGTACACGGAGGCGGCCACTGAGGGCGGCAGAGACTGATCGACAGCGCACAACCCGGCACGGGCGCCCTCGTCCCATCCCGGCACGGAGATCCCGGGTTCCGACTCGGCAGAGTCGGAACCCTTCTGATCTGTATGTGTGCCGGATCAGACGTGACGGGGGCTGCTGGTGAGGAGCCACCTCGGCTGTGTGCGAGCCGACCCTCTCACTCGCCTACGGTGGCGCTCCTTTGGTGCGGCTACGTCATGTCCGCGCAGTGTGCCCTGCGTGGACAACTCGGCCGCGCTGCGCCCCGCTCCCCGCCGGATGGTCGGAGTGTGCCTCGTGTCCGGCCCCCCCCCGCGACGTTCATCGAGGACGCCTGTCAACGGGCAGTGGCCGGCGCTCTCGTGGAGCTGTCCGGGAAGGAGACCAGGGCATGAGGATCCGATGGCGGCCGCGGAAACCCGTCGCGGACGATCCGCGGCATCCGCCTCCTCGACTTGGTGAGGACCAGCCCCCCGAGCTCATCGCCGCTGCCTTCGGTATGGCCCCGCAGGCCACCCTGATCCATCTTGCCGACCACGTCGATCCCGGAAGACTGCCGACCCTGCAGAAACCGCTGGCGCAGCACCACGCAGAAGGTGAGGATGAACAACCGGTGTCCGGCACTTGACGGAGGGAACCGGCATGGTCGGTCGGGTGGAAGTGCAGCAGGTGGACGAGGAAAGCCTCGAAGAACTCCTCGCGGTGGCCGTCGAGGACGCAGCACCCGAAGAGGCGATGCCTCCCGTGGCCTGCCCACCAGGATGGACGACGGAACGCCAGGAAGCCTTCCGGCACTGGCACCGGGCTCGACGTCCCGGACTTACCGGTCCGCTCCGCGAGTCCACATTCGCGATCAACCACAACGGGAAGATCGTGGGGTCGGCCCGTCTGGCTCTCCGCGACCGCCATGACGTCCTCGAAGCCGGTATGTGGCTCGGCCGTTCACATCGCGGACGCGGAATCGGCACCGCCGCTCTCCGGATCCTCCTCGACGAAGCCGCGAAAGCCGGCGCTCGGGCCGTAGTCGCGGACACAAAGACGTACAACACGGCGGCACTTGGCGTCTTGCGCCGCAATGGTGCAACGCTCGTAGCAAGCCAGGACACCGTCGAAATCCACGCTGAGCTGATTCCGAGGGAGACGCTGCCGCCTTCGCCCTCCACCGCGAAGTCGTGAAGCTTCGGCAGGACCTGGCACAGGTGGGAAAGCCTGTCCGTGGGCGTCCCGGCCGGCCCAAGACGAGAGCGTAACGTCAGGTCAGGGCAACCTGGTCAGTGGTCGACGCAGTCTGTGACGGGCGTGTGAGAGCGGCGTTCGACGAGGAGCCCCGCAGGACGAGGTCGCGTTCCGTGCGTCTGTGACGTCTACTTCCGGGACTGTCCGGCCGATCACTCCGGGGGCGTCGACGGGTTCATGGGGCAGTCGTTGAAGTCGCCGGCCGGCTGGAGCCAGGGTGCGCGGAGACGCCGAACGGCAGGGCCGTATCCTCAGGAAGGCGACGCAGGCACTGCCGATGCGTCGCAGCCGCCCGTCGCCGGCGGGCGCCGCCTGCGCCGGGTACCGGATACCCGGCTGGATCGGGAGTTGACCAGTGATCAGCCTGGCCGCAGTGGGGGGAGTGGCCCTGGTCGAATTGGGCATGGCCCTGACTCCCGGACCGAACATGATCCACCTCGCCTCCCGCGCGATCACCCAGGGCCGCAGGGCGGGCCTGGTCAGCCTGAGCGGGACCGCCGTGGGATTCGTGTGCTATCTGCTGGCCGCGGCCGCCGGCCTGTCCGCGTTGTTCGCCGCCGTGCCGCTGGCCTTCACGGTGGTCAAACTCGCCGGGGCCGCCTACCTGGCCTATCTGGCCTGGGACATGCTCAGGCCCGGTGGCCGTTCACCCTTCGCTCCGTCCCAGGACCTGCCTCCTGTCTCTGACGCGCGCCTGTTCTCGATGGGGCTCCTGACCAACCTGCTCAACCCCAAGATCGCTCTCATGTACGCCGCTCTTCTGCCCCAGTTCATGGATCCGCAGGCGGGTCCGGCCTGGGCGCAACTGCTGCAGCTCGGTGGTGTGCAGATCATCGTGGGGATCACCGTGAATGCTCTGATCATGCTGGGAGCAGCACGGGTGTCGGGGTTTCTGGCTGCCCGGCCCCGCGTGATGACCGCTCAGCGGTTTGCGGCAGGCGGCCTGCTCGGTGTCTTCGCGCTGCGCACAGCCCTGTCCCGTACGCCTGCTTCGGCCTGAGCCATGCACGTGCGCCTGAAGACCGGTGCTGCTGTGACCGGCCGGACACGTCCTGAAGAAACCCGGAACCTGCCCGCAACCCTGCCCGCAACCCTGCCGGGAACGCGCACCGGGCCGAGTGGGACTCGGCTTCCGCCATCTCCCGGACAGCGGAATTCGTCCCGCTCGCTCTCCTGCGGTACCAGTTCGTGGATGGGGGAGTAGAGGCCGTCCTGCTTGTCGAGCCGTCGGGCGGGCTCATCCGGGCATCGCGCTCCACCTGCGGGTCAGGACCTGGCCGGCTTCCTTCCGACTCCCGGTCCGTCCCACGACCCGCATCCCGGTGCCGGCCCTCCTGCTGGTGCCACTCGTCGCGGTTGCGTTCCCACATCGGTGCCATGCCATACGGATAACCGCGAACGCTGCGCCGTGAACGTCCAGCCGCCCCGGTCCTCGCGACAGCGGTAACGGACGGTGGGCCTTCTACGTGTTCTCTTCTCCGCCTGCTGACCACGCGCAGCGATGACCGCTGAAGGAAGCAGAAGGGCAGGCCTGATCACCCAGGAGCCGACCCGCACCGAGCTCGACCATCCCGTCCAGGACGTCGAACCCCGCCCCGACACCGCTGCCTTCGCCGCTGACCCGTTCCGAGAAGAGGTGCACGTCGGAACCGAACGCCGAGAAAGACGCCGTCACGCGCGCAGTGCGCAAGAAAACGGAATGAGACCGAAGGCGCCGACGAAGACTACTGCCGACGCCGGCCCGCACTACCCTTCCGTTGGGGAAGGACCGCGGGGAAAGGACCGCCCCGGCCGAAGTTCTGGGTGGTCTGCCGGCGGCCTGCCGGGCAGGGCGGGGACGACGGTGCCGTGGGCGTTGCGCGGGGTGCACAGGCGTTCCTCGTACCGGTTCAGCGCGAGTGTCCGCCCGAGGAAGGAAGGCGGCCGGCAGTACCGCGAACACTGCCATGGGCGGCAGATCAGGCCCGCGCGTCGGCGGGGACCTGCGCCGCGCGAAGAACTTCGGGCAGGGGTAAGCCGAGGGCGCCCGCGAGTGCGGCGAGCTCCTGTTCTGTGGGATGGACCGGGCCGCCGGCGCCGTCCATGGCGAACGCCCTGATCCGGGGCGTGCGGATCCCGGTCCGGTTGGCGAGGGTTTGGGCGCTCAGGTGCCGGCGCCGCATGGTCGTCTGCAGGAGTTCTCCGAGCTCAGCCATTCACCTCGTCTGCCCCCTACCGTTCCCCTCATGCCGCCGGTTGAGTCCCGCATTCGTGTCTGCGTGATCGCTACCACGATTGGGTACTGGGGCGACATGTTCAGGCATCGGCGTGTGCGAGTTGTGGCCGTCCTGCTGACCGGCTGGGTGGTGCTGACGGCCGTGGAGCGGTGGGTGGAGCGGGCCCCGTGGCTCAGTGCGGTGCCGGCTGGTCTGCTGTGGTCGTGCGTGGTGGCAGGAGCCTGGTGGTTCGCTGAGTGGACGCAGTTGACGCGGGCCGCAGCGCACCGTGAATACGACGGCTCCGGCCGGCCCCGCGGCGAAGAATCCAGGTGCGCGCCTACGAAAGAGAGTCCGGCGTCGCGGTGAGCACTGAGTTGGACATCCTCGCGACCTTTGCGAGTACCGACGATCTGCGGTAGCTGCACTGCGGCTTGCCCGGTGGCGGCCGGCAGTGGGTATCGCCGGCAGCTCAGCGACACGCAGTTGGTGACGTAGGCGACACGCGGCTTCGCTCCCGGGCACGCTGACTGCACCATGCCCGGCATGGAATCCACATTGACGCCGGCGAAGCGGCGCTCGCGCAGATGGGCGCGACGTTGCTCGCTACGGCCAGCCGCCCGGACTCCGGCTGATCCACTCCGATGCGGTCGCTCTCACCTGCCGTAGGCGTAGCCGCACGACGTCGACCGTCCTCTTCCGTGCGCGACTGTTCGCGGTACGGACCAACCAGGGCGTCGAGGAGAGGGGAGAACGCTCGCAGTCCGGCTCGAACAAGCCGATTCGCCACAGCTCACCTACCGCCGGCGCACCCGCTGCGTCCCTCCCCTCGCGGCGGTTCGCGCGGTGCTGATCGTCCGGTGCGCAAACGGCGCGAGTGTTCCCGCACCTTCCCGTTCCACGCGGACACGGGTGGAGGATTCACAGCTCCTCACTCGAAATTTCTTGTAAGTGCAGGGATCGCGGCCGGAGTCGGCCTTGGTACGGGCTGGCTGGTTATTGCGTTGAACGGCAGCTGATCAAGCAGTGGAGCGCATGAAATCAATGGCATGAGTGCATCAATGAGTCACCTTTGAAGGCCGGAGACGCTCCGGCCGAGGGTCCACCCCCCAGAGCCTGACGAGGAGACCCCACTCGATGGCAACTCACAAGCGTGCGAGCAGGATCAAGCTCACGGCCGCCATCACCGCAGTGGCCGCCGCAGCAGGCGTCACTCTGATCAACGCGTCCTTCGCCGGAGCGGCCGCTCCGGCCGAGGGCAAGATCTACGGCGCGAACGCCGAAGGCGCCGTCGCCGGCAGCTACATCGTCATGCTGGAC
>NZ_JBSFUW010000052.1:0-40420 GCF_053591995.1 Streptomyces sp. NPDC002835 | reverse complement strand
AGGAACCTCGACCATCCGAAGATGGACGGGGTATCAACATATCTGGCGTTGATTTTTGGCACACTGTTGAGTTCTCAAGGAACGGACGCTTCCTTCAGGCCCTTCTCACGGGGCCTTCCGGGCGCTTCCCTTCGGTGTTTCAAACACTACCAGGCTTTCCGGGCCCTCCTGACCACCTCCCTGCGGGCACCCTGGGGGCGCGCAGTGGTTTAGACCAGTTAGGCTCTCGACTTGATAAGCGCTCCGCCGACCCTCGACTCGTTCTCGCGTTGGGGTCAGGCAGGGCTACGACAGTACAACCGAACCGGCATCCGGTGCAAACCGGTTCCGGTGCTCCCCTAGGTCTGTCAACTGGTAGAAGCCGGACGGAACTAGGACTTCTCATGACCTACTCTTCAGAACAGCGCGTCGTCCGCGACCTGCGGTGGCGGCGCCGTACGAATCTCCGCCCCTGGGAGGCTCCATGACCACAGTGACGTCCCCTCTTGCCGGCCGGGCCATCGGACTCGCCGCTGTGCCCGATCCGGTGTTCTCCGGTGCGATGGTCGGCCCCGGGACCGCCATCGATCCCGTGCGTGAGCCGTCGGAGGCGCTCTCTCCCGTCGACGGGATCATCGTGTCCCTGCACCCCCACGCCTTCGTGGTCGTGGACGCCGAAGGGCACGGTGTGCTGACGCACCTGGGTATCGACACCGTCCAGCTGAACGGTGAGGGCTTCGAGCTCCTCGTCAACAAGGGCGACACCGTGCAGCGGGGTCAGGCCGTGGTCCGCTGGGACCCGGCGGCTGTCGAAGCCGCCGGGAAGTCCGCCATCTGCCCGGTCGTGGCGCTGGAGGCCACGCCCGACGCCCTGTCCGAGGTCCGTGAGGACGGCGACGTGAAGGCCGGCGAGAGCCTCTTCGGCTGGCAGTGACCCGCCGGCGTCGGTGACGGCGAGTCCGACAACCATCGCGGCGGCTGGGCCGCCGCCCAATCGGAGACGGTGAAATGGAGACAACGCTGCGAGGCGTCGGCGTGAGCCACGGGGTGGCGATCGGCGAGGTGCGGCACATGGGCACGGCGGTTCTCGAGCCGCCGGCCAAGCAGAACCCCACGCAGGACGCGGAGCGCGAACAGGGGCGCGCCCGCCAGGCCGTGGAAGCCGTGGCGGCCGACCTGATCGCGCGGGGCAATCTGGCGGGCGGCGAGGCGCAGGCCGTGCTCGAGGCGCAGGCCATGATGGCGCAGGACCCGGAGCTCATGGCCGACGTCGATCGCCGTGTCGCCGTCGGCAGCACGGCCGAGCGCGCGGTGTACGACGCGTTCGCGGCCTACCGTGCGCTGCTGGCCGGCGCCGGGGAGTATCTGGCCGGGCGGGTCGCCGACCTGGACGACGTACGGAACCGGATCGTGGCGCGGCTGCTGGGTGTGCCGATGCCGGGTGTGCCGGACAGCGACGAGCCGTATGTACTGATCGCACGCGACCTGGCGCCGGCCGACACGGCGCTGCTGGATCCGGCCCTGGTGCTCGGGTTCGTCACGGAGGAGGGCGGGCCCACGAGTCACAGCGCCATTCTGGCGCGGGCTCTCGGGGTTCCCGCGGTGGTCGCTCTGCCCGGTGCGGGTGAGCTCGCCGAGGGCACGCTGGTCGCGGTCGACGGCAGCACGGGCGAGATCTTCGTGGAGCCGAGCGACGAGAAGCGCGCGCAGATGGAGCGGGCCGCGGCGGAGCGGAGGGCGGCCCTGTCGGCGTCCACCGGACCGGGTGCCACGTCGGACGGGCACAAGGTGCCGCTGCTGGCGAACGTCGGAGGGCCCGCGGACGTACCGGCGGCCGTGGACGCCGGCGCCGAGGGCGTCGGGCTGTTCCGTACAGAGTTCCTGTTCCTCGACGACAGCAAGCAGGCTCCGTCGGAGGAGAAGCAGGTCGAGGCGTACCGGAAGGTGCTCGAGGCGTTTCCCGAGGGCCGGGTGGTCGTGCGGGTGCTGGACGCGGGTGCGGACAAGCCGCTCGACTTCCTGACGCCCGCCGACGAGCCGAACCCGGCGCTGGGTGTGCGCGGGCTGCGTTCGCTGCTGGATCACCCGGAGGTGCTGCGGACGCAGCTCTCCGCGCTGTCGAAGGCCGCGCGGGGGCTGCCCGTCTACCTCGAGGTCATGGCGCCGATGGTGGCGGACCGTACGGACGCCAGGGCGTTCGCCGACGCCTGCCGGCAGGCGGGGCTCGAGGCGAAGTTCGGGGCGATGGTGGAGATCCCGTCCGCCGCGCTGCGGGCACGTTCGATCCTGCAGGAGGTCGAGTTCCTGTCGCTGGGGACCAACGACCTCGCGCAGTACACCTTCGCCGCCGACCGCCAGGTGGGTGCGGTGTCCCGGCTTCAGGACCCGTGGCAGCCCGCGCTGCTCGACCTGGTGGCGCTGTCCGCGGAGGCGGCGCGGGCCGAGGGCAGGAGTTGTGGTGTGTGCGGTGAGGCTGCCTCCGATCCGCTGCTCGCCTGTGTGCTCACCGGTCTCGGTGTGACGTCGCTGTCGATGGGCGCCGCGTCGATCCCGTATGTGCGGTCGACGCTGGCGAAGTACACGCTCGCCCAGTGCGAGCGGGCCGCCGCGGCGGCGCGTGCCGCGGACACCGCGGAGGAGGCCCGGGTGGCCGCGCAGGCGGTGCTGTCCGGCGAGTAGCCGGAGCGTACGGGCCCGGGTGATCGGGCCCGCCGGAGAAGGGGGCTTTCCGCCGGGAGCGGGAAGCCCCCTTCGGCGTCAGTGGTGGTTCTCCGGATCGTCGGTGGTGAGGGGGAATCCGGCGCAGTACTCGACGCCCGGCTCCGGGGACAGCGGGTCGCCGGTGGCGGCGTCGGTGCAGTAGGCGCTGAACACCTCGCCCGCGGTCAGCGGGTCGAGGCGGCCGTGGTGGAGACGCCAGCCGTGGAGATGGTCCGGGGTGCCTGGCGCGCTGGTGCGCAGCACCACTCCCCCGGCGCCTTCGAGTGCGATGCCCGCGGCGAGGACGGTGACGAATTCGGTGCCCTCCGTGGCGTCGATCTGTGCGGAGGACACCGGGTCGCCGTGGGCGTGCAGCACGGCGAGGAGCTGTTCGTCGGGGCCGGGGACGCTGCAGACGAGGTGGTGCTCGCCTGCGCCGGCGAGTTCGAGCAGGCGCATCAGGATGCGGGAGGCCCGGTCGAACGCGGCGCTGCCGATGTCCTGACCGCAGTCGGCGCAGACGCCGAGGTCGGCGAGGAGCAGGGTGGCGTACTCCCAGGTGGCCTGGCGCACGGTCCTGTTGACGAGTTCGGGCAGCAGCGTGGTCAGTGGCCGGCCGGTGTAGGGAACGCCGGGGCCGCGGCGCGCGAGTTCGGCGGTGAACCGGCTGCGGCCCGTCGGGCCGTCCGCGTCGATGCCGGCTTCCGCGCAGAACTCGGCGAACTCGTCCGGGTCGAAGAGGGCGACGGAGGTGTGCAGTTGCTGGGTGGACAGGGTTTTCAGCAGCCGTTCCGACTGCCTCAGATAGGTCGGGTAGTCGTCGAACGCGAAGGTGCGGTAGCGACGCATCCGTGTGAAGTCCTGTTCGTCGGCGAGGATGCCGACGGTGCTCGGGACCTCGCGGCGCAGGGCGCGCCGCAGTGCCGCGCCGTCGCCGGGCCGCTTGGACGGGCCGGACCGCCGGGACCGCTGCTGTGACCGGTGCTTGGACTGCTGCTTGGACTGGTTGGTGTTCGCCATGCCGATTCCCCCGGTGAGCTGTCGATCATTCGTGACTCACCGTAGCGGCCGGCACTGACAGTGCCGGTTTCGGCAGTCGGTCGCGGACGAGTCGGCTCTGGGCCAGACAGACCGCGGAGAGGCCGGCGCCGAACAGGGCCCAGCCGAGCGGGCCGGCGGCGATGGTCGCGGTCATGACGAGCGGGCCGAGGCTGCGTTGGGCCGAGTTGGCCAGGCCGTGGACGCCCAGGTAGGCGCCCTGCGCCTGCTCGGGCGCCAGGGCGACGGACAGTTCCCACGACGCCGTGGCGTGCAGCATTTCGGCGAATGTCAGGGCAATCGCCGCGAGGGTGAGGGTGACCGTCGCGGTCCATGCTCCGCCGGCGGTCGACAGGCTGAGCGCGAGGGCTCCCACCGCGAACGCCCCGGCGAGGGGCACGAGGAGTCGGCGGGCGGCGTGGCTGGTGGCGCCGTAGCGGGAGAGCGGGATCTGGAGGGCGACGACCATCACGTTGTTGAGGACCATCAGCAGCGGGGCGAGGCCGTGCGGTGCGTCGGTGGCGTGGACGATCCACAGCGGCAGTCCGACCTTGAAGACGGCGTCGTCGAGCAGCAGGAGCGCCTCGGTCGCGGTGTAGAGGAGGTAGGTGCGGTCGCGCCAGGGGCCGGCCGGTTTCCCGGGCCCGGCGGTGCCGTCGGCGCCGGCCGTGCGGGCGGGGACGGGTGCTTCGCCGCAGCGCACGATGAGGAGGGCCGCCGTGAGGGCCGCGATGCCGTTGCCGACGAGCAGGGCCTGGTAGGCGGGGGTGGTCCCGACAGCGAGGGCGGCCGCGGCCGCGAGGCCGCCGACGGCGAACCCGATGTTGGAGACCGTGCGGTTGACGGCCTGGTAGCGCACCCGTTCGGAGCCTGCGATGCGGGCTGCGTACAGCTTGGTGAGGACGCTGCTGGCGCGGTCGCCGAAGCTGCCTGCCGCGGAGAACGCGATCAGCAGGAGGTAGTGGTCGGTGGTGAGGAGGCAGAATCCGGCCGCGGCGCGCAGCAGTTGGGTCGCGATCAGCAGGCGGTTGAGGGACATCCGGTCGGCGAGGCGTCCGGCGAGTGGGGCGCCGGCGACGCCGATGCCGGCGGAGACGGCGATGAGCATGCCGACCTCGGCGACGGTCAGGCCGGTGACATGGGTGAAGTAGAGGGCTCCGGTGGCCGCCCAGAGGCCGTTGCCCGTCTTGTCGACGAGCGCTGTCCAGAGCATGCGGCGGCCGTCGGGTCCGCCCGGGATGCGTTCTTCGAGTGTGCGTCGGCGCTTCTGCTGACTCACGGTCCCCCCGCCTTGACTCGGATTACGTATTGATACATAATTATCTACGTGGCAGCACAATATGCGATCTCCGGTACGACCGCCAGTACGATTGCCGCCTCCGTGGAAGGAGCGGTGGCCGAAGGGACGTTGCGGCCGGGAGACGCGCTCCCCCCGGTGCGCCGGCTCGCCGAGGACCTGTCGGTCAGCCCGGGCACGGTGGCGACCGCGTACAAGGAGCTGCGGCGCCGCGGGCTCGTCGTCACCCGCGGCCGGGGCGGCACGATCGTGGCGGCGGCCCCATCGGTCGCCTCACGCCGGCCGCCGAAGGTGCCGCAGGGGCTGCGGGATCTGGCGGGCGGCCATCCCGACCCGGCGTTCCTGCCGGATCTGGTGCCCCCGGGCCGGCTCTCGGCCGGTGTCCGCTCACACCGGGCGACGCCGCGGCTGCCGGAGCTGGAGGAGACGGTCCGGGCCTGGATCGGCGGGGCGGGGGTGCCGGTGGAGCACGTCACCTTCGCGCACGGGGCCCTCGACTGCGTGGCCCGGCTGCTCTCCACCGACCTGAGGCCGGGCGACGCGGTCGCGATGGAGGACCCCGGATATCACCATCTGCTCGACCTGGTGCAGGCGTTGGGGCTGCGGTCGGTGGCCGTGGCCGTGGACGACGAGGGGATGCGGCCGGAGGCGCTCGAGGCGGCGCTGCGGGCGGGCGCGCGGGCCGTCGTGTGCAGCCCCCGCGCCCAGAACCCGTACGGCGGCGCGTTCTCCGCCGCACGGCGGGACGCCCTGGTGGCGGTGGTACGGCGGACGCCGGACGTCCTCGTCGTCGAGAACGACCACGCGGCGGACATCGCGGGCGCGCCGCTCCACTCCCTGGCGTCCGGCGGGCTCGCGCGCTGGGCGCACGTACGGACCGTCACCAAGTTCCTGGGCACGGACCTGCGCTGGGCGGCGGCGGCCTGCGACCCGACGACGCTGGGGCGGCACGACGGGCGGCTGCTGCTGACGTCTGGGTGGATCAGCCATCTGCTGCAGCGCACGGTGCTCGGTCTGATGAACGACCCGGCCACGACTGCGCTGGTGTCACGGGCGCGCTCCGCCTACGCCGAGCGGCGCGGCGCTCTGGTGGCGGAGCTGGCCTCACGTGGGGTGGCGGCACACGGCGGGAGCGGGATGAATGTGTGGGTGCCGGTCCGGGACGAGTCCGCGGTGGTGAACGGGCTGCGTTCGCGCGGCTGGTGGGTGGCGGCCGGGGCGCGGTTCCGGCTCGCGTCGGCGCCCGGGGTGCGTATCACGGCGGCCGGCCTGCTTCCCGCGGACGCGGCCCGGCTGGCCTCGGACTTCGCCGGTGTGCTGGGCGAGTCCGAGACCACGTACGGGGGTTAGCGCCTCCCCGCGGCGGCGGCGCTACGGGCGGGTGCGGGTGCGGGCGATGTCCTCGTAGAAGCGGAGGAGTTCGAGGTTGTCCACCGAGCCCGGGTTGACCGCCTTGTCGAGCGCGGTGCCCTGGAGGAGGCGCTTGACCGGCACCTCGATGCGCTTGCCGGTGAGCGTGTGGGGTACGCCGGGGACCTCGATGATGTCGTCGGGGACGTGGCGCGGGGAGAGGTTCTCACGGATGGACTGCTTGATCCGGGTACGGAGGCCGTCGTCGAGCACGGCGCCCTCGGAGAGGTGGACGAAGAGCGGCATCCAGTAGCCGCCGTCCGGTTCCTCGAGGCCGATGACGAGGGACTCGCGGATCTCCGGGAGGCGTTCGACGACCTCGTAGATGTCGGCGGAGCCCATCCGGACGCCCTGTCGGTTGAGGGTGGAGTCGGAGCGGCCGTGGATGACCACGGAGCCGCGGTCGGTGATGGTGATCCAGTCGCCGTGCCGCCAGACGCCGGGGTACATCTCGAAGTAGCTGTCGCGGTAGCGGCTGCCGTCGGGGTCGTTCCAGAAGCGGATCGGCATCGAGGGCATCGGGTTGGTGACGACCAGTTCCCCGACCTCCCCGATGACGGGCTTGCCCTGCGGGTCCCAGGACTGGAGGTCGGTGCCGAGGCAGGCGGCCTGCAGTTCGCCGACCTCGACCGGGAGGGTGGGCACGGCACCGGCGAAGCAGCTGCACACGTCCGTTCCGCCGCTGACGGAGGCGATCCACAGGTCGTCCGCGACCTCGTCGTGGATCCAGCGGAAGCCGTCCGGCGGCAGCGGGGAGCCGGTGGTGGCGACGCACTTGACGCGGGAGAGGTCGAAGTCGCGCCCCGGGTGGACGTCCGCCTTGGCGCAGGCCATGACGTACGCGGCGGAGGTGCCGAACAGGGTGGCCCCGGTGCGCTCCGCGACGCGCCACTGGGCGGCGGTGTCCGGGTGGCCGGGGCTGCCGTCGTACAGGACGACGGTGGTGCCGGTGAGCAGGCCGGAGACGAGGAAGTTCCACATCATCCAGCCGGTGGAGGTGTACCAGAAGAGGCGGTCGCCGGGGCCGAGGTCGCAGTGCAGGCCGATCTGCTTGAAATGTTCGAGCAGGATGCCGCCCTGGGACTGGACGATGGCCTTGGGCAGGCCGGTGGTGCCGGAGGAGTAGAGGACCCACAGCGGGTGGTCGAACGGAACCTGTTCGAAGACCGGCTCGGCGTCTCCCGAGGTCACCGCGGACCAGTCGAGGGCGCCTTCGGGTGCGTCCGTGCCGAGCAGCGGGATGTGGACGACCGCACGCAGGGTGGGCAGTTCACGGCGGAGTTCGGCGACCGTCTCGGTGCGGTCGTGCTCCTTGCCGCCGTAGCGGTAGCCGTCGACGGTGAAGAGGACGACCGGTTCGACCTGCTGGAAGCGGTCGAGGACGCTGCGGGCGCCGAAGTCGGGGGCGCAGGAGCTCCAGACGGCTCCGACGGCGGCCGTGGCCAGCAGCGCGGTGACGGCCTGCGGGATGTTGGGGAGGTAGCCGCTGACGCGGTCGCCGGGGCGTACGCCGAGGGACCGCAGCTCGGCGGCCAGGGCGCCGACCTGGCGGCGCAGCTCGGCCCAGCTGACCGGGGTCGGCTCATGTGTCTCGTCCACATGCAGGAGCGCCGGGTCATGTGCGCGCTCCGGGTCCTCCGCGGTGCGCAGGGCGTGCTCCGCGTAGTTGACGGTGGCGCCGGGGAACCACTGGGCGCCGGGCATGGCGCGGTCGCCGAGCACCCGGTCGTACGGGGTGGAGAAGCGGACCTCGAACCATTCGGCGACCGCCTGCCAGAACGTCTCCAGCTCGTCGACGGACCAGCGGTGCAGTGCCGGGTAGCCGCCCTCGGCGGGTGCGCCGTGGCGTTCGGCGGCCCAGGCCTGGAAGCGGGTGACCCGGGCGGCGGCGACGCGGTCGGGATCGGGCTGCCACAGGGGGGCACGGTTCGCTGCTGAGGTCATGGGGCGACTCCCGGGGTGGCTCTACGCGGTGTGTGCGTGCGCCGCGCACGGGCTGGGGTGTGCGCGGACGCGGCTGACAGGACGATGCCATGTGATCGACGTTCGCACCAGGGCGGATCCTCCATGGTCGGGACGGCCGATATGTGGTCCGACCATGGGTGAACGCCAGTTGAACAGGGCATCCGAGCGCCCATCCGGGTGGCAGGGTGAACAGCATGGACGGTCGTGATCTGGTGCGCGCGGTGAGAACTTTCGGTACGGCACAGGGGCTGCGCGCGGCCCGCTCGGCGTGGCGCCGCCGGCGGACCGATGCCGAGTCTCTGCCGCCCCGGGGTGCGGAGCGGGCCAGAGTGCCGGGCCCCGCCGGTGACGCGGAGCCGCTGCCCGGCGGCGGGACCGTGCGCTTCGCCCGCTCCGAGCTGCGGATCGTGGTGACCGTCGGCGGGGCGGTGTTCCGCGGCTGGGACGGTGCGCTGCCGGAGCCCTCGTACGCGCTGGCCGGCGCTCCGCCGGAGCCGGACCCGCGGGTGGGTCTCGAGCCGGACAAGGACGGCGGCTGGAAGGTGGTCTCCGAGCGGCTGACCGTCGCGGTCTCACGGCACGGCACGGTGGAGATCCGTACGCCGGGCGGCGTGCTGCTGCGCCGTGATCTGCCGCCGCGCTGGTGGGAGCCGGTCGGGGGCGGACCGGCGCGCTGGGTGCAGCGCAGCGAGATCCCGGCGGACGCACGGCTGTTCGGTCTTGGTGGCCGTGCGTCGGGGCCCCGGCTGCGGGACGGCTCGTACCGGCTGTGGAACACCGCTCCGCCGGCCGGGTTCGGCCCGGACGACGGTCCGCTGCACATCACCATGCCGGTGCAGACGGTGGTGGCCGACGCGGGCACCCACCTCGCCTTCCACGACAACAGCTGGGACGGCCTGGTCACCGTCCGCGAGGGCGAGGAGGGAGCCGGTTCCGGCCATGACAGGCCCGGCACGGTCGAGCTGAGGATGGACGGCGGGCCGCTGCGCAGCTGGGTCCTGGTGGGGACGCCGGCGCGCGTCCTGAACGGCTGGGCGCAGCTGACGGGCGCGCCCGCGGTGCCGCCGTCCTGGGCGCTGGGCCCGCAGCACCTGCGGCGGACCGGCGGCGAGGAGGAGGTGCGGCGGACCGTGGAGGCCCATCGGGAGCTGGGCCTGCCGCTGTCGGCCGTCCATGTCGGCGGCGACGCCGACGAGCCCGGCCCGGCCGGCGATCCCGACCGCTTCCCCGGGCTGCCCTCCCTCGCCAAGGATCTGCGCGAGGACGGGGTGCGGCTGGTGCGGGCGGTGACCCCGGCGGTGCCCGCCGGGACCGGGGAGGCGCTGTACCGCCACGGCTCCACCACGGGGCTGTTCGTACGGGACGCGCGGGGCGGTGAGGTGCGGGGTACGGCCGGGCGCGGGGAGTGCGTCTTCCCCGACTTCACGGACCCTCGGGTGCGCGAGTGGTGGGACGAGTTGTACGGGGAGACGGCGGCGCAGGGCTACTCCGGGGTGTGGCTCGACCGGAACGAGCCGGCGGCCTGCACCTCCTTCGCCGGGCTGACGCTGCCCCGCTCCGCACGGCACGCCCTGGACGGGCGCGGCGGCGACCACCGGGAGGCCCACAACGTGTACGCGCCGGCCATGGCGAGGGCCGCCCATGAGGGACTGCGCCGGCAACGGCCCGACGAGCGGCCCCTGGTGCTCTCCCGTTCCGGCTGGGCGGGCATGCAGCGGTACGGCGGCGCGTGGGCCGGGGACGTCACGACGGGGTGGCCGGGGCTGCGGGCCTCGCTGTCGCTGGTGCTGGGCCTGGGGCTGTGCGGCGTGCCGTACTCGGGTGCGGATGTGGGCGGCGACGACACGGTGCCGGCGGAGCTGTATCTGCGCCGGCTCCAGCTCGCGGCGTATCTGCCGCTGTTGCGCACGACGGAGTCCCGGCCGCCCTGGGCGTACGGGCCGGAGGTGACCGCGCACGCGCGGGCCGTTCTGGCGGAGCGCGAGCGGCTGGGCCCCTACTTCATGACCCTGGCGCAGGTGGCGCGGCTCAGCGGTGCGCCGTATGTGCGTCCGCTGTGGTGGCGTTCTCCCGGGGACCGCGACCTGCGGAACTGCGAGGACGCGTTCCTGCTGGGCGACGCGCTGCTGGTGGCGCCGGTCCTGGAGCCGGGCTCGGAGCGGCGTGCGGTACGGCTGCCGCGCGGCCGGTGGTACGACACGGCGTCGGGCCGGCCGTACGAGGGCCCCGGGCAGGCTCTGGTGGACGCGCCGCTGTCCCGTGTGCCGGTGCTGGCGCGGGCGGGGGCGGTGCTGCCGGTGCTCGACGGGCGGGACGACGGGAGCGGGGCGCCGGGCCGGGTCGGTCTCGAGGTGTGGACGCCGGCCGAGGGGCGCAGGGGCGGCGGGCTGGTGGTGCGGGACACCGGCGACGGCTGGGACGAGCCGGAGATCGAGCGCTACACGACACGGCTTGCGGGCGGCCGTGTGGTGGTGGAACGGACCATGGACGACGGTGCGGTGGCGGTCGAGGAGCCGGTGCGGGTGCGCGGTCTGGAGTGACGCGCCGGGTCTCAGCGGCCGCCCGCGCTGTGGCTGTAGGCGGAACGGCCGGCGTCGAAGTGGCCGGGGGCGCCGTCGCCGTAGGCGCCGGCGAACCAGTTGCGGACCGCGGTCGTGTGCAGCGGGAAGGCGAGGTCCGCGGGGGCGTGCAGCAGGTGCCAGCCCTCGGTCTCGTCGGTGGGCACGGACAGCGGCAGTTCGGCGGCGGGGCGCTGGGGGAGCAGCCCGAAGACGAGCAGATGCCCGGCCGGGGAGCTGAGGACGTCGGCGAGGCGTACGTCGTCCTGCGACGCCTCGATGCCGGTCTCCTCGCGCAGTTCGCGCACCACCGCGTGCCGCCAGTCCTCGCCGTGGTCGATGAAACCGCCGGGCAGGGCGGTGCCGCCGAGGGCGGGTTCGATGGTGCGGGTGATGACGACGAGTCCGGTGCCGTGCGCGTCGTGGGCGGGCTGGAGGGCGACGGCGACCGGCAGTGGGTTGCGGTAGGCCCGCTCGCCGCAGGCGGGGCAGGTGCGGGGCCAGCCGGCGTCGGCGGCGTACGGCGTTCCGCAGCGGGGGCAGTGGGAGTGATGGGGCACGAGCGGACTGTAACCGATCACTCTTTCCCGGCGCGGTGGTTGCTGGTAGACCGGGCGCATGACTCGACTTGGTTCCGCTTTACGTGTCCTGACCGCCGCGGCCGCCGCGCTGCTGCTCGCCGCCTCGGCGGCGCCCGCCGCGCAGGCCGTGCCCGAGCCGAAGGCGCCGCGGGAGTTCGTGGCGCTGCGCGCCGTGGCGCCGACGATCATCGAGGAGATGCGGTACACGACCGGCCACAACTTCGTGGGCGAGCCGGTCGACGGCTACCGGCAGCCGGTGTGCGTCGTCACCCGGCCGGCGGCGCGGGCGCTGGGACAGGCACAGGCCCGGCTGCTGCGGCAGGGGTACTCGCTGAAGGTGTACGACTGCTACCGGCCGCAGCGGGCCGTCGACCACTTCGTGCGGTGGGCGAAGGACCTCGGGGACGAGGCGATGAAGCAGGAGTTCTATCCGCAGGTCGACAAGTCGCGTCTCTTCGCGGACGGTTACATCGCCGCGAAGTCCGGGCACAGCCGCGGCAGCACCGTCGACCTCACGCTCGTGAAGCTGCCTGCGCAGCGCACCCGGCCGTACGTCCCCGGTGAGACGCTCGTGCCGTGCCACGCGCCGCAGGCCGAGCGGTTCCCCGACAGCTCCGTCGACATGGGGACCGGCTACGACTGCTTCGACACCCTGTCGCACACGGACGACCCGCGGATCACGGCCGAGCAGCGCACCAACCGGGACCTGCTGAGGAGCACGCTGGCCGCGGTGGGGTTCGCGAACCTCCCCGAGGAGTGGTGGCACTTCACGTACCGGCCGGAGCCGTTCCCCGGCACGTACTTCGACTTCCCCGTCGCGGTGCGTTCGGTCGCCGGGCACCGGGCGGGCTGACGCCGGGGGCCGTGGCGGCTACGGTGCCCGCATGGCAGAGCAGCGGACATTCGAGTCGTACGAGGAGTTCTGGCCCTACTACGTCGCGATGCACTCACGGGCGGCGACCCGGTGGGTGCATCTGACGGGGACGCTGACCGGGCTCGCGGTCGGCGTCTACGGGCTGACGCGGGGGCGGAAGCGGTACGCGGCGGCGCTGCCGCTGATCGGGTACGGGACGGCCTGGCCGGCGCACTTCTTCATCGAGAAGAACAACCCGGCCACGTTCGGGCATCCGGCGTGGTCGCTCCGCGGTGATGTGCGGATGATCCGGATGATGCTGGCCGGGCGGGACGCGGAGCTCGCGGAGACCGCCGCGAAGTGGCTGGCGGAGAACCGCTGAGCCGTCGCTCCCGTCCCGCCGGGTCCGCGGCGGCTCCGGCGCGTGCGGCTTGACACCGGCCCGGCTCCTGTCCAGGAGCCGCCGTGAACAGCGCATGTAGTCCATTGCCTTGACGCCCCGTCACGGCAGGTGAAAACTCCCCTCTCGTCACCGCCCCGCACTCCGGGGCCGCACACGCACATGGAGCACGCACCCTGCACGGAGGACCGGCCCCGCGGCCGGGCCAGGGCAAAGGAGCAGCCATGAGCAACGCAGACATATTCCTCGGTGAGGTCATCGGCACCGCGATACTCATCCTCTTCGGCGCGGGGGTCTGCGCCGCCGTCACCCTGCACCACTCCAAGGCGAAGGGAGCCGGCTGGGTCGTCATCGCCTTCGGCTGGGGCTTCGGCGTGATGGCCGGCGCGTACACCGCGGCGCCGCTGTCGGGCGGTCATCTCAATCCGGCGGTGACCGTGGGCCTGGCCGTCGACACCGGCGAGTGGGGCAAGGTGCCGCTCTACATCCTGGCGCAGCTGGTGGGCGCGGTCCTCGGCGCGGTCCTCGCCTACCTGGTCTACTTCGCGCAGTTCCAGGCCAACGCGGACACCAGGAACGGCCGGCCCACGCTGGGGATCTTCGCCACGGGCCCGGAGATCCGCAAGCCGTGGGCCAACCTCGTGACCGAGATCGTCGCAACGGTGGGTCTGGTGCTGCCGATCCTCGCGTTCGGCAGGAACGACGGCATCGGCATCGGCCGGATCCCCGGCCAGGACGCCGGGATCTACGGCTCGGGCATCTCCATCCTGCTGGTGTCGCTGCTGGTCGTCGGCATCGGCCTCTCGCTCGGCGGGCCGACCGGCTACGCCATCAACCCGGCGCGCGACCTGGGCCCCCGCCTGGTGCACTCCGTGCTGCCGATCCCCAACAAGGGAACGTCCGACTGGGGTTACGCCTGGGTGCCGGTGGCCGGACCGGTCATCGGCGGGCTGCTGGCCGGGCTCGTCTTCAACCTGGCCTTCTAGGCCGCAGGGCTTCGGCCCGCCACCGGCTCCACCACGACACCGATTCCGGTAACACGACGCCGATTCCGACAAGGGGACGTCATGACGGACAGGTTCGTCGCCGCCATCGATCAGGGCACCACGTCCAGCCGCTGCATCATCTTCGACCGGAACGGCGCGATCGTCGCCGTCGACCAGCGCGAGCACCGCCAGATCTTCCCCCGGCCGGGCTGGGTGGAGCACGACGCCACCGAGATCTGGTCGAAGGTGCAGGCCGTCGTCGCCGGGGCCATGGCAGCGGCGGGCCTGCGGGCCGACCAGCTCAGCGCGCTCGGCATCACCAACCAGCGGGAGACCACGGTCCTGTGGGACCGCGCCACCGGACAGCCCGTGCACAACGCGATCGTCTGGCAGGACACCCGGACGGCCGGCCTCTGCCACGAACTCGGCGGCGCCGAGGGGCAGGACCGCTTCCGCGGCACCACCGGCCTGCCGCTCGCCAGCTACTTCTCCGGCCCCAAGGCCGCCTGGCTGCTGGAGAACGTCCCCGGCCTGCGCGCACGGGCCGAGCGGGGCGAGATCGCGTTCGGCACCATCGACTCCTGGCTGATCTGGAACCTCACCGGCGGCACGGACGGCGGGGTTCACGTCACCGACGTCACCAACGCCTCGCGGACCATGCTGATGGACCTGCGCACCCTCCAGTGGGACGAGCGGATCCTCGAGGCGATGAACCTGCCGGCGGCGATGCTCCCCGAGATCAGGTCCTCTTCACAGGTGTACGGGACGGCCACCGGCCGGCTCGCCGGGGTGCCGGTGGCCTCCGCGCTCGGCGACCAGCAGGCCGCCGTCTTCGGCCAGGCCTGCTACGACACCGGGACCGCCAAGAACACCTACGGCACCGGCAGTTTCCTGCTGCTGAACACCGGCGAACGGCCCGTGCCGTCGAAGAGCGGGCTGATCACGACGGTCGGCTACCAGATCGGCGAGGAGCCGCCGGTCTACTGCCTGGAGGGCTCGATCGCGATCACCGGCGCCCTCGTCCAGTGGTTCCGCGACCAGCTCGGCATCATCGGCTCGGCCGACGAGATCGAGCCCCTCGCCGCGAGTGTGGAGGACAACGGCGGGGCGTACATCGTGCCCGCCTTCTCCGGCCTCTACGCGCCGTACTGGCGCTCCGACGCGCGCGGCGTCGTCACCGGCCTGACCAGGTACGTGACCAAGGCGCACCTGGCGCGGGCGGTGCTGGAGGCGACGAGCTGGCAGACGCGCGAGGTGGTCGACGCGATGTACCAGGACTCCGGGGTGCGGATCACCACGCTCAAGGTCGACGGCGGCATGACCGCCAACCATCTGCTGATGCAGCATCAGGCGGACGTGCTGGGCGTGCCGGTGATCCGGCCGACGGTGTCGGAGACGACCTGCCTCGGCGCGGCCTACGCGGCCGGGCTCGCGACCGGCGTCTGGTCGGACACGGACGAGCTCAAGACGCACTGGCGGCGCGATGTGGAGTGGTCGCCGCGGATGGAACCGGAGGTCCGCGAGCGGGAGTACGGCAACTGGCGCAAGGCGGTGGAGAAGAGTTTCGGCTGGGAGGAGACCGGCCCGAGCTGAGCCCGCCCTCGCGCGCCCCATGAGGCCCACGGCCCGTACCCCTGTCGGTGGGGGTACGGGCCGTGTCCGCTCCAAAGGCGCGGGCGGCTCAGGTGACGGCGGGCTCCCGCACCTGGTCCGCGCGGACCAGCGCGTGTTCGACGACCGCGACGAGGATGTCCTTGACGGACTCCCGCTCCCGCGCGTCGCCGATCAGGACCGGCACCTCGGGGTCGAGGTCGAGCGCGGCGCGCACGGTCTCGGCCGGATACCGCTTCGCCCCCTCGAAGGAGTTGACCGCGACGGCGAACGGGATGCCGCGGCGTTCGAAGTAGTCGATGCCGGCGAAGCAGTCGTCCAGGCGGCGGGTGTCCGCAAGCACGACGGCGCCGAGCGCCCCCTGCGCCAGCTCGTCCCACAGGAACCAGAAGCGGTCCTGTCCCGGGGTGCCGAAGAGGTACAGGACCAGGTCCTCGCGGAGGGTGATGCGGCCGAAGTCCATGGCGACCGTGGTGGTCGTCTTGGCCTCGACACCGGCGATGTCGTCGACCGGCCGGCCCGCCTCGGTGAGTCTCTCCTCCGTCCGCAGCGGCCTGATCTCGCTGACCGCGCCCACCAGGGTGGTCTTGCCGACACCGAAGCCACCTGCCACCAGGATCTTCAGAGTGACCGGCTCGATCGGCGCCTTGCGGCGGCTAGAGCGCCCGAAGACCATTGATCACCTCGCGGAGAATGCTCACGTCCGGCAGTTCCGCCGGAGGTACGGGACGGGTTACATGTACGAGTGCGTCGTCGACGAGGTCTCCGACGAGGACGCGGACCACACCGACCGGCAGGTCGAGCCCGGCGGCGAGTTCGGCGATGGACTGGGGGACGTCGCCGCAGCGTTCGACGATCTCGACGTGTTCCGGCGAGAGCGTCTGGTCGCGGCCCGGATCGTCGACCGCGGGCTCGGGCACGACCAGGGCGATCAGGTCCAGCCGGTGGCGGCCGGCGTGGCTCGTACGGCCGCGGGTCATGGCGTACGGGCGCACCACCGGCCCCGCGTCGGCGTCGATCCAGTGGTGCGACCTGCGACTGTGCCGGACTGAGTCACTCATGGCCGGCCCTCACCCTCCGGCGGCCGGTCCGGTCCGGGGCGCCGTGACGAGGTGGGCTCCGACGCGCTTGACCATCAGCGTCATCTCGTAGGCGACCTGGCCCACGTCCGAGTCGGCGTCGGCCAGCACCGCCAGGCAGCTGCCGTCGCCGGCGGCGGTGACGAACAGGAACGCCTCGTCGAGCTCGACGACGGTCTGCCGGACCTGGCCGGCCTCGAAGTGGCGGCCGACGCCCTTGGCGAGGCTGTGGAAGCCGGAGGCCACGGCGGCCAGGTGCTCGCTGTCCTCACGGGTGAGCTCCCGTGAGGCGCCGGTGGCCAGGCCGTCGCTGGAGAGGACGAGGGCCTTCCTGATGGTGGCGACGCGGTCCACCAGCTCATCGAGGAGCCAGTTGAGCCCGCCCGTGCGCTGGGCGCCGGTGGCGTCGGGTGCTGCGGCGTGCGGTGCGGTCATCGACCGTCCCCCTCAGATGTCGATCCTGGTACGGTCCGGCCGTCGCCGGTCTGGTCGTCGGCCTGCTCTGCGGCGGCGTCCTCGGCGTTGCGGCGGCGGCCGCGCTGCCAGCCGCGCTGCATGGAGGCCATGCGGTTGCGCACCTCTTCGGCGTCCCGCTCCGGTTCACGCGCCGCGTCACCGGCGGCGGGCTGCGCGGGTTCCTGCGCCCTGAGCTGGGGCGCGAGGCTGGCCTGCCGTACCCGGCGGGGCAGTTCGTCGAGGAGCGGCGCCGCGTCGGGTGCGGGGCCGTCGTCGCGCCGTCCGGCCGGCCGGGTCCGGTTGTCCTGGGACGGCGGCACGGGCGCCGCGTCGGCCTGCCGCCCGGTCCTGGACCGGTCGCGGCGCTCGGAGGTCAGCGGCGTGGGGGCGGCCGTGAGCGGCGGCCGGGCGAACGGCGTCGGCTCCACGGGAAGGCCCGGGTCCGCGGCCGGGTGGCTGCGGCCGCCGGCGCCGCGTTCGTCGACCCGTCGGCCGTGGTCGGCGACGAGCGTCGGCGGGCGGCGCCTCGGCAGCGGCACCGGTCCCGCCGCGCGGTGTTCCCGCGGCTGCTCGGACGCCTGCTGGTGGCCGGTGCCGTCGCCGCGGCGCTCACGCCGGCGGGAGCGGAAGATGCCGCCCCGCTCGCTGTCGCCGTCGTCCAGGTCGGCGAGGCGGTCCGGGTCGCCGGTCAGGGACCGGTCGTCCCCCAGCAGCGCGCGGTCGCGCTCGTCGAGGCCCAACGCCTCGACCGGGGCTTCCAGTTCGACCGGTCCGTCGAGGAGTGCGGCGCCGTTCAGGCCGCTGTGCCGCTGCGACAGGGCCGTCTGCCGGCCGTCGCGCCGGCCGGCGGCGCTCTCGCTCTTGCGGTCCAGCCGGAAGCCGGCGCCCTGGGTCTCCGGCGCCTCCGTGAGCAGGGCCGCCGGTATGAAGACCACGGCGGTGGTGCCGCCGTACGGGGACTGCTGGAGCGACACCCGTACGTTCTGGCGCTGCGCGAGGCGGCTGACGACGAAGAGGCCTAGCCGGTCGGTGTCGGAGAGTTCGAACTCGGGGGTCTCCGCGAGCCGCAGATTCGCCTCGAGGAGGGCGTCGGCCGCCATGCCGAGACCGCGGTCGTGGATCTCCAGGGTGAAGCCGTTGGCGACCCGCTCGCCGAGGACCTGCACTCCGGTGTGCGGGGGCGAGAACACCGTGGCGTTCTCGAGGAGTTCGGCTATGAGGTGGGTCAGGTCGGCGACCGCGGGGCCGCCCACGCCGATCCTCGGCAGCCTGCGCACCTCGATGCGCTCGTAGTCCTCCACCTCGGCGACCGCGGCGCGCACGACGTCCATCAGCTGGATGGGCTTGCGCCACTGCCGTGAGGGGGCGGCGCCCGAGAGGATCACCAGGCCCTCCGCGTGCCGCCGCATCCGGGTGGTGAGGTGGTCGAGGCGGAACAGGTCGGCCAGTTCCTCGGTGTCCTCCGTGCGCCGCTCCATGGTGTCGAGGAGGGACAGCTGGCGGTGGAGCAGGACCTGGTTGCGGCGGGCGAGGTTGACGAACACCTCGGAGACGCCGCGGCGCATGTCCGCCTGGCGCACGGCGGCCTCGACGGCCGCCCGCTGGAGGGTGTTGAGCGCCTGCCCGGCCTGCCCGATCTCGTCCTTGTCGTACTCGAGGCGCGGCGCCTCGGTCTCGACGTCGACGTGTTCCCCGGCGGCGAGGCGGCGCATCACGCTGGGCAGCCGTACGCCGGAGACCTCGTGGGCCTCCTTGCGCAGCCGGGACAGGTCGCGGATCAGGTCGCGGCCGATGCGTACGGAGACGATGACGGAGACGAGCAGCGCGAGGAAGCCGAGGACGCCTGCCACGCCGGCCTTGACGAGGACGCCGTACGCGGCGGGTTCGACGCGGTCCTGGTAGCGGTCGCGGGCCTCCGCGGCCTCCCGGTCGAGGTTGTCGAGGACCGGGGTGGCGGCCTGCTGCCAGCGTTCGGCCTCGGAGGCGGGGAGCCCGTCGGCGGGGCCGGCGGCGATCAGGCGCTCCTCGGCCTCGCGCAGTGGCGCGGTCTCCGGGCTGCCCCAGTACTCCTCGAAGCGCTCGCGGTCCTTGGCGGGCAGCATTTCGAGGTTGGTCTCGTAGTGGATCTGCCGGTGCGCCGCGTGGTCGGCGAGCTCGCGGATCTCCCCCGCGGACACCTTCCGCGCCGTCAGCGAGGAGGCGATCAGGGCGTCCTCGCGGGCGAGCATCTCGCGGGCGCGGGACAGGCCGACGAGCGCGCGGCCCTGGCGTTCCAGCTCGACGTCGTCGATGGCGTGCAGCGACAGCAGGAAGCCGTGCGAGGGGTCGATGATCCGGTTGAAGAATTCCAGCACCTGCGGGCGGGTGATGGTGTTCGTGTCCACGGACCGGCGGAGTACGCCGATGCCGTCGAACGCGTCGATCAGCGCGGTGAGCCGGTCGAGCGACTGCGGTGTCATGTCGCTTCTTACCGACGATTTCAGGGCGTTGTCCCGGATGTCAGCCAGGGCCTGGTCGGTGGCCGCGCGGCGGTTGCGCAGTGCGGGCAGCGCGTCGGCGGCGCGGCGGTCGGCGAGATAGACGAGCGTCTGCCGGCGCTCTTCCTGGATGACGCCGACGCTGTCCACGACGGGCTTCCCGACCTGCTCGGCCACGGAGGCCGTTTCGAGGAGCTGGTTCGCCTCCCGACCGGTCAGTACGGTGGCGAATCCCCAGAGGGCCGTGAGCGAGACCAGCGGAACGAGCAGCAGCGCCACGATCTTCCGGCGGATGGACTTCCCGCGAAAGCGCATGGCCTCCCCCTGGTCGACCCCGCACCGTGCGGGTGGTGTTCCGTCAGCAAACGGCGTGAGCCTACTACTGTCACACTGCCAACTCGAAGACTCGTCCGGACGGTTTTCGGCCGCCGTGGCACCGTCCGATCGCGGGATGTCCCGGTATTCACGGAGATGGCGTTCCCGGCCGCGCCGGGCACCGGCGGCGGCCTGCTCCTGTTCGGACCGGGGCAGATGGCTGGAACTCTTCGCTGCCCGGGAATCATCACCCCTGGTCGTTCGTCATGCTGAGCGGGGGCGCCCGGGCTTCGCGGTCGCCGCACGCATCGGTTCCGGCCGTCGTCACGCGGAGCCGGAGGCCGTGCGGCGTGTGCCGCGGATGTGCGGCGGTCGGAGTAGGGCGGCAGAATCCGGGCACCCACCGTTAAGTCGGGACAGAGGTGGGGAGTGACACGATCCATGGACACGGAAGAGCGTCGTGAGACGGCGCCGACGGTGGACGACGTGTATGTGCCGCGGCAGCAGCTCGGGTTCGACGAGCCGGAGCCGCGCCAGCAGCTCTGGGTCGAGGAGCCGGCGACCAGACGGCGCATGGCCGACCCCGTCCGCACGGCGGCCGTCCGCGCGGTGATCATCATCTCCCTGACGATGATCCAGGGAATGACCGCGCTGCTCTTCACGCTCGCCGGGGCGTGGCCGGCGTTCCCGTTGGTGCTCAGCTCGGTGGGCAGCACGGTCGTCGCCACCTGGGCCGTGCTGGACGTGTGGGTCACCCGCCAGGTCTGGAACCAGCGCAACGGCGTGGTGTCGGTGCCGAGCAGCACCGCCCGCGCGCTGCGGCGGGAGCGCCGCCGCGCCCGCCGGGCGGCCCGCGCCGCCGCCCGCGGGACCTCACGGATACGGCGGCGCGGCGGCGGCAGGCTCTCGCAGGCGTAACGCCCGCGCGCGGAGCGCTGGTCGGCCTGCTTCGCCGCGTCCGTACCGCGTAGCCGCCCCCACGCGCGGGCGGGTCACTCCAGTCGGTCGGTGGCGGTCCGCGACGGCTCCGGGGCCGGTTCCTCCGTCGGCTGCTCGGGCAGCGGCGTCCGCTTGAACATGCGCGTCGCGGTGATCTCTCCGTGCACCGTCGCGCCCCCGGGGTCGGCCTGCGGCAGACCGGGGCGCAGGTGCTCCTCGACGCTGATGTACTTCAGGCCCGCCCTCAGGTCCGCGTCGTTGCGCAGCCGGATCACCAGCGGGAACTCCGCCAGCGCCGTCGTGTCGAACAGGCCCGTGGTGTAGAGCAGTTGCACGCCCAGCGCGTCGGACACCGCGCGCTGGAGCTCGAGGAGATACGTGGCGTTCGCCCGGCCGATCGGGTTGTCGAGGAAGAGCGTCCCGGCGTGCCGGTGCCTGTCGCGGCCCCGGTCGTTGCTGCGCAGCGCGGCCATCGTGCAGTACAGGGCGATCGCCGCGGTCAGCAGCTGGCCGCCGGAGAAGACGTCGCCCATCTGACCGACCGGCACCCGCTCGGCCCGCAGCACCGCGTCCGGCTTGAGGATCTCCACGGCCACGCCCCGCGGTTCGAGGGCCGCCTGCACTCCGCGCAGCAGCAGCGACATGCCGTCCCTGCGCAGGTCGGAGTTCTTCTTCACGGCCGCGCGGGTCGCCTCGTCGACGACCTCGCCGAGCCGCTCGGACAGCGTCGCCTGGTCGGGTTCGTCGAAACGGATGCGCAGGAACTCCTGCCCCGACCACTCGCCGAGCCCGTCCGGCAGCCGGGAGAGCCGCTGCGCGGAGCGGAGCGTCGCGAGCGCCGATTCCACGAGGCCGCGCAACCGGTCCACGATGGTGTCGCGGTTGCGCTCCAACTGCTCCAGCTCGTCGGTGAGCACCCGCAGCCGGGGCGCGAACGCCTCCGCCCACTTCGCCGCGTGCTCCGGCAGCGCGGCCGCCGGGAGTTCGCGGATCTGCTGGCGGGCCGGCGTGCGCACCTGCTCGTAGCGGGTGGAGTTGGCGTGCCGTACGAGGACGTCGCTCGCCTCCCGTACGGCCGACTCCGCGGCCGACAGCTCGCCGGCGCAGGCGCGCAGCGAGCGGCGCGCCTCCGCGGCGGAGTGCCTGGCCTCCTCCAGCGTGCCGGAATACGGCTCCGGGGGCTGCGGCGCCTCGTCCTCGTGGTGGTCTCGCAGCAGGTCCCGCAGGAGCGTGGCCGTCTCCTCGAAACCGCCCGCCGCGTCCTGGGAGGCCCGGTGGGAGTGGAGCATCCCGGCGTGGGCGGCGCGGGCCGCCTCCAGGGTGTCGGTGCAGGCGGCGAGTTCGCCGGTGGCCGTGCGCAGCAGGGCCTGGGCGTGCTCGGCGTCCACGGGGACCAGCTCGTCGGGCAGTTCGGTGTGGGCCTCGCCGTCGGCGGGCGCGAGGCGTTCGGCCTCGCCGCGCAGGCGGCCCAGCTTCTCGCTCGCCTCCGAGGTGCGCGTCTCCAGCATCTGCACCAGCGACTCGGCCCGGACCGCGGCGGCCTGGCGGGAGGGTCCGTCGGCGCCGTCCGTCTCCTCCAGGAGCTGCGCCGCGCGGGTGCGGACCTTGTTGGTGAGCCGGTCGAGCTCCGCGAGCGCGGCGCTCTCGTCGCTCTCCGCGCGGGCCTGCTCGGCGCGCAGGTCGGCGCCGACGCCGACCTTCTCGTAGAGCTGGGACGCCGCGCGGTACGCCTCCCGCAGGGCGGGCAGCGAGGAGCGGGGCGCGTCGGGGTCCTGCTCGGGGAGGGTCTCGGGCGCTCCGGCGATCTCGGCGCGCTCGGCGCGCAGGGCGCGGGCCGTGCGGCGGGCGTCGTCCCCCGCGCGCTGGGCGGCGCGGCGGTCCTCGTCGGCGGCCCTGGCGCGCTCCAGGCAGCTCGCGGCACGGGCCTCCGACTCGGCGGCCTCGTCGGCCAGTTCGCGGAGCTTCACCTGCCAGCCGGCCCGCTCGCGCAGCCGGAAGGCGAGGCCCGCGAGGGCGTCGGCGGCCCGGCGGGCGCGCTGCGCGGCGTCCTGCCGCTCGTCACGGACGCGGGCGGCGTCGGCGGCCGCCTCGTCGGCCTCGGCACGGGCGGTACGGGCCTCGGCGAGCGCCTCCGCCGCCTCCTCGGCGGCCGCGCGGGCGCTGCGGGCGCCTTCCGCGAGCTCGGCGAGCATCCCCTGCGGGCAGTCCGCGCGCCACGCTCCGAGGCGGGCCCCGATGGCCCGGTCGGCGGCGAGGCGGGCGGCGAGCGCACGGATGTCCTCGTCCCGCGCGGCCGCCCTGGCGCGCAGCGCGTGGCGCTCCTCGTCCGCGGCGTGCTCGTCGTGCATCGCCGGGTTCGGCGGGACCAGGAACACGCCCTCGTCATCGTCCGCTCCGGGCCGCGGAACCGGGGCGAGCAGGGCGGCCGCGGTTCCCACGGCCACGGCGGAGCGCGGCAGCAGGGCCGCGCCCGCGAGCACCTCGCGCGCCCGCAGATGCGAGGCAGGGTCGGTGATCACCACACCGTCGACCAGTTCGGGCCGCGCGGCGAGGACGGCGGCGTGGTCGGCGGGGTCGACGGACTGCGCGAGATAGCGCCAGCCGGGCAGGGCGGGGATGCCGTGCTCGCCCAGGTACTCGACGGTGGCCAGGACGTCGGGGCCCGGGGGCAGCAGACCTCCGTCGCCGAGGGCGCCGAGGATGCGGGCGTCGTCGGCGGCGGCGGTGCGCAGGTCGAAGAGCTGCCGCTCGGCGGAGGAGACGGACCGGTCGATCAGTTCGCGCAACTCGTCGGCGAAACCGTCGAGTTCCTCGACGCTGAGGGGGCCGGCCGCGGCGCGCAGCGTCTGGTCACGGGAACCTGCCGCGGCGGGACCGGCTGCTCCGTGCTGCGGTTCCGGCGCGCCGCTGCGCGGGGACGGGACCGCCGCGGTCGGGGCCTGTGGGGCGAGGCTCAGCAGGTCCGCGAGGCGTTCGTCCGCCGCGATGGACTCGGCGGCGCGGCGCTCCGCCTCGAACGCGTGCTCCGCGGCCTGCGCCGCGTCCGCCGCGCGGGCCGCGGCCAGTTCGGCGCGGCTCTCCGCCGCCGCCGTCTCCTTCGCACGGTCCGCCGTGGTCCTGGCCGCCCCGCGGGCCTCGTCCCATGCGGCGACGGCCGCCTTCTCTGCGTCACTCGCCGCCAGCGCGGCGCGCGCCGGGTCGGCGTCGGGGGCGGTGTCGTCGAGCCATCCGGCCCGTACGGCCTCGGCGGTCTCCTGTTCGACCTCGCTGAGCCGCTGGCGCAGGTGGCCGATCTCGCTGCGGGCGCGCTGCGCCTCGGTCGCGGCGGCGGTCGCGTCGCGGTGGGCGGTCTCGGCCGTCTCCTGGAGCGCGCGGGACCGCTCCTCCTCCTCGTTGGCGACGCGCTCGCCGTCCTCTGCCGCCGTGTGCAGGGCGCGCACCAGGTCGCCGGCGGCCTTCGCGCGGGCGGCGAGCGCGGGGGCGGCGTCGCGCTCCGCCTCGCGGATCGCCGCGGCGACGCGGGCGGAGCGGTCGGCGGCCGCGCGGTGGCGCAGCACGGCTTCTGCGGCCAGCCAGGCGGAGTGCAGCGTACGGGCGTCGATCAGCTCCCGGCGCCTGGCCGCCGCGCCCTTCTCCGCGGCGGCCAGTGCCAGGGAGGCGTGCCGGAAGGCCAGTTCCGCGGCGACCAGGGAACTGCTGCCGCGCGCCTGTTCGGCTTCGGTGACCGTGTGCGCGGCGGCGGTGACCTGCTCGGCGAGCTCGGCGGCCCGGGACCGCTCCTCCGCGGCGCGGGCGGACAGCCGGTGCGCGAGGGTGCGGGTGCGGCGCTCGGCGCCGGCGTGGACGTCGCGCGCCCGGGCCCTGGTGGCCGCGGCCTCGACGATGCGGCCGAGGAGATCGACGGACCCGGCGGTGAAGTCGCGTTCGGCGGTGAGTTCGGCGCGGCGGCCCAGCTTGTTGCCGAAGCCGCTGACGAGGTCGGCGAGGCCGTCCGTGTCGCGGGTGTCGGTGACGGCCCGCAGCAGCAGATCGGTGAAGTCGGAGTCCTTCTTCACCGCGAAGAGGCCGGCCGCCTCACCCTCGTCGGCGTTCATCTCACGCTGGTAGCGGAAGAGTTCGGGGTCGAGGCCGAGGTCGCCCAGGTGCTCGTTCCAGCGGTCGTGGATCTCCTCCCAGTACACCTCGAGGTGCGGATACGCCTTGCCGGCCTCGGTGAGCGCGTCGCGGAAGCCCTTCATGGTGCGGCGGCGTCCCTGGGCGCCGGAGGCACCCTCGACGAGCGGGCGCACGGCGGTCGACTCGGCGACGGGCAGCGAGTCCAGGCCGAGGCCCGGACCGGGTCGGAACGAGTACCACGCCTCGGCGAACTTCCGCGGATCGTTCGACACCTGGCGGCCCCGCCACTCGCTGACCTTGCCGACCACGACCAGCTCGCCCGTGAGCGTGTGCTGCCACTCCAGCGCGACATGTCCGCAGTCGTCGGCGAGGAGGAACTTGCGCAGCACTCCGGAGCTCGCCCCGCCGAGGGTGTTGCGGTGGCCGGGCAGCATCACCGAGAAGATCAGCTTGAGCAGGACCGACTTGCCTCCGCCGTTCTCCAGGAAGAGCACGCCCGCGGGCGCCGGGCGGCGCGGCGGGCCGACCGGCTCCTCCTCGAAGAACTCCGCCTGCATGGGGGCGGGGTCGGGCACGGGCTCGCCGACTCCACGCAGGTCGAGCACGGTGTCGGCGTAGCGCGCACCGGCAGGACCGATGGAGTACAGGCGGACCCGGGACAACTCGTACATGGCGGCGGACTCTCGGTTTCGTCGATGGCGCGTGTGCGTCGGTGGTGCGTGTTGAGCGGTTGCGCGAGTGCTGTGCGGTGACGCGTGTTGAGCGGTTACGCGTGGAAGGGCAGGCCGGCGTCGGCCGCCAGCTCGAGGTCGTCGCCGTCCGGCGGGGCGACGAGCGTCGCCGTGCCGTCGCTGACCGGGACGACGCCGAGCTCCAGCAGCTCGGCCATCGCGGCGCTGCCCGCCATGTCACGGACCTGGAGCTGGTAGCGAGCCGTGGTGCGGTACGCGCCGCCGGCGTCGTCGCCGGTCCGCTGGAGGAAGCCGGAGTCGGTGAGGAAGGCGACCGCCTTGCCGACGATGCCGGTCGTGGACCCGGCGAGACGGCGGGCGTCCTTGGTCGCACCGGCCGCGCTGCGGCGCGTGTACACCCGCCAGGCGGCCTCCAGACCGGGGGCGTCACTGGCCGGGTCGGTGTTCTCGCCCTGCTCGTCCGCGCGCTCCTCGAGGCGGCGGCACGCCTGGCGTACGAAGGCGTCGACGCCGTTGACGGTGATCCGGCCCACGTACCCGTCGTCGGCGAGGTCCTCGGGGCGGGGGAAGGCCATGGCGGCGACGGCGAGATGGGCGAGCCCGTGCAGGAAGCGGTCCGCGGAGTCGGCGGAGGCCCGTCGGGCGTAGTCGCCCATGCGGACGGCGAAGACCGAGTCCTCGCCGGCGGTCACGGCCATGCCGGCCCGGGGGGAGACTTCGAGGACGATCAGGCCGAGGCCGGTGGCGACGGCGTCGGCGAGGCGCGCGAAGGCGGTGTCCTCGCGGTAGCGGCGCAGCAGTTCGGCGTACTCGGCGTCGCGCGCCGGGAGCAGCTTGGGCTGCAGGCCGAAGGAGACCAGGCGGGCGGCGTCGGCCGCGTCGGCGGGCGTGACGGCGCCACCGGGGGCGGCGGAGACGGGACCGGCCGGCGGGCCCTGCGGGGCGACCGGCTCGCTCCACGCGGCGCCGGGCTCGGCGTGGTGGTCGCTCACGGGGTGGGCTCCTTGCTGGCGGGGTGGTGCGGGTACGTGCGGCGGTGGTGGGCGGGCCGGGTCATGAGGCCTCCGAGCGGGCCGCCGCCATGCCCGCCGCGTCGAGGAGCGCCGTGCCGACTATCAGGTCGGCGCCGCCGAACTCCGGGTCGTCCAGCTCGGTGCCGTCGTCGACGGCGAACAACAGCCGCTGCTCGCCCTGCCGGTAGGCGGTGCCGACCGGCGGGCTCGCCGCGTGGACGGCGAGCAGCGCCACCAGATACGGCAGCTCCGGGTCGCGGCCGCGTGCCTCCGCGAGCAGGCCGGAGAGCCGGCGGGGTGCGTCGTGCTCCAGGTCCAGCAGCTCCATGGCGCTCGCGAGCTGCTCCTCGCTGAAGCGGCTGTCGTCGGGGGTGGCGATCAGGTCCGGCTCCGGCATCTCCGCCCCGAGGTGCTCGCGCTCCGCGGGCGGGGTCAGCAGCAGGTCGACCAGGTCACCGACCCGGACCGAGGGCGGCGTGCGCAGTCCGGTGCCACGGGCGAAGAACGCGTCCGTGACGCTGATCGCCGACTCGACGGGCAGCGGCAGCAGCGGCGCCAGCAGCTGTCCGTACAGGTCGAGCCCGGTGCGGGCGGTGGGCCGGGCGAACGCCTGGCGGTCCTGCTCGGCCCGGAACAGCGGCCCGGCCTCCAGCAGCCGGGACTGGAGCTGGGTGTGTCGCCGGATGCAGTCCTTGACGATGTCGACGAGCTCGGCGGCGCGCCGCTTGTGCTCCGGGTCCTCGGCCTCGTCGCGGGCCCGGCGGATGTTGGTGAGGATCGCGTTCTCGTGGCGGTAGCGGTCGGCGACGTGGTCGAGCGCCTCGGCGATCATGTCGGGGACGGTGTGGAGCCAGTCCACGGCCCGCACGTTGCGCCGGGTGGCCTCCAGCGTCCTGCGCAGGGTCTCCGAGTACTGCACGGTCCGGTAGCGGGCCTGCTCTGCGGCGAGTTGCGCGTCGGCGAGGCGGCCGCGGTTGATGAGGACCTCCAGCTTCACCTCGGCCGCGATCTGCGCGCTGGTCACGTCGGTGTCGAGCGCTCCGACCAGTACGTTGACCGCTTCGTCGGTGGTGCGCAGGTAGACGGTGCCGTCGTAGCCCGGCACCTCCTCGACGAGCTTGAAGTCGTAGTCCCGGCGGGTGTAGACGCCGTCCGTGCCGAAGGTGCCGTAGACCGCGCGGAACCCGCGGTCGACGCTGCCGACGTTGATCAGGTTCTCCAGCACCCAGCGGGCCACGCGCTCGTGCTCGGCGGCGGGCCGCCGGGGGGCCTGGGCGGCCACGCGCGGCAGCAGACGGGCCACTATCTGGTCGTGGTCGGCGCCGGTGTCGAAGTCCATGTTCAGCGTGACGAGGTCGATCGCCGCGAGCGCGACCTCCGCCATGGCGTAGACCGAGTACTCCCCCGCGAGATTCGCCTTGCGCACGTCCAGATCGTGCAGCGGCGCGGTGCACGCGAGCGCGCGGAGCCGCCGCGCGAGCCCTTCGTCGGCGGCCGGGCCCTGGGCTGGGCGCGGCGCCGCGCTGAGCTGGGGCGGAACAGTGTCCGTCGGGGCAGGCGAAGTCACGGAGCACAGATTAGGTCCTCGCACCGACAACGGTCGAAACGGACCCAGAGCGGACCCCGCGCTGACCTGCCGACCCGGCCCGGCCCCCGGGACCTGGTGGCCGGCCCGGGAAACGCCCCTGCGGGCGACGCCACCGCCCGGCCGGTCCCGTCGCGACGGGTCGGCCCAGCCGGTCCGGTTCGCGCTGACCCAGGTCCGCCGACCCGCTCAGCACCGGGCCGTGACGCCGACGACGACGGACGCGATGTCCGGCTCGAAGGCGAGCGCGGCGGGCAGCTGGCTCTCGGCGACGTCCCTGCCGAGGGCTCCGCTGACGGCGAGGTTCCGGAACTCGACGGGCGCGTCCGGGGCCCCGACCCCACGCGCGAGCAGCGCGGCCCACCCCCGCCACCCGCCCTCGACCGGGTCACCGACCCCGGTGGTGAGCGAGTCCCCGAGCGCGACGAACCGCAACGGCACCGGGCCGTTTCGGGCGCCGGGCCCTGCGGGACGCGCCTGCCCCGCCCTCCGGACGATCCCACCGGGCGCGGAAAGGGGACCGGCCGCTTCCGACGGCACGGCAACCCCGGCGGCGCCCGTCCCGGAGCACATCAGCGGCCCCCGCTGTCCGCGGCGCGGCCCGAGACCGGGAGGGCGGCCTCGTGGGCCGCGAGGAACGCCGTCACCGAGCGGCGCCAGTCGAAGAGTTCGGCCCGGGCGCGGGCCGCCTCGCGACAGGCGGGTTCCGGGCGCGCGAGCAGGTCCCGTACGCCTCGGGCGAAGTCCTCCCCCGTGTCCGCCACGGCCACGCCCGCGTCGCCCACGACCTCCGGCAGCGCCGAGGACGCGCTGGCGACCACCGGCGTGCCGCAGGCCAGCGCCTCCAGGGCGGAGAGCCCGAAGGTCTCCGCGGGCCCGGGCGCCAGACACACGTCGGCCGCCGCCTGGAGGTCGGCGAGGGCCTCGCGGTCGGGGACGTGGCCGAGGAACTGGACGGGCAGCCGTTCCTCGCGCGCACGGCGGACGAGCGAGGGCTTCAGCGGCCCGTCCCCGGCGACCACCAGCGAGACCCGCAGGCCCTGTTCCCGCAGTGCGGCGAGCGCGTCGAGGGCCGTCCCGGGACGTTTCTCCACCGACAGGCGCGAGCAGAGCAGCAGGAGCACGTCCGCGCCGGCGGCCTGCCGGGCCCGCAGCACCGTGCTGCGCCGGCCCGGCCGGCAGCGCCGCAGGTCGACGCCGAGCGGGGCGCGTACGACGTTCTGCGCCCCGATGCGTACGAACTCCCGCTCGGCCCACTCCGTCGTGCACACGATCCGCGCGTACGCCCAGGCGCTGCGGCGGTTGAGGCGGTCCGCCGCCCGCGCGGCGGCCTGCTCGGGGACGCCCCAGGTGCGCAGGACGCCGTCCGCCGTCTCGTGCGAGACCATCACCGCCGGGATCCGCCGCCGGCGTGCCCATTCGCCGGTCCACCGCAGGGTGGTGCGGTCGGAGACCTCGAGCCGGTCGGGCGCCAGGTCTTCGAGCAGCTGCCGCAGCGGCCGCCGCCTCGCGAGCACCCGGTAGCCGCCGGTCCCGACGATCTCCGGGCCGGGCAGGGTGATGACGCGCCCCTGGTCGGTGAGCCGGTCGCTCTCGACCTCGCCGGGCACGACGAGCACCGGCTCGTGGCCCGCGGCCAGGTAGCCGCGCCCCAGCTCGGCGAGCGCGGTGCGCAGCCCGCCGGACGAGGGGGTGACGAAGTTCGCCAGCCGTACGATGCGCAGCCCCCGCTCCCCGGTCACGCGGCCACCGCCGTACGGGTGCCGAGTACGTCGGCGTAGTGGTCCAGCAGCATGTCCCCCACCGCGGTCCAGGTCCGGCCCTCGACGGCGGCGAGCCCGGCCTGCCCGTACGCCCGGCGCAGCGCGGGGTCCCCGGCGAGCGTGGCGACGGCGGAGCGTACGGCGTCGGCGCTGTGGGGTTCGACGAGCAGCCCGGTGCGGCGGTGGTCGACGAGGTCGAGGGGGCCGCCGGCGGCCGGCGCGATCAACGGCAGCCCGCTGGCCATCGCCTCCTGGACGGTCTGGCAGAAGGTCTCGTACGGGCCGGTGTGGGCGAAGACGTCGAGCGAGGCGAAGATCCGGGCGAGGTCGTCGCCGGTCCTGCGGCCGAGGAAGACGGCGCCGGGCAGGGCCGTCCGCAGCGACGTCTCGCTGGGCCCGTCCCCGACGACGACCACTCGGACGCCGGGCAGCCCGCAGACCCCGGCGAGCAGTTCGACGTGCTTCTCGGGGGCGAGCCGGCCGACGTACCCGACGATCAGTTCGCCGCCGGGCGCGAGGCTGCGGCGCAGTTCCTCGTCGCGCAGCCCGGGCCGGAAGCGGGTGGTCTCCACGCCGCGCGGCCACAGCCGTACACGTTCGACCCCGTGCTCCTCGAGGTCGCGCATGGCGGCGGTGGACGGGGCGAGGGTGCGGTCGGCGGCACCGTGCACGGCCCGCAGACGGCGCCACGCGGTGCCTTCTCCCGCGCCGACGTAGGTACGGGCGTAGCCGGCCAGGTCGGTCTGGTAGACGGCGACGGCCGGCAGCCCGAGCCGCGAGGCGGCGGCCATGCCGCGCACTCCCAGTACGAAGGGCCCGGCCAGATGGACGAGGTCGGCACGGTGCGCGGCGATCGCCGCCGCGACCCGGCGACTGGGGAGTGCGACGCGCACCTGCGGATAGCCGGGCAGCGGCAGGGAGGGGACGCGCACGACCGGGCAGGGGGCGGCGGCGTCACTGCTGTCCGCCCCGGCGGCCGCCGGGGCGATGACGAGCGGCTGGTGACCGCGGTCGGCGAGATGCCGGGCGGTCTGCTGGGCGCAGTGCGCCACACCATTGACGTCGGGCGGAAAGGACTCGGTGACGATGACGACACGCATACCCGTGTTGTCGTCCCGCCCGAAGTGGCTGCGCCAACGTGGATCTTTCCGGCTGCGGAACGTCCCGTGAGCGTTTGTGGCCGGGGCGGGCGCCAATCGTCGTCAACCGCCCCCAACCGTCGCCGAACGCCCCGGGAGGCGTCCGGGGGCGCCTCCCGGGCGTCCGGGACATCACACAGCGGGCCTGTCGGGCCCGATGCGGCTCCGTACGGCGGTCTGCACCTCGGCCTCCTCCGCGGGGTCGGCGGCCAGCCGGCGCAGCCGCTCGGCGACGCGCACGTCGCCCGTCTCCGCGTGCAGCGCGGCGACTTCTCTGGTGGTCTCCTCGCAGTCCCACAGGCATTCGACGGCGAAGCCGTTGGCGAAGGACGGGTCGGTGGCGGCCAGTGCCCGGGCGGCGCGGCCCCGCAGATGCGAGGAGGCGGTCTCCCGGTAGACGTGGCGCAGCACGGGGGCGGCGCAGCCGATGCCGAGGCGTCCGGCGCCGTCGACAAGGGTCCACAGCCGGGGCGCGTCGGGTCCGTCCGCGCGGACGGCTTCGCGCAGGGCGCCGAGCACGAGCTGCGCGTCGCCGGCGCCGCCGCGGCAGGCGAGCACGCCGGCCGCGGACGCGCCGAGTTCGTCGGGGCGGTGCACCCAGCTCCGCGCCCGGTCGGTGGCCTCTTCGCCGCACATCCGCTCGAACGCGGCGACGGCGGCCTCGGCGACGGTCCGGGACCCGGCGGCCACCGCGGCCTCGACCAGGTCGAGGACGACGGGGTCGCGCGACTCGGCGAGGTAGTGCAGGGCGGCGCAGCGGGCGCCGTCGGGGCCGCCGCGGGCGGCCTCGACGATGGCGGCGCGGTCCTCGGGGCCGGCCACCGCGGTCAGACAGCGGGCGGCCGGGACATGGAGGGCGCTGCCGCGCTCGAGGCCCTGGTCGGCCCAGTCGAGGACCGCCTGGACGCTCCAGCCGGGGCGGGGCCCGGAGGGGCGCATCTGGCGCTGCCAGCGGTCGAAGGACCCCGCTTCCTGCGCGGCCCTGACCCTGGCGCCGACGGTGTCGCGCGGGTCCTCGGCCCACAGCCGCCAGGGCCGGGGCTCGAAGGACTCGCGCATGGCGGCGGCGAGTTCGGCGTCGCCCTCCGCGGTGGCGGGGAATCTGGCGAGCACCGGGGCGGCGAGGGCGCGCAGGCCGGCGTCGTCGTCGCGCAGGGCGAGTTCGTCGAGCGCCCAGGCCCAGTTGGCGCCGTTCGCCGCGTACCGCCGCAGCAGGGCGAGTGCGTCGCCCCTGCCGTAGGAGGCCAGGTGTCCGAGTACGGCGAGGGCGAGACCGGTGCGGACCTCCTCGGTGTCGAGGTGGTCGTCGATGTCGCACAGGTGCCGTTCGATCTCCTCGAGACTGCCGTGGAGATCGAGGTAGAGGCGTGCGTAGTAGAGGGAGCGGTTCTCGACCTGCCAGTCGTGGCGGGGGTCGCTCCGGACGCAGTGGTTGAGGGCGGCGAGCGCTTCGGCACGGGGAGCGGCGAGCGCGTGCAGCGTGCCGTCGCCGCGGCCTCTCTGCAGCAGACCGAGCAGGGTGCCGCTCGGCGCTATGACTGGTTCGAACATGGGGAGTGCCTCACATCAAGCTGTCGACGCGACCGGGAAGTGGAGTGCCTAGGCCGCGCAGCAGCATGTAGGGCCGCCCGTCGTCATACGCGTCTTCCGCTTGGTGTAGAGCATCTTCCTCTGCCTCTCTTCGGTGGCCCCAGGGGAAACTCCCGGTTGATGTCGTCCGGGATGGGGCTGACGTCATGATGATGACCCACCCATTTCGCCACCGCGACCACATTTACGGCGCCCCCCGTGGCGACGTCCTCGGCGCTGCCCGCGGGCCGCTCAGCGGCTCTCGAACAGCTCCAGGAGTTCTGTCTTCCCGAACATCCGGGCCGTATCCGCGGCGGACGGGGTTCCCGCGTCGGGGTCGGCGCCGCCGGCGAGGAGGACGCGGATCACGGCGTCCTCGCCCTTGAAGACCGCGCCGGCGAGCGGCGTCTGCCCGCGGTCGTTGGCCCGGTCCGGCTCCGCGCCGCGGGCCAGCAGCGTCTCCACCGCGGCGGCGTGGCCGTGGTAGGCGGCGAGCATGACGAGTGTGTCGCCCTTGTCGTTGGTGAGGTTGGCCGGGACGCCTGCGTCGACGTATGCGGCCAGCGCCTCGGTCTCCCCCTGACGCGCCAGGTCGAAGACCTTGGTCGCGAGTTCGATCACCTCGGAGTCCGGGACCTCACTCATCGGGGTGTACCGCCTTTCACACGCTTGACCTGGGCGCACGGCGGGAGAGCCGTACGAGTGAATCGACAGGGTACTGGCCCCGCGTCCGACATGGCGCCCGGTGGTGGCGGCAAGGGATCAGGGCGCGGAGGCACTGTGACGCGCCGCCCTGCCCTTTGCCCGCCGGGCAACGACCGGTGGTCCGCCAGTGCAGTGAAATGCCAAGAATTTCACTCGTTTGCACCTTTTATCGCATTGATACTTTCGGTAAGCCTGGGAGAACTGATGGTGACTGTCCCCTCACCCAGGAGAACCTCATGATTCTGTCCATGTCCGGCGTCGTGCTCCTCGGCATCATCGTCTTCCTCTTCTTCCGGAAGGACGGCCTGAAGGCGTCGCACGCATTCGTCTCCGCGCTGTTCGGCTTCTTCCTCGCGGGCACGGCGATCGCGCCCAGCATCACGGCGGGCACGACGAGCCTGGCCGGTCTGCTGGGCGGGATCAAGTTCTGACCGCCTGCCCCTTCAGCACTCAAGGAGACGATGTGGCCCGGCGTCCACTCCCCCGCATCCTGACCAGCGGTGGCGCGCAGATCGCCCGCAGCCGCGAGATCGCGCGCACGGCCGCCGACAGCGCCACCGACGTCCTCCATCCACTGATCACGGTCTCCCGCGGCCTGCGGAAGCTGGCCGCGACGGGCCGGCAGAAATGGGCGGCGACCCCCAAGGAGCGGCGTGGTCCGACCCTGTTCCTCGTCGCCCTGTGCGTCTTCGCGGTCGCGGTCGTCCCGTACGGGCCCCTGATGGCCCTGATCACGGTGATGGCCGCGGCCGCGTGGCAGGGACGCGTCCGTACGCCGGTCCGCACCGGGCCCGGCGAGGCGGAGGCCGCACGCCTCAAGGCGCTCTACGAGGCGCTCGTCCCGTACTTCTCCGTCCCCGAGGACCCGGCCCCGCTGTACGCCCACGGCGGGGAGTGGAGCAAGGCCTTCAGCGAGTACGCGTTCGACGGCGACGGCCGGCTCACCCGGCTGCGCATCGCGTACCCGGCGTACTTCACCGACGGCGAGGCCGCCGCCAGGTCCCGGATCGAGCAGCTGCTGCACGCGAAGTCCGGGCGCGGCCGCGAGTACCTCTTCACCTGGGACGAGGAGGGCAACGTGCTCGTCATGAGCGTGCTGCCCGCCCTGTCCACCGCCATCGCCGCCCAGCGCTTCGTCACCGTCCCCGGTGAGACCGTGCTGGGCTTCACCGACGCCGACGCGGTCCAGCGCACGGTGCCGGTGACCCTCGACGGCGAGACCACCCAGGCGCCCCCGGTCGTCTGGCGCACCGGGCCCCGTTCCACCGAGCCGCACCTGCTCGCCGTCGGCGAACCCGGCAGCGGCACCACGACCCTGCTGCGCTCCATCGCTCTCCAGGCGCTGCAGCACGGGGACGTCCTCGTCGTGGAGGGCAGCGGGACCGGCGAGTACGCCTGCCTGACCGGCCGCAGCGGCGTCCTGGCCGTCGAGTGCGGACTGGCCGGCGCGCTCTCCAGCCTGGAGTGGGCCGCCCAGGAGACGGAACGGCGCCTCATCGCCGCCAACCGCGCACGGCAGGCGGGGCAGCCCGCGCCCTACGACACCAGGCGGCCGCTGTGGATTCTGGTGGACCGGCCCAGCGTCTTCGGGCATCTGGCCGCCGCCGACGGCCGCCGCGACCCGCAGGAGATGCTCTCCGTGCCGCTGCGCCACGGGCGCGCGGCCCATGTCACCGTCGTCGTGGCCGAGCAGTACGACAGCCTCGGCGCCCTGACCGAGACGGTGTGGACGCACACCCGCGCCCGGGTGGTGCTCGGCGCGGCCGACTTCACGGACGTGGCGGCGGTGCTGGGCACGGCGCCGAGCACGACGCCGACGACCGCCGTCCCCCCTGGCCGGGGGTACGCACGGCTCGGCACGGGGCCGGTCCTGCGCCTCCAGGTCCCGGCCACGCCCGACCCGTTCGACGACGCGACGACGGAGGCCCACCGCCGCGCGGTCCTGGCCCTGCTGCCGCCCGGCCCCGACGCCCCTGCCCCGGTCGCGCCGCCGCAGGGGATCCCGGCGAAGCCGCTCACTCCGCCGACGGTCCAGGCGTAGCCCGCTTACGCCACGAAGGTGCGGGGGGTTTCCGCACCCGTCGACGCACCCGTGGAGACGAGGCGCGCCGCCGCCGCCAGCCGGGCCGCGGCCTCGTCGGCCACCGGGCCGCCCACGGTGAACGGCAGGCGCACGTACCCCTCGAACGCGCCGTCCACGCCGAAGCGCGGCCCGGACGGCACCCGGACCCCGACCCGCTCGCCGACCTCCGCGAGACGTGAGCCGGAGAGGCCGCCGGTACGGACCCAGAGGGTGAGACCGCCGCCGGGGACGTCGAACTCCCAGTCCGGCAGCTCCCGGCACACCGCGGCGACCAGCGCGTCCCGGTTTCCGCGGGCCTGCTCGCGGCGGATCGCGACCGCCTCGTCCCAGCCGCCCGTCCGCATCAGCCAGTTGATCGCCAGCTGTTCGAGCACGGGGGTGCCCAGGTCCGCGTAGGCCCGGGCGGCGACGAGCGAGCGGATCACGTCCGGGGCCGCGCGGACCCAGCCGATCCGCATACCGGCCCAGAACGCCTTGCTCGCGGAGCCGACGGTCAGCACGGTCGACCCGGCGGGGTCGAACGCGCAGACGGGGCGCGGCATGTCCAGGCCGGGGTCGAGGTGCAGTTCCGACATGGTCTCGTCGACGACGAGCACCGTGCCGGCCGAGCGGGCCGCCTCCACCAGGGCGCGGCGCTGGGGCTCGTCGGCGAGCGCGCCGGTCGGGTTGTGGAAGTCGGCGACGACGTACGCGAGGCGGGGCGCGGAGTCCCGCAGGACCTGGCGCCAGCGGTTCAGGTCCCAGCCGGTCAGGCCCTCGGCCATGGCGACGGGCACGAGCCGCGCGCCGGCCTCCCGCATCAGCTGGAGGATGTTGGCGTACGAGGGGGACTCGACCGCGATGCGCTCGCCGCGGCCGGCGAAGAGATGACAGATCGCGTCGATCGCGCCCATCGCCCCGGTGGTGACCATGATCTGTTCCGGCATGGTCGGGATGCCGCGCTCGGTGTAGCGGTCGGCGAGCATCTGACGCAGGGCGGGCAGACCGGCCGGGTAGTCGCCGTGGGTGTGGGCGTACGGCGGCAGTTCTTCGAGGGCGCCCTGGACGGCGCGGGTGAGCCACGGCTCGGGCGCCGGCAGCGCGGCGCAGCCGAGGTCGATCATGGAGCCGAGGGACTCGGGCGGCAGGGGTTCGAGGCCGCGGGCGGGCAGCGGGTTTCCCGCGGGGACGGCGGTCCAGCTGCCCGCTCCCCGGCGGGACTCGAGGAAACCTTCGGTGCGCAGCGCCTCGTAGGCCGCGGCGACGGTGGTGCGGCTAACGGACAGCGAGAGCGCCAGTTCGCGCTCGGCGGGGAGCCGGGCCGCCACGGGGACGCGGCCTTCCAGGACGAGCAGCCGGATGCCGTCGGCGAGCGCCCGGTAGGCGGGCGGCTTGCGGGTGCCCGGTCCGGCGGGGCGCGGCTGCTGGGAGGTGAGCTGCCGGGCGAGTTGGGCCGCACCCACCGCAGAGGTCCACTGCGTCATGAAAGTCAGTCCACCTTCCTCGAATTGGCCATGGCTGGCGATCGTTCCGTAGCCACAGAGTGTCATGCATCAGTCCACCGACACCACAAGGGGGCGGAATCGTGTCCGCGTATCTCACCCGCAGGCTGCTGCAGCTGTACGTCGGCCTCGCGCTGTACGGAGTGAGCTCGGCGCTGCTGGTGCGCGCCGGGCTCGGCCTCGAACCCTGGGGCGTGCTGCATCAGGGCCTGGCGGAGCTGACCGGGCTGACCATCGGCGTGGTGTCGATCATCGTCGGGGCGGTGGTGCTGCTGCTCTGGATACCGATCCGCCAGCGGCCCGGGCTCGGGACCGTGTCGAACGTGTTCGTCATCGGCCTCGCGATGGACGCCACCCTGGCGATCGTCCCGCGGGTGGACGGGCTCGGCGGGCAGATTCCGCTGATGGCGGGCGCGATCGTGATCAACGGCATGGCCACGGGCCTCTACATCGCGGCCCGCTTCGGCCCGGGCCCCAGGGACGGCCTGATGACCGGCCTGCACCGGCTGACGGGCCGGTCGATCCGGCTGGTGCGCACCGCGCTCGAGGTGACGGTCGTCGCGACCGGTTTCGTGCTCGGCGGCTCGGTCGGCGCCGGGACGGTGGCCTACGCGCTGGCCATCGGGCCGCTGGCCCAGCTGTTCCTGCGCGTCTTCGACGTCCCGGAGAAGGACAAAGGCAGCACGGTGGTCGCCGGAGGGTCACCCGTACAGGCGATACTGCGGCGGTGACGCGCATACGCCATCCCTATCTGGACCATCCCGTGACGCTCGCCTTCGCCCACCGGGGCGGGGCGGCCGACGGCATCGAGAACACCGCGGCGGCCTTCCGGCGGGCCGCCGACGCCGGTTACCGCTACTTCGAGACCGATGTGCACACCACGGCGGACGGCCGGCTGGTCGCGTTCCACGACACGACGCTGGACCGGGTGACCGACGCCCGGGGACGTATCGCGACGCTGCCGTGGAGCGAGGTGCGGCGGGCGAGGGTCGGGGGCCGTGAGCCGCTGGCGCTGTTCGAGGAGCTGCTGGAGGAGTTCCCCGAGGCCCGCTGGAACGTGGACCTCAAGGCGGAGTCCGCCCTCGGGCCGCTGGTCGACCTGATCCGCCGGACGGACGCCTGGGACCGGGTGTGCGTCGGCTCGTTCTCCGAGGGCCGGGTCGTCCGGGCGATGCGGCTCGCGGGTCCGCGACTGGCGACCTCGTACGGGGTGCGCGGCGTGATCGGCCTGCGCCTCGGCTCGTACGGGATACCGGCGGCGGTCCGCAGCGGCGCGGTGTGCGCCCAGGTGCCGGAGACGCAGGGCGGCATACGCGTGGTGGACCGGCGCTTCGTACGGGCGGCTCACGCGCGGGGGCTGCAGGTCCATGTGTGGACGGTGAACGACGCCGACCGGATGGCCGCTCTCCTGGACCTTGGCGTGGACGGCATCATGACCGATCATCTTGAGACGTTGCGCACGGTGCTGACCGCCCGGGGCGTGTGGATGTGACCCGGCGCTTCTTGCGACGGCACGAGCGAGGGGGCGCGGGGTGACAGCGGAGACCGCGGACCGCACCGGGGACACCGGCGGGGACAAGCAGACGGCGCAACGCAGACGCGAACAACGGGGCTGGTACTTCTACGACTTCGCCTGCTCCGTCTACTCGACGAGCGTCCTCACGGTGTTCCTGGGGCCCTATCTGACATCGGTCGCGAAGGCGGCGGCCGACGCGGAGGGCTTCGTGCACCCGCTGGGCATCCCGGTGCGGGCCGGCTCCGTCTTCCCGTACGCGGTGTCCGTCTCGATGGTGCTCGCCATCCTGATCATGCCGCTGGCGGGGGCGGCGGCGGACCGCAGCGGCAGGAAGAAGCCGCTACTCGCCGTCGCCGCGTACGTGGGGGCGACGGCGACCGTCTGCATGTTCTTCCTCGACGGCGACCGCTATCTGCTGGGCGCTTTCCTGCTGATCGTCGCGAATGCCTCGCTGGCCGTGTCGATGGTCCTCTACAACGCCTATCTGCCGCAGATCGCGGAGCCCGACGAACGCGACGCGGTGTCCTCGCGCGGCTGGGCCTTCGGCTACACGTCCGGGGCCCTGGTCCTGGTACTGAACCTGATCGTCTACTCCGGCCACGAGTCCTTCGGACTCTCCGAGGGGGACGCGGTCCGCATCTGTCTGGCCTCCGCGGGGCTGTGGTGGGGCGCCTTCACGCTGATCCCGCTGCGGCGGCTGCGCGACCGGAGCATCGCGACGTCCGGCGAGGGCGCGGTCGGCTCGGGCTGGCGGCAGCTGACGGCGACGCTGCGCGACATGCGCCGCCATCCCCTGACGCTGTCGTTCCTGCTGGCCTATCTCGTATACAACGACGGCGTGCAGACGGTGATCTCGCAGGCGTCCGTCTACGGCTCCGAGGAGCTGGGCCTCGACCAGACCACCCTGATCACGGCGGTGCTGCTGGTGCAGGTGCTCGCCATCGCGGGAGCGCTCGGCATGGGCCGGCTGGCCCGTACGTACGGCGCGCAGCGCACGATCCTGGGCTCGCTGGCCGTCTGGACGCTGATCCTGGCCGCGGGATACTTCCTGCCCGCGGGCGAGCCGGTGTGGTTCTACTGCCTGGCGGCGGGCATCGGGCTGGTCCTGGGCGGCAGCCAGGCGCTGTCGCGGTCGCTGTTCTCGCACCTGGTGCCGCGGGGCAAGGAGGCGGAGTACTTCTCGGCGTACGAGATGAGCGACCGGGGCATGAGCTGGCTGGGACCGCTGGTGTTCGGCCTGGCGTTCCAGCTCACGGGCAGCTACCGGGACGCGATCATCTCTTTGGTGATCTTCTTCGTACTGGGATTCGTGCTGCTCGCGAGGGTTCCGGTGAGGCGTGCGGTGGCCGCGGCGGGGAACCCGGTACCCGACCGGATTTAGACGCCTGAGTAAAAGGCCGGTAGTGTACGCCTTTGGCTTGCCAGGCGGACCGTTACTGCGTGCTGGAATAGTGAAATCAGTGGGTGACACTTTCTGTCAGATGTGACAAACCGGGCACTGGTGGGTACCCCAACCAATGGCAAAGCAGCGGCACGACGGGCGACGCATGACCCGGAACGGGAATCTTTACCGCCGACCGGACGTTGACCGGATGACGACGACAGCGACACCTGTCCTGTGGGCGACAAGCCCGGGAGGCACGATTCATGAGTGAGCGAGCTCTCCGCGGCACGCGACTTGTGGTTACCAGCTACGAGACGGACCGCGGCATCGACCTGGCCCCGCGCCAGGCGGTGGAGTACGCATGCCAGAACGGACATCGGTTTGAGATGCCGTTCTCGGTCGAGGCGGAGATTCCGCCGGAGTGGGAGTGCAAGGCGTGCGGCGCCCAGGCACTCCTCGTGGACGGGGACGGCCCCGAAGAGAAGAAGGGCAAGCCGGCGCGTACGCACTGGGACATGCTGATGGAGCGCCGCACCCGCGAGGAGCTGGAGGAGGTCCTGGCCGAGAGGCTGGCGGTCCTTCGTTCCGGCGCCATGAACATCGCGGTGCATCCGCGCGACAGCCGCAAGTCCGCGCCAGGACGCCTTCAAACTCTCCACCGACCCGCAGTTCGTCGCGAAGGTCGTCGACGTCGTCGGCCTGTACCACCATCCGCCCGAGAAGGCAGTGG
>NZ_JBSFUW010000051.1:0-40448 GCF_053591995.1 Streptomyces sp. NPDC002835 | reverse complement strand
CCTCCGCCTTGCGAGGCGTCCCCTCGGCCCTGGCGGGCCTGGGGAGACCCCATGCACCAGACCCCGCTCACCGATCCGGCCTGATCCAAACGAAAAACCCTAGCCGCGGGCGGCACGCGGCCGCCCCTCCGGCAGTACCCACCACGGTCCCGAACACCCCCGCTTGGCCCACCTGGATGGGGGTACTCAGGCTGCTCCGTGCCGCTCGCGGCAGAACAATCGGCCGGGTATGCCCGACGGCGGTCACCCTCCGGCGTCCGGCACCCGACATCGTGGAGGACGCATGAACCGGAAGGACTCCCCGCCCCGGAACGGCATCCCGGGCGGGCCCTCGCCAGAGCCGCCCACCGTCGAAGAGCCGACAGAGCCCCGACAGCCCCTCCCGCCCAAGCCGGACCAGACCGGTCCCGCGACCGTCAGCCCGACGGGCCAGGAGACCGGGGCGGAGCAGGCGGACCTGGCCCAGGGCGGCGCCTACCTCACCACCGCGCAGGGCGCCCGGCTCCCCGACACCGACCACTCGCTGAAGGCAGGCAGCCGAGGGCCCGTCCTGCTGCAGGACCACCATCTGCGCGAGAAGATCACCCACTTCGACCACGAGCGCATCCCCGAGCGGGTCGTCCACGCCCGCGGCGCCGCCGCGCACGGCGTCTTCCAGGGGTACGGCACCGCCGCCGAGGTCACCAGGGCGGCGTTCCTGGCCAAGGACGTCGAGACGCCGGTCTTCGTCCGCTTCTCGACGGTGCTCGGATCGCGGGGCTCCGCCGACACGGTGCGCGACACCCGCGGATTCGCGACCAAGTTCTACACCAGCGAGGGCACGTTCGACCTCGTCGGCAACAACATCCCGGTGTTCTTCATCCAGGACGCCATCAAGTTCCCCGACATCATCCACGCCGGAAAGCCGCACCCGGACCGGGAGATCCCGCAGGCGCAGAGCGCCCACGACACGTTCTGGGACTTCGTCACCCTGCACACGGAGGCCACCCACCACACGTTGTGGAACATGTCGGACCGCGGCATCCCCCGCTCCTTCCGCATGATGGAGGGGTTCGGCGTCCACACCTTCCGGCTGGTCAACGCCGCGGGCGCGACGACGCTGGTGAAGTTCCACTGGAAGCCGAAGCTGGGCGTGCACTCCATGGTCTGGGAGGAGGCCCAGATCACCGGCGGCATGGACCCCGACTTCCACCGCAGGGACCTCGCCGACGCGATCGAGGCCGGTGCCCACCCGCAGTGGGAGCTGGGCATCCAGACCTTCCCCGACAACCCGGAGCAGACCTTCGAGGGCATCGACCTCCTCGACCCGACGAACATCGTCCCCGAGGAAATGGCGCCGGTGCGGCCGATCGGCCTGCTCACCCTGAACGCCAACCCGTCGAACTTCTTCGCTGAGACCGAGCAGGTGGCCTTCCACCCGGGCCATCTCGTCCCCGGCATCGACATCACGGACGACCCCCTGCTGTCCGGCCGGCTCTTCTCGTACCTCGACACCCAGATCACCCGGCTCGGCGGCCCGAACTTCGCGCAGATCCCCGTCAACCGCACCCACGCACCCGTCAACGACATGCTGCGCGACGGCATGCACCAGACCGCCGTGCACCGGGGCGTGGCCCCCTACCGGCCCAACTCGCTCGACGGCGGCTGCCCCTTCCAGGCCGGGGCCGACCTGGGCGCCTACATCGAGGTGCCCCACGAGGTGCCGGCCGCGAAGAAGGTCCGCGAGGCGCCTGAGACGTTCGCCGACCACTTCAGCCAGCCCCGCCGGTTCTGGCTCAGCATGACCCCCGTGGAGCGGCAGCACATCATCGCCGCCTACTCGTTCGAGCTGGGCAAGTGTTACGAGCAGGCCGTCAAGGAACGCGGCCTGCGGGTCCTCGCCAACATCGACCCGGAGCTGTGCGCCGGCGTCGCGACCGCCCTCGGCCTGCCCGCCCCCGAGCCGTCGGAGCCCCTTGCCACGGTCGATCCGAGCCCGGCGCTGTCCCAGATCGGGCAGACCTGGCCCCTGGACGGCCGGGTCATCGGCATCGTCGCCGACGCCGGCTGCGACCTCGACGGGGTCCGCTCCGTGCGGCAGGCGGTGTTCGACGCGGGCATGGTGCCGCTCGTCGTCGCGCCGTCCGGCGGGACGCTGGGCGACGGCGGGGAGCCGGTGACCGCGCAGCGCACGTTCGCCACCGCCCGCTCGATCGAGTTCGACGCGGTCCTGCTCGCCGGCGCGCCCGGCCCGGCCGCCGACGCGGCGGGCGCGCTCGACGCGAAGGCCGGCGACCCGGCAACGGCGGGCGGCGGGGCCGACCCGCGGGTGCTGCTGATGCTGTCGGAGGCGTACCGCCACGGCAAGGCCATCGGCGGGTGGGCGGGCGCCGAGAGCGTCCTCACGGCGGCGGGTGTGCCCACGGACGCGCCCGGCGTGGTGACCGGCGACAGCGGTGACGACACGCTCGCCGGGATCACCCGGCTGCTGGGCGGCCACCGCGTCTGGGAGCGGTTCGCCTGACGCCCGACCCGCGCCGCCCCTGCCGCGTCTACCGGCGGGACACCTCGTGTGCCTCGTCTACTGGCGGGACACCTCACGGAGCACACCGATCTTGTCGATGCGGTGCTCCGGGTTGCCCTTGTCGTCCCGCCAGAAGTTGCCTGCCGCGTCGTCCTCGGGCGTCGCGCAGGTGGAGACGGTGATCATCGCCTTGGTGGGCCGCTCGCCCGGGGAGCCCGGCACCGCGGCCCGCTGCTCGGCGAGCGAGCGCTCCGAACGGAACGACGTCTGCCGGGTCTCGGTGATCACGTACTCGTAGACCGTGCCGCCCGCGCGGACGAACACCGACTCGCCCTTCTCGAGCGACGGCAGGTCACGCAGCGGGCCGCCGGCGGACAGCCGGTGCGCGGTGACCAGGTAGTTGCCGACCTCGCCGGGGCCGACGCCGCCGTTCTCCCCGTACGGACTGGCGGCCACGCCGCGGTTCTGGATGCGGGTGCCGGGCCAGTCGTCGGTCGTGCCCTCGTACGGGACGACCCGCAGGTCGTCGAGGCCGATGGCCGGTACGGACAGGGTCGCGGTCTCGGTCCGCGGCTCGGGCGTCGGCTTGGGGGTGGGCGTGGCGCTCGGCGGGGGAGCGGCGGCGGTCTGCGCCGGGGCGGAGGCCGGCGCCGCGACGGCGGACGAGCCGGGCCGCTCTTCGGCGGCAGCGCCGCCGCAGCCGACGACGAGCGCGGCCACCACGCCCGCGAGGGCGGCGGGAGCGATACGGGAAGAGATCATCAGCAGCCGGACTCCGTAGCCGGGGACGGTCGGGCCGAAGCGCGGACGGGCCACGACCCCTTTCAGGGCGAAACAGCACAATCCGAGCAGATGTTCCCCGCCGGGTCAACGCCCGCCATGCCCGTCCCGCCTGTCCGGTCTCAATGTCAGTGCCCCGTGCCAGCATGGACCGCGTGACCGACCAGGCCCACCTCCGACAGTTGCGGCTGGCCAAGGACGCGATGGACCGCGACTGGGCCGGCCCACTGGACCTCGAGGCGACCGCCGCCCACGCCGGATACTCCCGGTACCACTTCGTCCGTGCCTTCAAGGCCGTGTACGGGCAGACCCCCGGCCAGTACCTGTCCCGCCGCCGGGTCGAGCGGGCCGAGGAGATGCTGCGCTCCGCCGACCTCTCCGTCACCGAGATCTGCACGCTTGTCGGCTTCAACAGCCTCGGGACCTTCTCCGCCCGCTTCAAGAAGCAGACGGGCCTCTCCCCGAGCGAGTACCGCGCCGCGCACGTCGGCCGCGGCGCCGCCCTCATCCCAGGCTGCTACGCGATGTTCTGGGCCGGAGGCTTCCCGCCGCCGGGCGGCCGTCCAGAGCAGAGCGACCCGCCGCGGAGCGACCCGCAGCACGGCGATCCGGAACACCGCAATTCTGGAGAAGCGGACCGAGACGGCCGCTGCCTACCGTGGCAGGACCGCGAAGAACCCCGTCCGAGGAGCAAGAAATGATCAAGGGCCTCGCCATTTCCACCGTCTGGGTGCTGGACCAGGACCGCGCCAAGGCGTTCTACACCGAGAAGCTCGGCCTCGAAGTGCGTACGGACATGACGATGGGCGAGGGAGGCATGCGCTGGCTGACCGTCGGGGCCAAGGACCAGCCCGACGTCGAGCTGACGCTGATGGTGCCGGGCAACCCCGCCATGGACCCCGAGTCCGCCGAGGCGATGCGCACCCTCGTCTCCAAGGGCATCCTCGGCGCGGGCGTCCTCGCCACCGACGACATCCACGGCGACTACGAGAAGCTCAAGGCGCGCGGCGTGGAGTTCCTCCAGGAGCCGCAGGAACGGCCCTACGGGACGGAGGCCATCTTCCGCGACGACTCGGGCAACTGGTTCTCCTTCACCCAGCGGCGCGAACAGGCCGGCCTCGACCTCGACAAGGACTGGGCCTGCTGACCGGTTCCGCCGACCGGTTCTGCCGGCAACGGCCGTTCAGCGCGTCCGGGCGGCCGGTTCCGGCCCGGCCTCCAGGGCGTACAGCAGCTGCTGGGTCTGCGCGGCGATCCCGCCCACCGCGGTCGCCGTCTCGTGGTCGTGGTCCGGGAGGCGTTCCTTGAGACGCCGGTGCGCCTCCCAGGCCCGCCGCAGCGTCTCGCTCCGTTCCTCCCGGGCCTTCCCGGCCTCGCCGGCCGGCGGAGGGGAGGTGAGCGCGGCGCGGTCCGCCTCGCACGCGTCCGCCGCGGCCCGCAGCAGGTCGGTGAGCAAGCCGAGCGCCCCGGCCGGCGGCGCGGCGAGCCTGCGCGACTCCCCGGCCGTGTCCAGCAAGGTGGCCGTGAGCGACTCCAGACGGTCGGCGATCCCGTTCCAGTAGGTGTCCCAGTGGTCCGGGGGAGGGGGCGCGCAGCGCCGCAGCCGGTGGCCGGGGTTGAAGCGGTAGCTCTCCCGCGTCCAGCCGCGTGCGCTGTCCAGGCCCCGCACGGCGCCGCACAGCCGCTGGGCTCCCTCGTGCCACTGGCCGGCGCTGGTCCGGTCGTAGCCGTCCTCCACGTCGTCGGCCACGGTCCTCAGCAGTTTGGCGCTGTCACGGCCGAGTCTGTCCAGGTTCTCCTGGACGTCGCGGAGGTGGACCGGGGGCAGGACGAGGGCGTTCACGGCGATGCCGATCACCGCGCCGACGAAGGCCTCGAACAGGCGGTGCGCGATCGCGGTCGTCGTGAAGGAGCTGTACGCGAGCACGAAGATGGCCGTCGTCGGCGCGTAGATGCCCTGGTCCCCGAAGCGCGAGTAGTTCCCCAGCAGAACGGCCGGCGGCAGCGCCAGCGCCATCGCCGCCATGGAGTTCCCCGTCAGCGTCGCGGCGCCCGCGGCGAGCAGGGTGCCGAGGCCGATGAGGGTCATCTGCTGCGCCCCGGCACGCAGCGACCGGTAGACGGTGCTCTGCACCAGGACCACGGCCGTCCAAGGGGCCATCAGCGCCATCGGCGCCTTCCACCACCAGCCGACCAGCGCCCACGCGAGGATCGCGGCCCCGGCGGCCTTGAGCGACTGGACCACCAGGTCCCGCTCCGCCCCGGGCCCCGTCAGGGCCCGCCGCACGGACGCCCACACCCGCGCGCACTCCCACGTCACCCACCGCTGCGCCTGCACGGTCAGCTCCGCTCCCTCCCTGTGACTGCGGGCGCGGGGGCCCCGCGCCACCGGTCACGGAACGTGTAACCGGCAGGTCGTCCGCTGAATCCTCCGGCTTCCACCTGCGGCCTCGGCCCAGCAGCGGGCGCGGTCAGGCCGTCTCGCCGAGGAGCCGGTAGGCGGTCGTGACGAGCGCGTCGTGCCGGTGGCAGCGGCCGGTGGACAGGGCGGTGAGCGCGGTGCCGGCAGGCGTCGACGACGAGCAGCTCCCCGAGCAGGCCCCAGCGTTCGAGGTCGAGCCAGTCGTCCAGCCAGACCGGCAGCCAGACGTCGAGATAGTCGGCCACGTCCTGCGGCAGGCCCCCCGGATTCTCGCCCCAGTCGGTGAGGTGGAAGACGGTGTGCGTGATGTCGTAGCCGATGTGCGCGTCGACCGTCCACGGCTCCGGCCTGCCGCCGAGCCAGGTGCGGCCCAGCGCCTCGTCCTCCGCCATGGTGGCGGGCAGGCCCAGCCGGCGTTCGAACGCCGACAGACCGAGCCGCCGTACGGGCAGCACCTCGCGTGCGGCCCAGCTGCGCAGCCCGTGCTGGAGCCGGGCGACGCGTTCCATCTCGGGCTGCGAGTAGCCCAGTTCCCGGAACGGCACGTACACCTCGAGGGGGATGGGCGAGCTCGGCTCGATGCGCTGGCCGTGCGCCAGCAGCCGGCCGCCGTCCAGGGCCTCGCGCCAGGCGTGGTCGACCAGTCGGCGGGCCAGCTCCGACTGCCGGGAGCCGGAGACCCCTTCACGGAACAACACCTTGCAGATCAGGGCCAGTTCGCCGATCGGCTTGAAGCGTTCGAGGAAGCCCACTTCCGGGTCGACGTCCAGTTCGAGCCGGAAGCCGTCGCGGTGGGCGTACAGCCACTCGATGGCTCCCTCGCCGACCGCGTGGACCAGGCGGGTACTCGTCATGCCGGTGCCTTGCGGGGTGCCGCCGTGGCGGCGGCCGAGGGACAGGGCGGCGGCGAACGCCGCCATCAGCGTGGAGTGGTAGCAGTGGGCGAAGTCCCGGGGCACGTGCCTGCCCGGCCGTCCGGGGCCGATCTCGGGCAGCGCGCCCGACGGGTCCTGCGCGGCGGCCGCCGCGTCCGCTCGGGCCGTCACACCCGTGCTCCGGCCATCAGTTGAGCCGCCCGCACGTGCAGCACCACCCGGGGGTCACCACCGGCCATGTGCTCCACGAACTCCAGCCCGGCACCGAGGCCCAGACTGTCCGGGACCCCGTCGAGCACGGCGAGCCGGCGCCCCGCTCCCGCGGCCTGCAGCCAGTCGCGGCGCCGTACCGCGCGCACGAACCCGCGGGCCGCGTCGACCGGCCGCCTCTGGGCGGCCGGGGCGACCCCGCAGGTCGTGCCGGGCACACACAGGGCGCCCAGGACGGCGAGTTGATGCGTGAGCAGCTGCCAGGGCGCGCCGTCCAGCCACGCGGTGTCCGGCTCGTACGCCTGCGCCGGGTCGACGACCGCCGAAGTGCCCTGGTCCAGCAGAGCCGTTGTCATCGCCCAGTGGCTCCACACCGAGGTGGGGGCGGCGTCCGGGCCGGGCGGGAAGGCGACCACCGCCTTCTCCAGCGCGGCGAGGTCCTCCGCGGCGGGCGGCCGGCCGGCCATGACGGCCGGCAGCAGCACGTCCGCTCCGAGGACGCGAACCGCCGCGAGGGACAGACCCTCGTCCCCCGGTGCTCCGGCCGCACGGCAGACCGCTTCGCCGTGGTCTCCGCTGCCGAGAGCGGAGACCACCTGCAAAGCGAGTTCCTGCACGGCGCCCGTCAGCGGGGACGTGTCAGGACGCTCCATTCCGCTGTCCCGTCAGCGCTTCTTCGGGCGCGGAGTGGGCGGCGCGAGCAGCAGTTCGTGGCTGCCGCCCGAGAGCGCCAGTGCGGCGCATTCGCGGGTGTCACGGTAGAACCCCTGCTTTCACCGGGTTGAGGGCTGCTTCGACGTCTGTCTCCAGGACCTTGGCATCCTGGACCTCAGGCTTCGTGAAAGACATGCCACCATCCCCTTACGGGAGGAACGTGCAGTTGCCCTTCCAGTGGAGCGCAGCCGGAGGAACCGCGCCGATAGCATGAAATGGACACGGATTGTCCAGGTTTCAATCGCCGCACGCCAGTTGGAGCCGCGCGCAGCGCCGGCCACCGGGCGGGGCGCGGCGGCCCGTCAGCGGATCACGTTCAGCGCGCCGGGCTCGACGCGCACCGTCACCGGCAGCGCCGCCTCGACCTCGCCGTCGGCGCCGTACGGGACGTCCCGGTCCGCCTCGATACGGACCTCCCGGCCCCGCAGGACCTCCACTTCGGGGCGGGCGACGTGGGCCCCGGTCTTCAGCTCGTTCATCATCGTGAAGAACAGGCGCTTGGGCGCGTGCCGGATGACGACGACGTCCAGCAGGCCGTCGTCGACCCGGGCGCCCGGCGCGATCCGCCGACCGAAGCCGTAGAAGCCCGAGTTGGCCGCCACGACCGTGTAGCCGCGCCGCTCGTACCGGGTCCCGTCGACCGTGATGCGGTACGCGGCGGGCCGCCAGCCCAGGACGGCCCGCAGCCCGCCCGCGTAGTACGAGGCGGCGCCCCGCAGCAGCCGGGAGGTGTTGGCGTGCCGGTTGGCCACCGCGTCCACGCCCGCGTACACACTGCCCAGCACGGACGTTCCGGCGTGGAAGGCAGAGGACACCCGGATGGTGTCGACCGGCCGCGGCGAGCCGTTCAGCAGTAGTTCGGCCAGCGCGGCGGGCTCCGTGGGCAGCTCCAGCGCCCTGGCGAAGTCGTTGCCGCGCCCGGCGGGGACGATGCCGAGGACGGCGTCGGTGCCGCTGAGCGCGCCGCCGACGCAGCCGGCGATGCCGTCGCCGCCCACGGCGAGCACGACATGACCCTGCCCGCCCGCCTGCCGCGCCACCTCCTGGGCGTGTTCCAGGCTGCGGCTGTACTGCGTGTCGAGCCGCGCCCCGGCCTCCCGCAGGAGGCGGGCCAGCGGCAGCAGGGCCGCCGTACCGCTCGACCCGCCCGCGGCAGGGTTGACGACGGCGGTGAACTGTCGCATGAGTACGCCTTTCGGGAGGCAGTGGCCGGTCAGCGGAGGGGGACGAGCACGCCGGGACTGAGCACCCCGGCCGGGTCGAGTTCGGCCTTGAGTGCCTGGAGGACACGGACCCCGACCGGGCCGATCTCCCGCTCGTAGCCGTCGCGGTGGTCGGTGCCCACGCCGTGGTGGTGGCTGATGGTGCCGCCGGCCGCGAGGATCGCCTCGTTCGCCGCCTGCTTCGCCGGGGCCCAGTGGGCGACCGGGTCCTCGCCCTGCGCCGAGACGACCGTGAAGTACAGGGACGCGCCGTTCTCGTACACGTGCGAGATGTGGCACATCACCAGCGGCGGGGTTCCCGCCTCGGTGAGCGTGGCGGTGAGCGCCTGGCGCACCCGCTCGTAGAGCGCCGGCAGGGCGGACCAGAAGGCGGCCGTCTCCAGCGTCTCCGCGAAGGCGCCCGCGTCGAGCAGGGCGTCGCGCAGATAGGGCGCGTTGTAGCGGCCGTGCGCCCATCGGTCGCCCGGCTCCTCGCCCGCGTACTCGCCGCCGCACGCCAGCAGCACCTCGCGGGCCCGTGCCCGCCGGTCGGCGGTGTCCGCCGCGGTGCCCTCGTAGCCCGCGATCGCCATGCATCCGGCGGGCTGCTGGGTGAGGGAGCTGCCGATCCGGTCGGGCTGCGCCAGGCCGACGAACGTCTCCGTCTCGTCCGACAGGCGAAGCACGGTCGGCCGGGGGCCGTCCTGGGCGAGCCTGCGCAGGGCCGCGGCCCCGGCCTCGAACGACTCGAAGCGCCAGCCCTCGTAGACCCGGGTGGCCGGCAGCGGCCGGATCCGTACGGTCACCGAGGTGATCACGCCCAGCGCGCCCTCCGAGCCGAGCACCAGCTGCCGCAGGTCGGGCCCGGCCGCCGAGCGCGGCGCGCGCCCCGCCTCCAGGGTCCCCTCCGGGGTGGCGAGGGTGAGGCCGAGGACCATCTCGTCGAAACGGCCGTAACCCGCCGACGCCTGGCCGCTGGAGCGGGCCGCGGCGAAGCCGCCGATGGTGGCCCACTCGAAGGACTGCGGGAAGTGGCCCAGCGTCCAGCCCCGCTCGTTCAGCAGCCGCTCGCAGTCGGGGGCGCGCAGCCCCGGCTGCAGGGTGGCCGTACGCGAGACGTCGTCGAGGGCGAGCAGGGCGTCCAGCCGGCGCAGGTCCAGCGCGACGAAGGGGCGCTCGCCCTCTGGGGCGAGGCCGCCGACGACGGAGGTGCCGCCGCCGAACGGCACGACGGACACGGTGTGCTCCGCGCAGACCCGCAGCACGGCCGCCACCTCGTCGTGGCCGCCCGGCAGGACGACCGCCGCGGGGACGTCTGCCACGTCGCCGGCCCGGATCCGCAGCAGATCGGGGGTGGACTTGCCCCGGGTGTGCCGCAGGCGGCTCTCCGCGTCGGTGCGCACCTGCGCCTCGCCCACGCACCCGGTGAGCGCGGCGCGCGCCGCGTCGGTGAGGGGGCAGGCCGGGACGGCGATCTCCTCGAGCGCGGCGGCGCCGCTCGCCCGCGGTGTCACGCCGAGCAGATCGCGCAGCAGGCCGGTCACCGAATCCGGCAGGGGTGCTGCCTTGGCCGGGTCGCCCCAGCCGCTCCACAACATGTCCACGTGTGCTGTTTCCTCACATCGGTTTCCGCCGGGTTCCGGCGGGGCGCACTGCCGCGCGGGCTGCACTGGCATTACACTGTGACAGATGACGCCCATTCGTCACAACCATTCGGACGCGGACACCGTCCTCGACGCCGCCCGGGACTGCGTCCTGGCCGTCGGCGTACGCCGGACCACGCTCACCGACATCGCCCGGCGCGCCGGGGTCTCCCGGATGACCCTCTACCGCCGCTGGCCCGACGTGCGCACCCTCGTCGGCGACCTGATGACCCGGGAGTGGACCGGCCTCGCCGTCGGCGCCATGCCCGAGCAGCGGCCGGACACCCCCGCGCGCCGCCGCGTCGTCGACGGGCTCGTCGCGGGCGTCGCCGCCTTCCGCGCCCACCCGCTCTTCCACAAGATCATCGACGTGGACCCGGAGCTCCTGCTGCCCTACATCCTCGACCGCAGGGGCGCCAGCCAGGACGCCCTGCTGGAGCTGCTGGCCGGCGGCCTCGCGGAGGGCCACGCCGACGGGTCGATCCGCCGCTTCCACCCCGACCGCCAGGCCCGCTCCCTGCTGCTCGTCGTGCAGTCCTTCGCCCTGTCCCTGCGCACGATGACCGAAGAGGCCGACCCCGAACTCGCCGACGCAGCCTTCCTCGACGAACTGCGGACCATCCTGGAGAGGACCCTCGCCCCATGAGCCGCCGCCCCGACAGGAATGACAGGCGAGACAGTCACGGCAGCCACGACGGGCCCGGCGCCCCGGCCGCCGCGTCCTCGCTGAACGCGGCCCGCCGCAGCCGCGAACTCGCCGAACTCGCCGACGGGACCGAGGTCGACGTCCTCGTCGTCGGTCTCGGCGCCACCGGCGCCGGAGCCGCCCTCGACGCCGCCTCCCGCGGCCTCACCGTCGCCGCGATCGACGCCCACGATCTCGCCTTCGGCACCTCCCGCTGGAGCTCCAAACTCATCCACGGCGGACTGCGCTACCTCGCCACCGGCCACCTCGACGTCGCCCACGAAAGCGCCGTCGAACGCGGCATCCTCATGGAGCGCACCGCCCCCCACCTGGTCCGCGCCCAGCCCTTCGTCATGCCGCTCACCCCCCTCGTCTCCCGCGGCCAGGCCGCGCTGACCCGGGCGGGCCTGCGTGCCGGGGACCTGCTGCGCGCCGGCGCCCGCACCTCACGCGCCACCCTGCCCGCGCCCCGCGCCCTCTCCGCCGTCGAGACCCGGCACATGGCCCCCGTCCTGCGCCCGACCGGCCTGCGCGGCGGACTCCTCTCCTGGGACGGCCAACTCACCGACGACGCCCGGCTGGTGACCGCCGTCGCCCGGACCGCCGCCGCCCACGGCGCCCGCATCCTCACCCGGACCCGCGCACTCGAGGTGACCGGCGCCGACGCCCGCGTACGCGACGAACTCACCGGCGAGGAACTGCGCATCCGGGCCCGAACCGTCGTCAACGCCGCCGGCGTGTGGGCGGGCGGCCTCGTCGACGACATCCGCCTGCGCCCCTCCCGCGGCACCCACCTCGTGCTGCGCTCCGACGACCTGGGCGGCCTGCGGGCGGGCATGCACATCCCGGTCCCCGGCGAGACCAACCGCTTCGTCCTCGTCCTGCCGCAGGGCGACGGGCGGGTGTACGTGGGCCTCACCGACGAACCGGTCGAAGGCCCCGTGCCCGACGTGCCCGACGTGCCAGAGACCGACATCGGCTTCCTCCTCGACGTCCTCGGCTCCGCCCTCGACGTACCGCTGGGCCGCGAGGACGTCATCGGCGCGTTCGCCGGGCTGCGGCCATTGCTGGACACCGGCGCGCCGGGCGGCGCCGGACGCACGGCCGACATCTCCCGCAGGCACGCCGTCCTCACCTCGCCCGACGGCGTCGTCACCGTCGTCGGCGGGAAGCTCACCACCTACCGGCGGATGGCCCAGGACGCCGTGGACGCCGCCCTCACCGCGGGCGGCCTCACCGCCGCCCCCAGCCGCACCGCCACCACCCCCCTCGTCGGCGCGGCCCCGGCCGGCGCGCTCGCGCGGCTCGGCGCACCCCGGCGGCTGGTCCGCCGCTACGGGGCGGAGGCCCCGGCCGTCCACGCCCTCGGCCTCGCCGACCCCGCCCTCGCCCGGCCCGCCGTCCCCGGCCATCCCGTCACCCGCGCCGAACTCGTCTGGGCCGTGCGGCACGAGGGCGCCCTGGACGAGTCGGACGTCCTCGACCGCCGCACCAGGATCGGCCTGGTCGACGAGGACCGCCGGGCCGCGCACGAGGCGGCCCAGGAGGCGCTGGAACGCTGCTTCTCCTGACGGGCCTTCGCCGCCAGACCTGCTCGGCGGCCGTCCCCGGTAGCATGGAGCGCCTTCCGGGGAGGGGAGCGGGATGTTCGTCCTCATCTGGTCGGGGTGGGGCATTCTCGTCCTGCCGCTGGCGGGGCTCGGTATCGCCGCGGGGGTCGCGCTCGGGGCGCTGCTCGGCGGCTCGCTGCTCGCCGAGGACATCGGCCTGATCGTCGGGTGCCTGGTCTCGGCCGTCGCCATCCGCCTCGTCGGCAGGAAGCTGAACGACGGCCATGACCACCACCGGTTCTTCAACGTGCCGATGCAGCACTGGGCGTGGGGCGGCGTGCTGTTCGCCCTCGCGGGCATCGCCATCACCCTGTCGCGCTGACGTGCCCGCCCGGTGCGGGCCGGGCACGGTCACGCGCCCCGCAAGACCGGCCGGTCAGCCGGCGGCGCCCTCGCCCCTGAGCTGCACCTGCTCCTCGAGCCGCCGCAGGCTCCGGTCGAGGGCGTCGTTCACCGCCTGCTCCCCGGGGTCGTGCGTCTCGTCGAAGAACGACAGGTGGACGGTGACCTCGCTGGCGCCGGAGCCGATACCGGCCACCTGAAGCCACCCGGCGTAGCTCCCCTGCTCCCGCGTCCCCCACTCGACCCGCATCTGCTCCTTCTCCGGACTCAGCAGGGCGGGGGTGTCCTCGTCGGTCCGGTCCTCGTGCACGGTGACCGCGGGCAGCTCCTCCGCGCGGACGTGCAGGTCCTCCGGCAGCCAGCTGTCGAGCTGGTCGACCCGGGCCGCCTGGTCGTAGACATGCTCCGGGAGTGCGGGCATCGTCCGGGAACGTTCGTATTCGCTCATCAGTGCACCGATCCTTGGGGCAAGGGGTAACAGGTGTGAAGGAAGTGAAGAAGGCGGGGAGCCCTCCGACCAGCTTTTGCCCCGGCGGCCCGCATCGAAGCGACAACAGTGCACGGCCCACCCGTTCGCCGGGAATGCGACGTATCCGCCCCTTCGGTGTGTTGCCTGGGTCACGTTGGCGGCTTCTCTGAAACCTGTGGGGCTGGTGGTGCGTCTGTCTTCACGGCGCCGGAAGGCAGTGAAAGTCCCGCCAAGCAGCGTCACGGCGCTGCCGGTCCCGGGACTTCCATGGGGCAGCCGTAGAGGAACAGCAGACAGTTGGTCACAGTGCGTACTGAAACCATTACCTCGTACACACGTACCTGTCACACGAGAGCCCGGGCCGGCGTGCACGGGCAAGGGGAGGAAGAGGCATGAAACCGTTCGCGTGGAACTTCGCACGCCCAGCCGAGTCGGCCGCGGCGCTCGCCCCCTATTCGTACGACGCGGCCCTGCAGTTGAACGTCCTCGCCGACGGACGGCCCGCCGTGACGGACCGCGGGCTGCTCGCCCTGGCCGGCACGACGACGTCGAAGGCCGGCTCCGCGACCCACTTCGACGACTGACCGGCTGTGCGACGTGACGGTGCTGGTGCTCACGTGCGAGGCCGACGTCACCGCCGACATGGTGGTGGCCGAGCTGCACGAACAGGGCGTCCCGCTGGTCCGGTTCGACCCCGGTGACCTGCCCGGCGGAGCGTCGCTCTCCGTGGAGTACGTACGGGGCGAGTTCCGCGGCTATCTGTCCAGCGGCGGCCGGGTGGCGAGCATGCAGGGCCTGCGCTCGGTCTGGATCCGCAGGCCCGGCGAGCCGGCGGCACACGCGCCGGAGCCGTCCGACTGGCTGAGCGCCGAGAGCGCGCACGCCCTGTACGGGATGCTCGACTGCACCCGCGCACGGTGGATGAACCACCCGAGCGCCGCGGCAAAGGCCCGGCGCAAACCGTGGCAGATGCGCGTCGCGCACCTCAGCGGTTTCCCGGTCCCCGCCACCCTCCTCACCACGCATCCGACGATGGCCCGCCAATTCGCCGAGCAGTACCGGCAGGTGGTCGTGAAGTCGGTCTCCGGGAAGTCCCCGGGCGACCCGCCGATGGCGCTGCCGACCACACTCGTACCGCCGGACGCCGACTTCTCCGCCGTGGCCGCGGCCCCCACACTGCTGCAGCGCTACATCGCCAAGCGCGCCGACATCCGGCTCACCAGCGTCGGCGAACGGCACTTCGCCGCCCGCAAGGCCGCCGAACCGGGACAGGTCGACGGCCGCTACGGCGACACCGGGCACGCGTGGCAGCCCGTGGAGGTGCCCGCCCCGATCGCCCGGGCCGTCGAGACGTACAAGAAGCACGCCGAACTCGCCTACGGCGCCTTCGACTTCGCGGAGGACTCCACCGGCGCCTGGTGGTTCCTCGAGTGCAACCAGGGCGGGCAGTTCGGGTTCGTGGAACTGGAGACCGGGCAGCCCATCGCGCGGACGGTGGCGTCATGGCTGGGCGCGGAACCGTCCTGATCCGGACGGGGGGTGAGCGGGCCGGCCTTCAGGCGCGGCCGCGCCGCCAGTCCTCGACGACCGCCTCCACGTCGTACGGCGTCAACCCCAGCGGCGGGCCGGGCGGCGGCCGCCGGACCGCCGCCGCGATCTTCTCGTTGATCTCCCCGACGATGCGCCGCACCACGGACTCCGACGGCGCCCGCGCGGCCCTCTCGAGGGCCTCCTCCGCCTCCTTGCGCAGCGCGAGCGTCGGCGGGAGAAAACCGAGCCCTTCGCGGCGCATCTTCCCCTTGATCCACCACATCTCGTCGTGCGTGTCGCCGGACGTGCCGTCGGACGACGGGAGCGGACGGCCGAAGCCCGGCAGATCCTGGAACTCGCCACGCTCGGTGGCCTCCCGGATCTGCTTGTCGACCCAGGACTCGAAGCTGACGCCTGGCGGCTTGCGCTCAGTCATGCGTTCAAGGCTACGTCGGCCGTTCCGGCGCTCAGACGCCCGCAGCCACCGGTGCGTCGTCCCTGTCGCGGGCCCGGGCGAGGAGATCGACCACGACGGCGGCGGTCCAGCTGAAGCCCGCCGCGCCGCGCGCCCGACCGGTGTGCGGGTCGACGTACTCGGCGAAGCCGGACGCGCCGGCGGCCGCGAGGAGGGACTGCTCCAGCGCGTCGGCGCGGACGGCCGCGCCGTGCTGCCGCAGCCCGCGTTCCAGCAGCCAGTTCACGTTGAACCAGGCGGGGCCGCGCCAGTAGCGGCAGGCGTCGAAGGCCGGGCCGTGCAGGTCGTAGCTGGGCACCAGGTCCGTCGTCGTACCGAGTCCGAAACGCGGTCCGCCCATGGTGCGCACCAGTGCGCCGGCGATGTCCCCGGGAAGGCCGGGGAGCACCAGCGGCAGCAGACCCGTGACGCTCATCTCCCGTACGGGACGGCCGGTGTGCACGTCGCGGCAGAGGAACATCCCGGCGTCCTCGTCCCACAGCCGCCGCACCAGTGCGGCGGTCAGCCGGCGCGCCCGAGACCGGTGCGGGGCGGGGTCCTGGCCCAGCTCCGCGGTGATCTCGGCGAGGGCGTGCTCGGACAGGGCGAGCAGCGCGTTGAAGCCGGGGTCCTCGACGGCGAACGGGTGCTCGCGGCCCGCGTCGCGGTAGCCGCCGTCACGGTACTGGGCGGCGAGGCGGACGTAGCGGCCGTAGTCCAGGTCGGTGGGGCGGTCGGCGCCGTCGCCGCAGTCGAGGTCGGCCCGCCGGAAGGAGCCGGCGGGAGCGGGCTCGACACGGTCGAGGGGCTCGTCCCAGCACGGGCTGTTGTCCATGCCGGACTCCCAGGGATGGACCACGGCGGCCAGCCCCTCGCCGCCGAGGTCGCGGGACCCGGTCAGATAGTCGTGCCAGGCCGCGAGCCGCGGCCGGACGCGCGCCAGGAACCCGCGGCGCCGGGAGAGCTCGGGATCGCTCCGGTGGACCAGCCAGGCGGCCAGCGCGTGGACGGGCGGCTGCACGATGCCGGACGTCTCCACGTCGTCCGGCGCACCGGACGCCCGGCCTGCGGTGGAGGACCGCCAGAAGTCCGGGCTCGGGAAGTACGCGCCGAGGGGCACGGCGGGGCTGAACACGATGTGCGGGACGCGGCCGTCCGCCCACTGGGCGTCCAGCAGCGTCTCCAGTTCGCCCTGGGCGCGCCGGGGCGACAGATGGCGCAGGCCGATGGCGATGAAGGCCGAGTCCCAGCTCCACTGGTGTGGATACAGCGCGGGGGAGGGGACCGTCGAGGTGCCCCGCCAGTTGCCCTCGAGGATCTGCGCGGCCTGCCGGCCGAGCTCTTCCCGGCGGAGTTCTTCGTCGCTTCGGGTGGGGCGGCCGTCGGCGGGCGGCGCGGACGCGGGAGCGGTGGGCGGCGGGCCGGGCTGCGCGGGGACCGTGGGCGGTCCGGCCTGTGCCGGGACCAGGGTCCGGCGCGGTCCGCTCGCCTCGCCGGGCAGCTCGCCCGGCGCCCGGGGCCCCTCGGAGGCGGCCCGCCCGGGGGTGAGCGGGCCGCGGGCGACGCGTTCCACTGAGGAGCTCCAGATGATTGAGAGCGCAATATATGCCGACGAACCGCAAGGTTAGGCGCTGGTCCCCGGAGAAATCACCACCCCGGCGTAGTGACATTCCCGACATACATGCCGATCGTGACCATGGCATGCCTCTGCGTCCCCGTGAGGCCCGCCTGCCGCCCTCGCGTCGCGCCACGAGAGCTTCCAGCTGCTCTGTAGCCTGACAAAACGCTGCACCCGCAGTACTGCATCTGTTGTGGGTCCCGGCTCGCCGGGACGGGAAGCTCGACCGGGCAGAAAGCCCGACCGGACCCGACCGGAGAGGAACATGCGCCAGAACCCCCAGCGCCGTACCGCGCTGCTCGACGCGGCGATCGAGGTCCTCGCCCGCGAAGGCTCCCGCGGGCTGACCCTGCGCGCCGTCGACGCCGAAGCCGGCGTCCCCACCGGCACCAGCTCCAACTACTTCACCCACCGCGCCCAGATGCTCGGCCAGATCATGAAGCGCACCCATGAACGCCTCACCCCCGATCCGGACCGCCTCGCCCGGACGCTCTCCGCGCCGCCCGACCATCAGCTCGTCGCCCGGCTGCTGCGCGAGATCCACCAGCGGATGGAGGCCGACCGCAGCAGTTATCTCGCGATGCTCGAACTGCGCCTGGAAGGCACCCGCCGCCCGGAACTGGGCGCCGAGCTGGGGCGGATCCTGGCCGCCGAGCTGGAGAACAACATCCGCTTCCATCTCGACCAGGGCCTGCCCGGCGACCGCACCGACGTGGTCCTGCTCTACGTGGCCGTCCACGGCATGATCGTCGACGACCTGACCGTGCCCGCCGTCCTCGCCGGACAGGCCCCCGCCCTCATCGACCAGCTCACCGCCCGCCTCCTCGGCCCCGCCGCCCCCTGAGCGGGCCGTGCCGCGCCGGGACGTGCGGGCGCCCCGGCACTGTGCGCACCGTCGGTTCATCGCACGTGTGAAGAAATGCCATAGGGTACATTCGGGTGGCAATCTGCCCGAACCGCAACTGCCCCCGCCCCGCCCGCAGTCCTCCTGTGCACACGCACCCCGACAGAGGAGGCACCATGACCGGCTGGCAGACCCCGACCATGACCCCGGACGCCGCGGCCACGGCCGACCCCTACCGCTTCCCGGGCACCACCGTCCTGGACGACCGGCCCCGGCCGTCCGCCCTCTCCGTCCCCGACACGGGCGACTACCTCCTCGCCGCCCCCGACCGGGTCGACACCCTCCTCGCCGCGCCCGTCCCCGAGCGGCGCGTACCGCTGACCCTCGAGCCGGCCGACCGGCGCCGCCTGGACCTGCACGCCGCCCTCACCACCGCCGGGATCGCCCCGCTCCCGGGCGATCTCGCCGCCATCGAGGCCCTGTGCGCCCTGGACGACAACACCCACGCGGCGCTCCAGCGCTGGCTCACCCACACCCCGTGACCGGCCGGTCCGGCCGTACCCAGCCCCGGCAGAGGCGGCCGGGCGACGCCCGCCCGGCCGCCCCCGGCTAACGTTTCCCCCATGCCCGCACTCGAGCGCCTCACCGCAGCCCACGCCACCGCCCTGCTCGCCTTCGAGCAGGAGAACCGGGCCTACTTCGCCGCCTCCGTACCCGACCGCGGCGACGCCTACTTCACCGACTTCGCCGCCCAACTCGGCGCTCGCCTCGACGAACAGGCCGCGGGGCTGTGCCACTTCCACGTACTCGTCGACTCGTCCGGCGCGATAGTGGGCCGCGTCAACCTCGTCGACGTGGCCGACCAGAGTGCCGAACTGGGCTTCCGCATCGCCGAGTCGGCCGCCGGCGCCGGTCTCGCCACCGCGGCGGTCCGCCAGATGTGCGACCGGGCCGCAACCCATTACGGCCTCACGGCCCTCCGCGCCGCGGCCACACTCGACAACACCGGCTCGCGGACCGTCCTGACCCGCACCGGTTTCACCGAGACCGGCCCGACCGTCCTCGACGGCAGGCCCGGCCTGCTCTACATCCGCAAGCTGCCCTGACATGCCGTCACCGTCCGAGCCCAAGTGTCCGGCTCAGCGGACCGGTTCGCCGACGCCCAGCATGTTTCCCTCACTGTCACGGAACCAGCCGCCGCGCTCGCCCCGTGCGCCCTTGCTCGGATAGTTCCCATCGATCTCCGCGATCCCGTCCCGCGTCCGGAGCCCGGGCAGGTCGACCTCCTCGAACACCACGCCCCGCTGCTTGAGCTCCGACACGACCGTCTCGATGTCCTCGACCTCCCATGCCATCTGAGTGAAGGTGCCGGGTGACGCCCCCGTCGACGCGAACAGTGCGAAGTCCACACCCCCGCACCGGTACAGCAGCCCGCCGGGCCGCTCGTCGACGGGTTCCAGGCCGAGCTTCTCGGCGTAGAATCGCCGCGCCCGCTCCAGGTCCTGCGCGGGCAGCCTGGTCGCCACGCGTCCCCGGGCCAGGAGGTTGCTCTCGTCTGCGTTCATGCCTCCACTGTGCCGTGCGCGGTGCCCGGAGAGCGGTCGATCGCCGATCGACACGGCCGTCGCCCGGCGGAGTCACACCACCGGCCCGGACACCTCCGGATCCCGACCGGCCCCTGAGCGATCAGGGTGCGATTCGAGGAGCGATGGGGGTACGTGATCCCTGTAGGCTGCTGAGCGGAGGTGAGCCGGTGGCCACGGAGAACGAGCTGTTCGGCGCGGTGGACGCACTCCTGGAGCAGGTCGCCCAGGACGATCTGCCGGAGCCGGCCGAGCGCAAGAGGCTGCGTGAGGCGGCCGGGCTGAGCCAGGCCCAGATCGCGAAGGCCCTGGACGCCCGGCGCGAGGCGGTGGGGAACTGGGAGGCCGGCAAGACCGAGCCCAGGCCGCCGAAGCGCGCCGCGTACGCCCGGCTGCTGGAGGGGCTTGCCGCCCGGTTCCCCGCCCCGGCCGACGGGACGCCCGCCCCGGCGTCGGCGGTCCCCGAAGCCCCCGCCGTCCCGGCCCCTTCCCCGGCCGTGCCCGCACCGGCCGAGCCGGCGCCCACCCCGCCCGAGCCGGTGCCTGCCGCACCCCAACCGGCCACGCCCGAGCCCGCACCGGCCCCCGCCGCCCCTCCCGCCCGCCCGGCGACGAGCGGCCCGGCCCCGTCGCCGGCACGGCGCCGCCCCGCCCCGGCGACCGCCCCGGCAGCGAATGCCGCCGCGAAGGGGACGCTCGCGCCCGCCGCCGACCCGCGTTTCGCCAACGGCCCGCTCGCCGTCGTCGACTTCGAGGACGGCGGCGTCGTCGCGTACTGCCTCGGCGGCCTCGTCCTGGACGTACCCGCCAAGTCCCTGCCCGCGCTGGTCGAGTGGACGCTCACAGAGGCGCAGCTCGGCGCGCCCCGGCTCAGCCGCCATGGGAAGGACGCCGATCCGCTCCTCGTCCTCACCGACGCGGCCGCCGGGCGCTACGGCCTACCGGCCCGGCTGACCGACGACGAGCGCCGCGCCGGGCGGCTGGGCGACGGCCACAAGGTCCTCGACCAGCTGGCGCGGGCCGACTGGCAGCTCACCCGCCGCGGCTTCGGCCCCTGGGCGCGGATCTACCGCCCCGCGAAGGGCTCGCAGCGCGCCTGTGTGCAGCTCTGCATCCCCGGCTGGGAGGCACTCGACTCCCGATCGTGGGGCGACGCGGCCGACCTGCCGCCGGGCGACCTGGCGAATCTCCTGGGCACCTACGCCGACCGCGTCATGACCCCGCGCGGCTCCACCGCCGTCACCGGCCTGGAGCTGATGACCGCGCTGCATCCGCCGACCCGGGCGAGCGAACCGGACGAGAACGGCAGGCGGCACAGCGAACCCAACCCTGGCTCGCTGGGCACCGAGCCGGTGGACTGCGCGCCGTGCGAGGCCCCGGACGGCCACCCGCTCCTCGCCGACCTGCCCCGCTTCCACCAACGCACCCCGGAAGAAGTGCTGGTGGAAGAGGCGTACGACTGGGCCCGCCCCCTCACCGACGAGGAGTGCGCGAAGCCGTACGTCGTCGGGATCGACGTCAACATGGCGTTCGCGGCCGCGGCGAACGGCACCGTCGTCGGGCTGGGCGCGCCGGTCCATGCCACCCACCCGTCCTTCGACCCGAAACTGCCCGGCAGCTGGCTGGTCGACCTCTCCCGCATCGAGCTGGACCCGCGGCTGCCGTCACCGTTCACCCCGACCGGCGAACGGCCCACCGGCCCCGCCTGGTACGCGACGCCGACCGTCGCCTACGCGGTCGAACTCGGCCACGCCGTCGCGCCGATCGAGGCGTACGTCCGTCCCGAGAACGGCCGCTACCTCGACGCCTGGTACAACCGGCTGCGCGACGCGTACGTGGCGACGATGGCCGACCTGGGCGTCACCGCCGGCCTCGAACCCCAGGCATTCCTCGAGGCGATGGCCGGCCACAGGCAGGCCGATCCCCAGGCGGCGATCGTGCTGGCGGCCGTCAAGGCGACGGTGAAGGGCGGCATCGGCAAGCTCCGTGAACGCCCGCGGGGCGGCGGCTGGCGCCCCGGCCGGCCCTGGCCCGCCCTGAACCGGCCCACCTGGCGGCCGGACATCCGGGCGGCGGTCATCTCCAAGGCGCGGATCAACATGCACCGCAAGATGCTCAAGACCGCCCAGGTCACCGGGCACTTCCCGGTCGCGGTCCTGTCCGACTGCGCCGTGTACGCCGCCGACGGGCCCTCGCCGCTCGACTTCCTCCCCTACCGTGAGGGCAAGCCGCTGCCGGGCGGGTTCCGGCTCGGCGTCTCGCCCGGCATGGTGAAGCACGAGGGCACCCAGACCGTGCTGTGGGCCGAGGGCGTACGCGAAGAGCACGGCCAGGACCTGAACATCGCCCGGTACATCAAGGACGGCGCGGTCGCCGCCACGGACACGGGGGAGTAGCCGATGGGCAAGCTGGCGGACAGCCTCGACAAGGCGGTACAGGGCGCGTTCACCCGCCCCGCGCCCAAGTCGGCCGGAGCGCAGATGCGCTACCTGGTCAGACAGCTCAAGGGCACCAGAGCCGTGGCCGAGGTGCTGGGAGTCACCCAGCGAACGGTGGAGCGGTACGTCACAGGGCAGTTGAAGCGGCCCCGCAGGGACCTCGCCGCGCGCCTGGAGCGGGAGGTCAAGCGGCGATGGCAGCCGCAGATCCGGGCGAAGGCGAAACAGCAGGCGGCCACCACCGGCGGCCTCGTCATCGATACCCGCGCCCGCTTCGGCTACACCGCCGCCCCCGGCACCACCGACGACGCCCGCCTGCGCCACCTCACCCAGGCGCTCCCCCCGCAGTACGCCGCCCGCCTCTTCGACGCCCAGGAACAGGGCGCCACCGAGCAGCAACTCCTGGCCATCACCGCCGAGGGCCTTCAGGAGATCTACTTCAAGGACCGCGGCCGCCGCGCCCAGGGCCTGCTGGTGGAGTTCACCGACATCGACCACATCGACGTCGAACTCTGACGCCACTGTCCCGCCACTGCCTCGTGGGGCAGGTGTGACTGAGCGCCACAGCCGGCCACTGAGCACTCGAGTTGGCCGCTTCGGCCCTCAGCCCAGCACTGATCTCCGCCCTTCGCGCCAGGCGGGATTTCCCGTACCCCGGCACGGTGGTTGCCCACAGGGTCGGGAGCGAGGCCGCCGCCGTTGCCCTGATCGAGAGCCTGCCCGGCAGTGAACAGCACCGCTGTGGCTTCTCGCCCGGCCGGAGCGTTCGGGCATACGAGGACTCTCTCGATCTGGCGCTGTTCGAGGCGGCGTTCTGCTTCACCTGCCACGAGGTCCACATGCAGAGAACGGCGGTGCCGCCCGCTCTGCCCACGCAGTTCTTCGCCCGGGCGCCCTGCCGGCCCGGACCCTGCTGCCTCTCTCCCGTAAGGCGGCTCCGTAGCCGACCGACTGGATGAGCGTCACGCCTCGACGTGATGACAGGCAGGCTGCACGATGTCGTGCTTCGGCTCACCCGTGGCGGACGGAGAAATGACAAAGGCAAGGAGGTCACGGACTCCTTGCCACTCTCAACTTATAGCGCAGTGGGGGGCTTGCGGCAAGGCCCCGGTGGTGCCGCAGAATGATCGGCCCAGGCCGGAACCAGCGTAAATGACGGGTTAGCGAACTGTGCGCGCTTTTGGTCGGCGTCGTGGCCGGTGGTGCGTGCCGTCGGACCGCGTGGAGCGGGCGGCCGGAATCCAATCTCGTTGAATGGGCGTTCTTGATGATTGACGTGATCGTGGTCGGTGGCGGGCCGACCGGGTTGATGCTGGCCGGAGAGCTGCGGCTGGCCGGAGTGGGCACGGTCGTGCTCGAGAAGTCGGCCGAGCCCACCAAGGAGTCCCGCGGACGCGGCCTGCATGTGCGCAGCGTCGAGATGATGGACCAGCGCGGTCTGCTCGACCGGTTCCTCGCGGTCAGCGAGAAGTTCCAGGTCGGCGGACTTTTCGGCGGCATCGCCAAGCCGTGGCCGGACCGGCTGGACACGGGACACCCGTACGGCCTCTCCACCCTGCAGCCGGTCACCGAACGGCTGCTCGGCGAGCGTGCCCTCGAGCTCGGCGCCGAGATCCGGCGCGGCTGCGAAGTGGTCGGGCTGAGCCAGGACGAGGACGGGGTGACCGTCGAGCTGGCGGACGGGACGCAGCTCCGCTCGCGCTATCTCGTCGGGTGCGACGGGGCACGCAGCGTGGTGCGCAAGCAGCTCGGCGTCGGCTTCCCCGGTGAGCCCGCCAAGGTCGAGACGTTGCTCGGCGACATGGAGATGACCGAGTCGCAGGAGAAGGTCGCCGCCGTCGTCGAGGAAGTCCGCAAGACGCAACTGCGGTTCGGCACGATCCCCAACGGGGACGGGACGTACCGCGTCATCGTGCCCGCCGACGGCGTGGCCGAGGATCGTGCGACCGCGCCGACCCTCGAGGAGTTCCAGCAGCGGCTGCGGGCGGTCGCGGGCACCGACTTCGGCGTGCACTCGCCGCGTTGGCTGTCCCGGTTCGGGGACGCCACCCGGCAGGCCGAGCGCTATCGGGCCGGCCGCGTGCTGCTGGCGGGCGACGCGGCGCACATCCACCCGCCGACCGGCGGACAGGGGCTCAACCTCGGCGTGCAGGACGCGTTCAACCTCGGCTGGAAGCTGGCCGCCGCGGTGAACGGCTGGGCGCCCGAGGGGCTGCTCGACACCTACCACGCCGAACGGCACCCGGTGGGCGCCCGCGTGCTGGAGAACACCCGCGCGCAGATCACCCTGCTGGGGACGGACCCGGGCGCGACCGCGCTGAGGGAGCTGTTCACGAGGCTGATGGACTTCGAGGAGGTGAACCGCTACGTGACCGAGATGATCACCGCGGTCGGCGTCCGCTACGACTTCGGCGAGGGCCACGACCTGCTCGGCCGCCGGATGCGGGACGTGCGGCTGAAGCGGGGACGCCTCTACGAGCTGATGCACGACGGTCGCGGGCTGCTGCTCGACCAGACCGGCCGGCTCTCGGTGGAGGGCTGGGCGGACCGGGTCGACCACGTCGTGGACGTCAGCGAGGAGCTGGACGTGCCCGCGGTGCTGCTGCGGCCGGACGGCCATGTGGCATGGGCCGGCGAGGACCAGCAGGAGCTGCTCGGCCGGCTGCCCCAGTGGTTCGGTGCCGCCACCGGCCCCACCGGCTGAGCCTGCCCCCCGGCTGAGCCTGCCCGCCGCCCGCCCCGTATCGGCTCCGCGGCCGCACCCGACCGGACCGGGCACAGGATGTCGGGTCCGGCAGGGTGGACGCTCCGTAGCGTCGTGGTCGTAAGGGAAGGAGACCGGAGTGCTGGAGCGCCTGAACGAGGCCATGGAGTACCTCGAGCAGCGTCTCGACCAGCGCGTCGAGGTCGCAGAGCTCGCGCGGATCGCCGTCACGTCGGAGTACCACTTCCGGCGGCTGTTCTCCGCACTGGCGGGCATGCCGCTGTCGGAGTACGTCCGCCGCCGGCGGCTCACCGTCGCGGGGGCCGAAGTGCTCGACGGGCGGCGGACGTTGCTGGAGATCGCGGTGCGGTACGGCTACGGCTCGGGCGAGTCCTTCGCGCGCGCCTTCCGTGCCGTGCACGGCGTGGGCCCGGGCGAGGCCCGGCGCGACGGCGCGACGCTGAACTCGCAGCCCCGGATGTCCTTCCGCCTCGTCGTCGAAGGGAGTACGAGCATGCGGTACCGGGTCGTGGAGAAGGACGAGTTCCGGGTGGTGGGCAGGAAGGCGCGGGTGCCGCTCGTCCACGAAGGGATGAACCCGGCGATCGTCGCCTTCATGCGGAGCATCGGAGAGGAGACCCGGCAGCGTATGGAGGCGCTGTCGGACCAGGAGCCGAGCGGCCTGCTGAACGTCAGCGTCAACGTCGACGAGAGCCGTGCGGAGGGGACCGAGCTCGACTACTACCACGGGGTCGCGACGGGGGCCGACGTCCCCGAGGACATGGACAGCCTCACCGTGCCCGCCGGGACGTGGGCGGTGTTCGAGAGCTCGGGCCGGCTGCCGGAGGCGGTCCAGTTCCTGTGGCGCGACGTGTTCACCCAGTGGTTCCCGTCCAACCCGTACCGCAGCAGGCCCGGCCCCGAGATCCTGAGCGCCGAGGTGTCGCGGGACGGGGCGGACGCGGAGGCGCGGCTGTGGATCCCCGTCGAGCGGACGGAGGCCGGGACCGGCTGACGGCAGCAGGGCGGCGGCGTGGCGGCGCGAGGACGCCACGCCGCCGTCCCGGGCGTGTCCCACCTCTGTGGCGCGGCCGGCACGGTGCTCGCCGCGTTCGTCTCCTGGCCGCAGGGCCGCCTTGTGGCCATGCTCCTGCGCAACTCCCCACGGCGGCCGATAGGTTGTCGGATCATGGATCGACGCCCGCTCAAGCTCGCCCTCGATGTCCTGCTCATCCTCGTAGGGGCGTTACTGGGCATCGCGACGAACTACGCGACCGGCGCCGAGGGCGATGTGCCGCTGCTGCTGCGGCTGTTGCGGGAATGGTCCGTGCCGGCGGTGGGCGTGGCCCTGGTCCTCCTGGTCGTCGGTCAGATATGGCTTCACCACCTCGAACGGCCGCCGCCGGTACGCCGGGTGTGGAACCGGGCCGAGCCGCCCTACCCCGGGCTCGAACCCTTCGAGGAGAGCGACGCGGCGGTCTTCTTCGGCCGGGACCGGGACATCGCCGAGCTGGTGGCGCGGCTGCATCCCGCCGTGCCGGGGCGGGCCCACCGGTTCGTGACGGTGGTCGGGCCGTCCGGCAGCGGGAAGTCGTCGCTGGTACGGGCCGGGCTGCTGCCCGCGCTGGCCCGGCGGCGCGGACGGTGGACGGTCGCTGAGCCGTTCTCGCCCGGCTCCGACCCGGTCGGCACGCTGCGGCGACGACTGGCGGAACTCCCCGCCGACCGCCCCGCGCTGCTCGTCGTCGACCAGCTGGAGGAACTGCTCACCCTCTGCGGGCCCGAGGAACGCGACGCGTTCGTCGCGGCGGTGGGCGACGCCCTCTCCGCCGACCCGCGACTGTGGGCCGTGGCCACTCTGCGCTCGGACTTTCTCACCCGGTTCCTGGAGGCGGGCCTGTCCGAGCTGGTACGCGGCCCGATGGCGATCGGCCCGCTGGGGCGGGAGGAGCTGTACGAGGTCATCGAGAAGCCCGCGGAACAGGCCGGCCTGACGTTCGCTCCGGGCGTGGTCGCCCGGATGGTCGACGACTGCGGTGGCGGCGACGCGCTCCCACTGCTCGCGTACACGCTGCACGAGCTGTACCTGCGCGCCGGAGGACCGGGTGGGACCGTGACGGAGGAGACCTACCGCGCCCTCGGCGGCGTGGCCGGAGCCATGTCCGACCGGGCCGACCGGATCACCGCCGAACTGGGAGCCGACGCGCCCGTGATGGCCACGCTGCTGCACTTCGTCACCGTGGACGGCACCGAACCCACCCGTCGCCGCGTCCACCGCGCCGACCTGACGTCCGAGGAGCGCGAGGTCGCCGACGCCTTCGTCGCCGGGCGGCTGCTCATCGGTGACGAAGGCACCCTGGACGTCGCACACGAGGCCCTCTTTCGCCGCTGGGCACCCCTGAGGCAGGCGGTCGTCGCACGCGGGGAGGAGCTGCGCCGCCGCACCGAACTGGAGCGCTGGGCCCAGGACTGGGAGCACGCCGGCCGGCCGACGGCGTACCTCCTCGCCGGGGAACGTCTCCTGGTCGCGCGGCAGTGGATGACGCAGTCCGCCCGAACGCTCGGCGCGGCACCTCTCGTGCGCGAGTTCGTGGACCGCTCGACGCGGGCCGACCGGGCGACGATGGCGCTCACGGCGGACGCGGTGGCCGTCCGGGTGCTTGAGAACGTCGAGCGCGAGCCGGATTCGGCCGTCATGGCGGCACTCGCCGCCGTGGAGGAGTGCGCGGCGACGCCGACGTCAGCGCTGGCACTGCAGACCGCGCTGGGCGCGTCCCGGCTCCGTACGGTCCGGCAGGGGTTCGGTCACTCCGTCACGGGCGTCGCCTGGTCGCCGGAGGGCACACGGCTGGCCGCGTGCTGCGGCGACGGCAGGATCCGCGTCTGGCCCGCGGGCGACGACGACACCGGCCCGGTGGTCGTCGAGGCCCCGGGCGGTTTCCTGCGCGACATGGCCTGGTCGCCCGACGGCGGCAGACTCGCCTGCGCCGCACGGAACGGCCTGGTGAGCGTGTGGTCCACCGCGACCTGGGCCCAGCTCGCCGTCCTCGACCACACGAGCGCCGCGGGAGCACCCCGCGACGGCCTCGCCGCCGTGGCCTGGTCGCCCGACGGATCCCGTCTCGTCTCCGCGGGCAGCGACCGGGTACTGCGCGTCTGGGACGCCCGGACCTACGCCGAAGGGGCCCAGCTCCACGGACACGAGCGCATGGTGTGGAGCGTGCACTGGTCACCGGACGGCAGGCACATCGCCAGTTCGGGCGAGGACGGGACGGTGCGCGTCTGGGACGCGGCCACCGGCGACGTGCGGCATGTGCTCACCGACCACCAGGACATCGTCGAAGCGGTGCGCTGGTCACCCGAGGGCAGCCGCCTCGCCTCCAGGGACCGCACGGTACGGATCTGGTCCACGCGCGACTGGACCGTGGAACACAAGCTCGAAAGCATGGACGGCCTCTACTGCCTGGCCTGGTCCCCGGACGGGACTCGGCTGGCCGCCGGGGACCAGGACCGGACGGCCCGCGTCTGGGACCTCGCCCGCAACGGCTCGGGCGACGCACGGACCTGGCTGAACGGACACACCGACACCCTGTACGCGATCGCCTGGTCCCCGGACGGACGGCAGGTGGCGACGGCGTCCCGTGACCGGCTGCTGGCCGTCTGGGACGTCGGGGACCGGGCGGACGTGCTGCGCGGCCACGAGGACTCGGTGTGGCAGGCCGCCTGGTCGCCGGACGGCACACGGGTGGCCGGTGCCTCGCAGGACGGCACCGTACGGATCTGGGAGGCCGCCACCGGGCGGCGGACCGCAGTGCTCCGCGACGGCGGCGAGATGTCCGACGTGGCGTGGGCGCCCGACGGAACGCGCCTGGTGGCGGCGCTGCGGGACGGCTCCGCCGTGATCCGGGCCGCCGACGGAACCGGCGAGGGCATGGTGCTGCGCGGCCACACGGACGAGGTGTCCACGGTCGCCTGGTCGCCCGACGGGCGCCGCATCGCCACCGCGTCGCGCGACAGCACGGCCCGGATCTGGGACGCGGACACCGCCCAGGTCGTGCACGTACTGGCCCGCGGTATGGCGGTGCGCGGCCACGACGACTGGATCAGCGGGGCGGCCTGGTCGCCGGACAGCCGCCGGCTCGCCACCTCCGCCACCGACCGGAGGGTCATCGTCTGGGACGCCGACGACGGCACGCCCGTCATCACGCTCCACGGCCACCGGGACCACCCCTGGAGGATCGACTGGTCGCCGGACGGCCGCCGGCTCGCGACCGGCTCACGCGACCGCACCATCCGGCTGTGGGACCCGGTCGACGGGACTCAGCTCGCGGTCATGGCGGGCCACGAGGACCGGGTCCAGGACGTCGCCTGGTCGCCGGACGGCACCCGTATCGCCTCGGTGTCGCGCGACCGGACGGTCCGGTTGTGGGATCCGGACACCGCCGCACAGATCGCCGTGGTCGGCGTGCACGCCGACTGGGCGAACGGCCTGAGCTGGCACCCGGACGGCTCGCGGCTGGCGACGGCGTCCCGCGACCGGACCGTACGCATCTGGGACCTGACCGACCCCGACCTCGACGTCCTGCTGCGCCGGGCCCGCTCGCGCGTCTTCCGGATGCCGACCGCGGAGGAACGGCGCGCCTTCCTCCTGCCGCCGGCGGACTGAGCCGGCTCGCCGGCCTTCGGCCGGCGCCCCCGTCTGCCCCCGGCCCGATCCGCTGTCCGCCGATCGGGTCAAGGGTTGGCAAAAGGGGTATATCCCGAAAATGGGCCCCGTTCCTGGAGGAGGTGGCTGTCATGGTCGAGGATCTGCTGACAGCGTTGGCCCTGGCGGGCTCCGGTGTGGTGGCGTACGTGGCGGCGGCCGCCCGGGTGGTGAAGCAGTACGAGCGAGGGGTGGTCCTGCGCTTCGGGCGGCTGCACGGCGGGATACGCATGCCGGGATTCACCATGATCATCCCGGGCGTGGACCGGATGCACAAAGTGAACATGCAGATCGTGACCATGCCGGTGCCCGCGCAGGACGGCATCACGCGGGACAACGTCACGGTCCGGGTGGACGCGGTCATCTACTTCAAGGTGGTCGACCCGGCCGACGCGATCATCCGGGTCGAGGACTACCGGTTCGCGGTCTCCCAGATGGCGCAGACCTCCCTGCGTTCGATCCTGGGCAAGAGCGACCTCGACGATCTGCTCTCGAACCGGGAGAAGCTCAATGAGGGGCTGGAGCTCATGATGGACAGCCCCGCCGTCGAGTGGGGCGTCACCATCGACCGGGTGGAGATCAAGGACGTCTCCCTGCCCGAGACCATGAAGCGGTCGATGGCCCGGCAGGCCGAGGCGGACCGCGAGCGGCGGGCGCGCGTCATCAACGCCGACGCCGAGCTGCAGGCGTCGAAGAAGCTGGCGGAGGCGGCCGGTGCGATGGCCGACGAGCCGGCCGCCCTGCAACTGCGGCTGCTGCAGACCGTCGTGGCGGTCGCCGCCGAGAAGAACTCGACCCTGGTCCTGCCCTTCCCCGTCGAGCTGCTGCGCTTCCTGGAACGGTCCACCCCGAGGGAACGCGAGCAGCAACAGCAGAGCGCCGAGAAGCTGGCGGACGCGCTCGGTTCGCTCACGGGCGGGACGGCGGCGAAGGGCCGGACGGAGGAGACGGCGGAGAAGGACGAGGCGGCGGCTGAGGAGACGCCCATGCTGGAGACGCCCGTCCCCGAGCGGCCCGGTCCCGTGGCCTCCGGCGGCCGGCTGCCCCTTCAGGGGGAAGGCGGCTGACCACGACGCACCCGGAGCCGACCGGCCGGGCAGGGGCCTCCGGGCGGCTACTTGACTCCAGGGCACTCAAGTTTTATGTAGGAGGGGACGGCAGATCCGCGGTGGCAACCTTGAGGAGGCGGCCATGGCCCGAGCAGTCGGAATCGATCTGGGAACCACGAACTCCGTGGTCTGTGTCCTGGAGGGCGGTGAACCGGCGGTCATCGCGAACACCGAGGGCGCCAGGACCACACCGTCGGTGGTGGCGTTCGCCAAGAACGGCGACGTGCTCGTCGGTGAGCTCGCCAAGCGCCAGGCGGTGACCAACGTCGACCGCACCGCACGCTCCGTCAAGCGGCACATCGGCGAGGCCCAGTGGCGCTTCCCGGACTCCGGGGACATCGACGGCAAGCGGTACACCACGCAGGAGATCTCGGCACGGGTCCTGCAGAAGCTGAAGCGTGACGCGGAGGCGTATCTCGGCGAGGACGTCACCGACGCGGTGATCACCGTCCCGGCGTACTTCAACGACAGCCAGCGCACCGCGACGAAGGAGGCCGGTGAGATCGCCGGCCTGAAGGTGCTGCGGATCATCAACGAGCCCACCGCGGCCGCCCTGGCGTACGGGCTGGACAAGGAGAACGACCAGACGATCCTCGTCTTCGACCTCGGCGGCGGCACCTTCGACGTCTCGCTGCTGGAGATCGGCGAGGGGCTGGTCGAGGTGAAGGCGACCAACGGCGACACGCACCTCGGCGGTGACGACTGGGACCAGCGGATCGTCGACCATCTGGTCAAGCAGTTCAAGAACGGCCACGGCATCGACCTGTCCAAGGACAGGATGGCGCTCCAGCGTCTGCGCGAGGCCGCGGAGAAGGCGAAGATCGAGCTGTCCTCGTCCACCGAGACGTCGATCAACCTGCCGTACATCACGGCCTCCGCCGAGGGCGCCCTGCATCTGGACGAGAAGCTGACCCGCGCCCAGTTCGAGCAGCTCACGGCCGATCTGCTCGATCGCTGCAAGGCCCCGTTCCACAACGCGATCAAGGACGCCGGGATCGACGTGGCGGCCATCGACCATGTGATCCTGGTCGGCGGCTCGACGCGGATGCCGGCGGTGACCGGACTGGTCAAGGAACTGACCGGCAAGGACCCGCACAAGGGCGTGAACCCGGACGAGGTCGTCGCGATCGGCGCCGCGCTGCAGGCCGGTGTGCTCAAGGGTGAGGTCAAGGACGTCCTGCTCCTCGACGTGACCCCGCTGTCCCTCGGTATCGAGACCAAGGGCGGCATCATGACCAAGCTCATCGAGCGCAACACCACGATCCCGACCAAGCGGTCCGAGATCTTCACGACGGCCGAGGACAACCAGCCGTCCGTGCAGATCCAGGTCTACCAGGGCGAGCGTGAGATCGCGGCGTACAACAAGAAGCTCGGGGTGTTCGAGCTGACCGGTCTGCCGCCGGCCCCGCGCGGCGTGCCGCAGATCGAGGTCGCCTTCGACATCGACGCCAACGGCATCATGCACGTCGCGGCAAAGGACCTCGCCACCGGCAGGGAGCAGAAGATGACCGTCACCGGCGGTTCCTCGCTGCCGAAGCAGGACATCGACCGCATGGTCCGGGAGGCGGAGCAGCACGCGGAGGACGACCGCCGCCGCAAGGAGGCCGCGGAGACCCGCAACCAGGCGGAGAGCACCGTCTACCAGACGGAGAAGCTGCTCCAGGACAACCGCGACAAGATCCCCGACGACGTACGGTCCGAGACCCAGGCGGCTCTGGCGGAGGTCAAGGAGAAGCTCAAGGGCGAGGACACCGCCGAGATCCGCACCGCCACCGAGAAGGCCACCGCGGCCGCCCAGCGGATCGGGTCCGCGCTGTACGCCCAGGCGCAGACCGAGGGCGCGGGCGCGGGGGCGGGCGCCGGTACGGCCGGGACGGCCGGCACCGGTACGGCGTCGGCGGCGGAGGACCAGGACGACCAGGTCGTCGACGCGGAGATCGTGGACGACGACGAGGAGAAGGGAGGCACCGGATGAGCCAGGACTCCGACGTCAGGAACGCATCGGACCGGCGGCCACCCGTCGTGATCCGCGACCGCCGCAGGATCGACCCGGTCACCCTCCAGCCGCGCCGCCCGGCCGAGCCCGCTACGCCCTCGCCGCACGAGGCGCCCGCCGGGCGGGAGACCTACGAGGCGCCCGCCGGGCGGGAGAACCACGCGCCGGCAGGGCCGGAGTCCGCCGAACCGCGGCGCGCGCGGACCGAGTTGGCCCGCCTGCGCGACGCGAACGCCGAACTGACGGCCGACCTGCAACGCGTGAAGGCCGAGTACGACAACTACCGCAAGCGCGTGCGGCGGGACCGGCTGGCCATCCGGGAGATCGCCGTGACCAACGTCCTGGCCGCGCTGCTTCCCGTACTCGACGCGTTCGAAGGGGCACGCAAGCAGGGGCCCGACGACGGGATCGGCGCGGTGGCCGAGGTGCTCGACGAGCAGCTGGCGGCGCTCGGACTGCGTACGGTCGGAGAACCGGGGGAGCCCTTCGACCCGCGGACCCACGAAGCGCTCGCCTACACCTCGTCCGACGACGCGGCCCAGGCCGTCTGCACGGAGGTGTTCCGGCACGGATACCGCGTCGGGGACCAACTCCTGCGCCCCGCCCAGGTCTCCGTCACCGGTCCGCCGGCCGCCGACACGGCGGGGCCGGGGACTCCCTGAGCCGGCGTCGAGGCGGCAGGACACAGCCGTTGGTGTGAACGGCCCGGTCGCCCAGCGCCGCTGCTCCGGCCCGGCCCCGCCACGCCGCTACGGTCGGGTCTGTCCCGGGGTGGAGCGCCGGCCGGCTGCGGGCGCCACCCGATCCACGACACCGAAAGGCGGGTCCAGCATGGCCAGCACCACCGAAACCGGCGGGGTCACAGGTACCAAGGACAAGGACTACAACCTGATCTGGTACGTCGAGAGCTGCCTGAACAACGCCCTGCGGCTGGAGACGTACATCCAGGACGCGGACCGCGACGGCGACAGCGACGTCGCCGAGCTGTTCCGCAAGGCCCAGGCCGACAGCCGCAAGGGCGCGGAGATGGGCAAGCAGCTGCTGCGTACCCGCATCGGCGGCTGACCCCGGCCCCTGCGCCCCCGCCGGCGCGAGCCCGGCGCACCCCGCGGCCGCGTCACCGCCGAGCGGCGCGCCGTGGGGGCGCGGCGGCGAGCGGGTCGGCCACCGTACGGGAGGGACAGGAGCGATACGCGATGGCCGTGGACGGACGCGGGCTCGAAGTCGCGGTGCTGGTCGGGCTGCAGGCCGCGGGCAAGTCGACCTTCTACCGGCAGCGGCTCGCCACCGACCACGCCCTGGTGAGCAAGGACATGTTCCCCCGGGCGGCCAGGAACAAGCAGCGGCGGCAGATGCGCTTCGTCGAGGAGGCCCTGACCGCGGGGACCCCGGTGGCCGTGGACAACACCAACCCGTCCCCGGAGGAGTGGGGGCCGCTGATCGAGCTGGGCCACGAGCTGGGGGCCGTGGTGGCGGCGTACTGGTTCCCGCCCGACGTCGAGGGATCGCTGCGGCGCAACGCCGCCCGCGAAGGCCCGGAACGCGTCCCGGACGTCGGCGTCCACGCCACCCTCCGCAAACTGCGCCGCCCGTCCGCCGCCGACGGCTTCGACGCCGTGCACGAAGTACGGTTCGACGGCGCCGGAGGTTTCCGGGTACGGCTCCTGCGGGACCCGGCCGGGCCCTGACCCTCGCGCAGGCGGCGCTCAACCGGCAAGGATGCACACATGACCAACGAACCCCTCGCCCTCGGCGAAGCCCTCGCCTCGTTCGACGCACTGTGGAGCCCCCGCATCGTCACCCGCGTCAACGACTACGACGTACGCATCGCCAAGGTCGAGGGCGAACACCTCTGGCACTCCCACGACGACACCGACGAGTTCTTCCTGGTCCTCGACGGCGAACTGCACATCTCTCTGCGCGAGCCGGCCGGGGAGCGTACGGTCCGGCTTCCGAAGGGGTCGGTCTTCACCGTCCCGCGAGGCACGGAGCACAAGCCGTACGCCCCCACCGGTGCGGCACTCCTGCTCTTCGAGCCCACCGGCACACCGACGGTCGGCGACCGCCACGACGAGATCCCCGACCACGTGGACGCGACGACGGGGCACGCACTCGGCACCTGACCGCACGGTGCCGCCGCCACAGGCATCCGCGGCGACGGCCCCGCTGCCCGGTGTTGCCGCTCGGTGGGTGTCTCAGCCGGCGCGGCGCGACGTCCGCCGCTCCCACTCGCTCTTCGTCAGCGCGTACTCGACCTCGCCGTGCTCGGAGCCGGGGATGGTCTCCGGCCAGTCGCCGAAGTAGGTGCGGACATAAGCCAGTCCCGACTTCTCCATCACCCGCCGTGAACCGGCGTTGACCGCCATCGTGTTCGCAGTCACCCGCTCGGCGCCCAGCTCGGTGAACCCCTTGCGGATCAGGGCCCGCGAGCCCTCCGTGGCGTAGCCGTGGCCCCAGGCGGCCCGGCGCAGGCGGTAGCCGAGCTCGACCACCGCCGGACTGCCGTCGTCCAGCGGGCGGAGTTCGAACCAGCCGAGGAACGTCTGCGTGTCCCTGGTCTCGGCGGCCCAGAAACCATGGGTTCCGGTGCACGGGTGGCGGTGGAGGAGGCGTGGCAGTTGCACGGTGCGGACGGTGTCCCGGGGCGTGGGGCGACCGCCGTTGAGGTACCGCATCACCTCGGGATCACTGTCGAGTTCGGCCAGCCGGTCCGTGTCGTCGGCGGTGAACGGTCGCAGCGCCATCCGCTCGGTACGCAGGAAGAAGCCCATGGCGTGATCCTCGGCGCCGCCGAGGCCGCTCCGCCACCGAATTTCCCGGTGCTGCTCGCGTGGTCACCACACGACGGGCAGGGCGACGATGCCGCCCGTGAGGACGTCCTTCCGTACGGTGAGGTCGTCGACGTCCACGGCGAGTCGCATGTCGGGGAACCTGTCGAGGAGTTGCGCGAACGCGACCTGGAGTTCCATACGGGCCAGCGGGGCGCCGATGCAGTAGCGGGCGCCGTGCCCGAAGGTGAGGTGGGACGCCGCCGCGGGGCGGGCGATGTCGAACCGGTCCGGGTCCTCGAACACGGCGGCGTCATGGTTGGCGGCGCCGTTGTCGAGCATCAGAAGGCTGCCGGCCGGGACGGTGACACCGCCGATCTCCAGGTCGGTGCGCGCATAGCGCGGTATGCCGCCGCCGCCCCTGCCCGGTGCGCGCAGGATCTCCTCCACCGCCCCCGGGACGAGCGAAGGATCCCCGGTCAGCGCCTGCCACTGGCTCCGGTCGCCGAGCAGGAGAACCGCGCCCAGGCCGAGTTGGACGACGGTGGTCTCGTGGCCGGCGAACAGCAGGGCCATCGACAGCATGGCGATCTCGTCGTCGCCGACGCCGTCGGTCGCGCAGAGCCGGGAGATCACGTCCTGGCCCGGCGTACGGCGCTTGGCGGCGACGAGGCCCTGGCCGTACGTGAAGAGGTCTCCCAGTCCTTGTTCGGAGCGGGCCCTGTCGTTGATGTCCGCCGCCGCCTGCGTCCAGGCGCGGAACCGTTCCCGGTCCTCGTAGGGGACTCCGAGCAGTTCGCAGATCGCCAGGATCGGCAGGGGCAGGGCCAGATGGGTATTGAGGTCGGCGGGCTGCGGCTGTCGCGCGAGGTCGTCGAGGAGTTCCGCGGTCAGCGCCTCGACGCGGTGGCGGAAGGCTCGCATCAGACGAGGGGAGAAATGGGGCTGCAGCAGGGAGCGCATCCGCCGGTGGTCGGTCTCCTCGGTCGTGTGGTCGCCCAGCGGGCCGCCGAACAGGGCCGACTCGCTGGAGCGGGCCGCGTGTCGGGGATCGGGGTGGGAGCGCCCGAGCCGGTCGTCGTCGAGCAGGGCGCGTACGTCGTCGTAGTGGGTGACCAGCCAGGCCTCGTCCCCCACCCGGGTGCGGATCCGGTGGACCGGGCCCTCGGTCTGGAGCCGGCGCAGCAGCGGGGGCACCTGGAGGGGACCGGGCTGGTCGAAGGGCAGTTGGGCGGTCATGGGAGACTCCCTCGTAAACGCAGACTTGTATACGTGGACGTAAACAAGCGTAGTTGTATACTTGCATGTAAACAAGAGAGGTGGGGGTCATGGCAGCCGCCGACAACGAGGCCACCGCGGCCGGGCCCGTGAAGCGGATGAAGCGGGCGGAGCGGCGTGAGCAGATCCTCGACGCCGCGACGCGCGCCTTCGCCCGCGCGGGTTTCGCGAGCACCGGCCTGGACGACGTCGCGGCGGAGGCGGGCATCACGCGCGTGCTGCTCTACCGGCACTTCGAGTCGAAGGCCGACATGTACCGGGCGGCCCTGGACCGGGCCTGTGAGCGGGTGGCGGGCACGGTGGGGACGGACGACTTCGACGGCTCGTCCATCCCCGCGCTCATCGGCGCGGCCGACGCCGACGCGGACGCCTTCCGGCTGCTGTTCAGCCACGCCGCCCGTGAGCCGGAGTTCCGCGACCTGGTGGACAGCATCACGGAGGCCTCCGCCGAGGTCGCCCGGCGCAATCTGGCGCGGCTCATCCCCGAGGGGCCCTGGCTGGACTGGGCGGCGCGGGTGATCCCGGCGTTCACCGTGGAGGCGGTCGTCGGCTGGCTGGACGCCGGCCGGCCCGACGACCCGCAGCGTGCCGCTGCGCGCATCGGCCGCGCCGTGGACGGCATCGTGGAAGCTGCCCGAGCGTCGGCGTGACCGCGGGGTCCACGGGGGCGCGCCGTCGCTCGGGGTGTGTGGAGTTCTTGATCAGCCGGTCCGGCGGCCAGCAGCACGGCCTGTTCGTCCAGGCGCCCCGGCCCTGCTGCCTCGTGTGCGCCATGCACCTGCACCTGCCCTCCGAGAGCGATCCCCGGCCGTGGTGCGCGGCGTCACCGTGCGGCCGGTCCGATCATGCTGGCGGTGGGGAGGCGGGGGGCACGGAATACCCCATCGAGCTACCCCGTGAACGGGTGTCCGGTTCAGGTCCCCTGGGGCCGTTGCGCGGACACGCCCGGGTCACCCGCTCCGGCGGGAGCAGGCCCGCTGCTCGCACGGGTCCTTGCCGTGCTCGTCTCCCGTACGGCCTCGTCAGCACCCTCGCCTGCCGGATCAGGCGACGGCCCGCCGGAAGATCTGGCGCGAACCGCCTTCCGGGCCCGGCTCCGTGACCTCGGCGGCGGTGAAGCCGAGACGCTCGTAGAAGTCGCGGGCACCACTGGCGACGGCTCCCGGATGGCCGGCGCCGAAGGTGACCACCTCGAGGGTGGCGGGCCCGCGCACCCACCTGCGCAGGGAGTCCGCCATCAGCGCCTGCCCGACGCCCTGCCCCCGCGCCGACTCGCAGACCACGAGCCAGTGGACGTGGTGGACCGGCGCCTTCGCCCCGAACAGCAGCCCGCCGAGGGGCTCCGGCCGGCCGGGGGAGACGGCGACGAGCGCCATGGACCGGCGTATGTGCTCCCGTACGGCGTCATGGAAGCCGGCGTCCTCCACCATCGGACCGAACCAGTGCTCGACCTGGGCCGCCAGGGCCAGGAAACCCGGGAAGTCCTGCTCTTCGGCTGTTCTGACGATCACCCGAGCAGTCTGGCAGAGCCCGGATCCGGCCGGGCTGCGCGCCCTCGTCACCCGCAAGGCGGGTCTCGGCCCGTCGGCCGTCATCGCGCAGGGCTTCCCGGACCTCCGGGACGGCGCCGGCCTGGCACTGGCCGGCAAGCAGGTCTCCCGGACACCCGGGCCGTCCGGACCGGTTGCGGACCGTATGGGGCACCGTGTCCGACAACAGTGCCCGGTATCCGCAACCATCGTGGAAAATGGCGCGTCTTCGACCGTGCCGAGCGCGCATGCGATCGGCACGAAGCGGACAAGGGGGGACCTTCAGTGAAGGGATCCAGGAGGTGCCTGAGACGGGGTGCGGGGCTGGTGGCCGCGCTCGCGCTGGCGTCGGGCGCGGTGGGGTGCCGGCCCGCGGAAGACGGCGGGGACGGCTCGGGGTCGAAGGGGCCCAAGCCTGCCGCCTCTTCGAAGACACCCGGCAGTGACCCGGGCAAGGGCGAGGGCAAGGAATCGGCCAAGCCGTCGGCGGATGCTTCGAAGAGGCCCGGAGGCAGCGGCCCCGCACGGGCGCTGACCTGCGACCAGCTGCGGAACGCCGAGCTGCAGAACTCATCCCTGCGACTGCCCGACGTCCCCGAGGGGGACATCGCCCTCCGGGACGGACGGTGGGAGGGCGACGGCGTGGTGATCGAGCTGCAGCCGCGGTGCGGCATCGGGAACATGACGGGCGACGCGGCGGCGGACGCCGTGGGCGCCATCAAGGTCACCTCCGGGGGCACCGGCAGGTTCTACGCCCTCGTCACCTGGCGCAACGACGCCGGAACCCCGGTCCCGGCCGCCGCGGCCCCGCTCGGCGACCGCACACCGGTGGTCTCGATCGACGCGGCGACGCCGCCCGCGAGGCAGGCGACCGTCGTGTACCTCACCCGCCGTGACACCGATCCGGCGGCCGTGGTGACGGTCAGGCGGACCGCCGACTACCGGGTCATGGAGCCCGCCATGGTCGAAGTCCGCCACAGCGACGCCCCGTACACGCCGTAGCGCGGCCGGACACCGGCGGTACGGGGTGCCGGCGGGGCCCGTACGCCGTGGGTGGCCGGACATAGGTGGGGCTGAAGTACGAATAGGGTGAACTCCATGTCTGCCACATTGAGTTCCACGAGAACACGCGCCGCGCTCCGCGCTTCGGCGCGTGTCTCCGTCGAGTTGTTGCTGGTCCTGGTGGCGGCCGGGGTGGCCCTCTGGCTTCTCGGCCGGATGTGGCCGGTCGTGTGGCCGCTCGTCGTGGCATTGTTCCTCACGACGCTGACCTGGCCGCTGGCCCGCTTCCTGCGCGGGCACGGATGGCCTCCCGCCCTGGCCGCCGCGGTGGTGACCCTGCTCTTCCTCTCCGCCACCGCGGGCATCGTGGCGCTGATCGCGGTGCCGGTGGCCTCCCAGTCCGGCGAGCTCGCCGACGGCGTGGTGGCAGGCATCCAGCAGCTCCGCGAGTGGGCCGCCGGACCGCCGCTGAACATCGGCGACGACCAGATCACCGGGGCGCTCGACACCGCGACCGCCCGCGTCCAGGACAGCGTCGGCAGCATGGTCACCACGGTCGTCTCGGGAGTGGGCACCGTGTTCAGCGGTGTGGTCACCGCAGTCCTGGCGCTCTTCCTGATGTTCTTCTTCCTCAAGGACGGCCCGCGGTTCCTGCCGTGGCTCGCCCGTCAGCTCCCCGGCCGGCTCGCCGCCGACATTCCGACCGTGGCCGCGCGCAGTTGGGACACTCTCGGCGCGTTCGTGCGGTCCCAGGCGTTCGTCGGCCTGCTCGACGCCGTCTTCATCGGCCTCGGGCTGTGGATCCTGGACGTCCCGCTGGTGCTTCCGCTGGCGGTGCTGACCTTCGTGTCCGCGTTCGTGCCGATCGTGGGCGCCCTGTTCGCCGGTCTGGTCGCGGTGCTCATCGCACTGGTGTCGAACGGGCTGACGGACGCGCTGCTCGTGCTGGCGATCATCGTCGTGGTGCAGCAGCTCGAGGGCAATGTGTTCCAGCCCATGATCCAGAGCCGCGGGCTTGGCCTGCACGCGGCGGTGATCCTGCTGGCGGTGACGTTGGGCGGGAGCCTGGCCGGCGTCGTGGGCAGCCTGCTGGCCGTACCGGTCGCCGCGCTGATCGCGGTGGTCTGGAACTATCTGCGCGAGCAGCTGACCGACCCGCCGCAGGAGCCCGAGCCCGACGAGTCCGGGCCCGCGTCCGGTGAGCCCGCGTCCGGCGAACCGGAGGGCGATCGGCCCGAGAGCGGTCAGGCGGAGGGCGACGAGCCGCACACCGACACCGTCGCCGTCCCGTCGTAGCGCCGGCAGGTCGCAGTACGGGCACTGACGAAGCACTGACGAAGCAACGGCGGGGCGGGGCCGCGGACCTGGCCGCGGCATGGCGGACGCTCGGCCGGGTCCGGGCGGCTGTCGGCATGGACAAGCCCGTGTCACGGAC